>NZ_NFIR01000100.1:0-893 GCF_002159465.1 Eubacterium sp. An3
AATTAGTTACATTTTCATTGTAAAGGAGTACTATCGTTATTCAAGAAATATACTGTAAAAAGCAACATTTATGCCACATGAAGACTTACTTCTGGGATAATAATACTTCTGGGATAATGGGCCTTATTCCAGTTCTCGAATAAGGCCCATGTCCGAAGGTATTTCCTGGATGCCATTCCAAAAGGGAAACAGGATGACTTGAGTATCCCGGCTGTCCAGGGTGTCCAGTACTGCGACAAGCTGTTTATACACGAAAGATACTGTAAGGAACATGGCTATTCCTTTGAACAGCGGAAAGAATATCGATCAAAAAAATCCAAATCAGTTATCGACAGTTTCTTTGAGTGGCTGGAAAAGCAGCATCCGGCCGTAAATTCCCGTTTTGATAAAGCGGTGAAGTATGCCCAAAATCGAAAACAGTACCTGTATACTTATCTGGAAGATGGACGATGCAGTCTGTCAAACAATTTAAGCGAGAATTCCATCCGGCCTTTTACAGTGGGCAGAAAGAACTGGCTCTTTTGTGCAACACCGGAAGGGGCACACGCAAGCGCTGTGGCATATACCATGGTTGAGATGGCAAAAGCTCATGATTTAAATATTTTTAAACACCTGACTTATGTCTTGGAGCACCGCCCAAATGAAGATATGAGCGATAAACAGCTGGCATTATTGGCTCCATGGAATGAGGACGTCAAAAAAATTTGTAAAAATGAATAAAGTAAAATGCTCGCGGGGCTGTCGCACCAAAAACAGCTTATGCCCTATGGCAGAGATTCATGCTTTGCATGGAATCGCTGCCATATTTTTTTGAATAAGCGTGGGACCTATGGCATAATCGCAGACGACTTGCGTTTTGCGACTCAACTTTCGAACGTTTATGGAAACGCCAT
>NZ_NFIR01000101.1:0-884 GCF_002159465.1 Eubacterium sp. An3
CCGAACCCGCAAGCTGAAAGTGCAAAACGCAGACCCTTTGCACTTTGCACTTTCGCACTTTCACAAGAATTTGCGTCAATAACTCAAAAAAGCACTTGACAAAACGCTTCATGGGGCACGCCGGAGGACATTAAACCATTCGTTGACCCGAAATTCCAGAACAACGTCATTCTGACGGGAACGGAATTTCTCACCATGAACACCCGCCCGAAAATCCCGGCCAATGCCCGGAACTTAAACGCCTGTGTGATCGGCTCGTCCGGCTCGGGCAAGACCCGCTTCTGGCTCACGCCCCAGCTCCTTCAGGCCCACAGCTCCTATGTGTGCGTAGACCCGAAGGGCGGGACCCTCGACCAGTGCGGGCGGTTCTTGCAGCGGCAGGGCTATAAGGTGCGGGTGTTCAACAGCATAGATTTTTCAAAATCCATGCACTACAATCCGCTGGCCTACATCAAGACGGAAAGCGACGTCCTGAAATTTGTCAACGCCCTGATTGCCAACACCAAAGGCGACGGAAAAGAGGGGGACGAGTTCTGGACCAAAGCCGAAACGCTCCTGTACTGCGCCCTTGTGGCCTATATCGTCTTTGAGGGGCCGGAGGAAGAACGCAACATGAATACGCTGGTAGAAATGATAAACAGCATGGAAGTCCGGGAGGACGACGAAACCTTCAAAAACGCCGTGGACTATATGTTTGACGGCTTGGAGAAGCGGAGTCCCCAGCACTTTGCCGTGAGGCAGTACAAGAAATACAAGCTCGCCAGCGGAGATGTATGCTCTAAGTGACTTCTTAATCATGGTTTTTGTCATGGTTAGTGAAGCAGTCACTTAGAGCATTTTCATTTCAGGAGGTACAGCCATGAGAAACGAGAAAATCACCCCTC
>NZ_NFIR01000102.1:0-814 GCF_002159465.1 Eubacterium sp. An3
AGGGAGCTGTCGAAGGTGGAGCCGGTAACTGGGGTGAAGTCGTAACAAGGTAGCCGTATCGGAAGGTGCGGCTGGATCACCTCCTTTCTAAGGAAGAACAAGTAGAGAGTTGTTTTGTTATTCAGTTATCAAGTGAGCTGTCTTAGGACAGTAAAAGTTGATAACGAACCTTCCGGGTGGCGATGCGCCCAGGGGACACACCCGTACCCATCCCGAACACGATGGTTAAGACCTGGACGGCCGATGGTACTATGCTGGAGACGGCATGGGAGAGCAGGTGGCTGCCCGGTTCCCTTTCAAAAGAAGAGGAACCGCAGGTGTGAGACGGAAGGAAAGGATGTACATTGAAAACTGCACACAGAGAGTTATATTCTTAGATAAGAAATAACGACATCAGATTCCTATTTATATTAAGAAATAGAAAAACGCGGACTGCCGCCTACGCTAGGGCAGGCAGGAAGCAGCCGTATCCTTGCGAGGGATACGGGCGAGGAAAAGGTCAAGCGAAGAAGGGCGCAGGGCGGATGCCTTGGCACTGAGAGCCGATGAAAGACGTGATAAGCTGCGATAAGCTTCGGGGAGGAGCACATATCCATCGATCCGGAGATCTCTGAATGGGGAAACCCGGCTGAGCAACCCTCAGTCATCCGTACGTGAATCCATAGCGTGCGGAGGGGAACCCGGGGAACTGAAACATCTAAGTACCCGGAGGAAGAGAAAGAAACATCGATTCCGTCAGTAGCGGCGAGCGAAAGCGGAAGAGCCCAAACCGTGATGCGTGCATCGCGGGGTTCGGACTGCGGAAGGGATCTGC
>NZ_NFIR01000103.1:0-798 GCF_002159465.1 Eubacterium sp. An3
ATACCAGTGAAGATGCTGGTTACCCGCGCCAGGACGGAAAGACCCCATGGAGCTTTACTCCAGCCTGATACTGGGATTCGGTATTGCATGTACAGGATAGGTGGGAGGCTGAGAAGTGGCGACGCCAGTCGCTATGGAGCCGCTGTTGGGATACCACCCTTGCAGTACTGGGTTTCTAACCATGAGCCGTGACCCGGCCATGGGACAATGTCAGGCGGGGAGTTTGACTGGGGCGGTCGCCTCCGAAAGGGTATCGGAGGCGCTCGAAGGTCTCCTCAGGATGGTTGGAAACCATCCAGAGAGTGCAAAGGCAGAAGGAGGCTTGACTGCGACACCGACGGGTGGAGCAGGTACGAAAGTAGGACTTAGTGATCCGGTGGCATAACGTGGGATTGCCATCGCTCAACGGATAAAAGCTACCCTGGGGATAACAGGCTTATCACTCCCAAGAGTTCACATCGACGGAGTGGTTTGGCACCTCGATGTCGGCTCATCGCATCCTGGAGCTGGAGCAGGTTCCAAGGGTTGGGCTGTTCGCCCATTAAAGCGGTACGCGAGCTGGGTTCAGAACGTCGTGAGACAGTTCGGTCCCTATCCGGCGCGGGCGCAGGAGATCTGAGAGGAGCTGTCCTTAGTACGAGAGGACCGGGATGGACCGTCCGCTGGTGGACCAGTTGTCATGCCAATGGCACGGCTGGGTAGCCAAGACGGGGAGGGATAAACGCTGAAGGCATCTAAGCGTGAAGCCCCCCTCAAGATGAGATCTCCTAGCAGAAATGTGAGAGACCCCTTAGAGAC
>NZ_NFIR01000104.1:0-783 GCF_002159465.1 Eubacterium sp. An3
GTGGAAATGCCATGCTCGGAAAGATAGCCTACTGCCTTTGCAACGGTTTTCAGTTCATCGGCGGCGTGCTGCCTTTGCCAACTTTGCGAATACTTCCGGCTCTTTTCTCTCTGAACGCTCAAATACTTCATCAGCAGATTTGCAAGGCCGGGGGATTGTTGCGGCTGTTCCGGGGCGGTTTCCCACGCTTTGAACAGGTCGGCAATCCATTCTTTGAGCTTTCCAATCTGCGCTCGGATTTCCCGTATAAGGCGGTTTGCCTTTTGGATATTCCGGTTCAGTTCGCCTTTCTCGGTGGCAATACCTTTCTTCTCCATCTGGCAAGCCGCCACGCCCATGTGGACGGTGGGTATCTCGCCAATGCCGCGCTCGGCGTTGCTGCGGTGGTCGATACGCTCCGGGCTTCCGGCTCGTTCAAGGTAGGCGTTTGAAATATCCGCCCATGCCTTACGCCACAAGAGGGCGTTGCCCTTGTCGTTCCAGCCGGTCAGGTCAACTTTGTGCGTCTTGTATCTGCCGCTTGGCAAGCGGATACGCTCGCCGTTTTCATCAAGGTCATATTCCTTTTGGGACTTTGCCGCCCATGCGCCGCGCTCGTCAAGGGGGCGCATGGTAAGCATGATGTGACAATGGGGATTGCCCTTGCCGGTGTCGTGAATGGCATAATCAACGCACATTCCTCTGGAAACAAATTGAGAGGAACAGTATTCCCGGACAAGCCGGATCTGTTCCTCTCTGGATAACTCTATGGGGAGCGCCGCGTCAATCTCTCTGGCAAGCTGG
>NZ_NFIR01000105.1:0-783 GCF_002159465.1 Eubacterium sp. An3
CCAGCTTGCCAGAGAGATTGACGCGGCGCTCCCCATAGAGTTATCCAGAGAGGAACAGATCCGGCTTGTCCGGGAATACTGTTCCTCTCAATTTGTTTCCAGAGGAATGTGCGTTGATTTTGCCATTCACGACACCGACAGCGGCAACCCCCATTGTCATATCATGCTTACTATGCGCCCCCTTGACGAGCGCGGCGCATGGGCGGCGAAGTCCAAAAAGGAATATGACATTGACGAGAACGGCGAGCGCATACGCTTACCAAGCGGCAGATACAAGACACACAAAGTTGACCTCACAGGCTGGAACGACAAGGGCAACGCGCTTTTATGGCGCAAGGCATGGGCGGATATTTCAAATGCCTACCTTGAACGCGCCGGACGCCCGGAGCGTATCGACCACCGCAGTAACGCCGAGCGCGGCATTGACGAGCTGCCTACCGTCCACATGGGCGTAGCGGCTTGTCAAATGGAGAAGAAAGGCATAGCCACCGAGAAAGGCGAGCTGAACCGGAATATCCAAAAGGCAAACCGCCTTATCCGGGAAATCCGGGCGCAGATTGGAAAGCTCAAAGAATGGATTGGCGAACTGTTCAAGGCGCGGGAAAACGCCCCGGAGCAGCCCCCGCAATCCCCCGGCCTTGCAAATCTGCTGATGAAGTATTTAAGCGTTCAGAGAGAAAAGAGCCGGAAGTATTCGCAAAGTTGGCAAAGGCAGCACGCCGCCGATGAACTGAAAACCGTTGCAAAGGCAGTAGGCTATCTTTCCGAGCATGGCATTTCCAC
>NZ_NFIR01000106.1:0-743 GCF_002159465.1 Eubacterium sp. An3
AGCGTTCAGAGAGAAAAGAGCCGGAAGTATTCGCAAAGTTGGCAAAGGCAGCACGCCGCCGATGAACTGAAAACCGTTGCAAAGGCAGTAGGCTATCTTTCCGAGCATGGCATTTCCACCCTTGCGGAGCTGGACGCTACCCTTTCCTCTGTCAGCGACCAAGCCGACGCTATCCGGGCGGGCATGAAAACCGCCGAGAAGCGCATGAAAGAATTACAAAAGCTGATTGAATACGGGAAGAACTACACCGAGTACAAGCCCATTCACGACGAGCTGAAAAAGCTGAAAAATGGCTGGACGAGCAAGCGCGACAAGTACGAGGAAGCCCACCGCGCCGAGCTTACGCTATGGAACGCAGCGAGCCGCTATCTCCATGCAAATCTGCCGAAAGGGACAAAGAGCTTGCCTATCGCTGAATGGGAAAAAGAGTACGCCACCCTCAGCGGGCAGAGAACAGCGGAATATACCAAGCTGAAAGAAACCCGCGCCGAGGTTGCCGAGCTGCACAATATCCGCAAGTGCGTTGATATTGCGCTGAAAGCCGACCAGCCGGAGCAGACCCGCACCAAGCAGCACGACTTAGAACGATGAAAGGAGTTGAGATTTTTGTACTACACCCAAGAACAGATAAACCGGGCGAACCAAGCCGACCTTGTTTCTTTCCTGCAATCACAGGGCGAGCAGCTTACCCGCGCCGGGAATGAATACCGCTGGAAACGGCACGACAGCTTGACCGTCCGGGG
>NZ_NFIR01000107.1:0-705 GCF_002159465.1 Eubacterium sp. An3
TTTCCTTCGGGACAGAAGAGACAGGTGGTGCATGGTTGTCGTCAGCTCGTGTCGTGAGATGTTGGGTTAAGTCCCGCAACGAGCGCAACCCCTATCTTCAGTAGCCAGCGGTCCGGCCGGGCACTCTGGAGAGACTGCCAGGGATAACCTGGAGGAAGGTGGGGACGACGTCAAATCATCATGCCCCTTATGATCTGGGCGACACACGTGCTACAATGGCGGTTACAGAGTGAGGCGAACCCGCGAGGGGGAGCGAACCACAAAAAGGCCGTCCCAGTTCGGACTGTAGTCTGCAACCCGACTACACGAAGCTGGAATCGCTAGTAATCGCGAATCAGAATGTCGCGGTGAATACGTTCCCGGGTCTTGTACACACCGCCCGTCACACCATGGGAGTCGGAAATGCCCGAAGCCAGTGACCCAACCATCAGGAGGGAGCTGTCGAAGGTGGAGCCGGTAACTGGGGTGAAGTCGTAACAAGGTAGCCGTATCGGAAGGTGCGGCTGGATCACCTCCTTTCTAAGGAAGAACAAGTAGAGGTTAGTTTTGTTATTCAGTTATCAATGAAAAGTTGATACTGAAATTTCCGGTGGCGATGCGCCCAGGGGACACACCCGTACCCATCCCGAACACGATGGTTAAGACCTGGACGGCCGATGGTACTATGCTGGAGACGGCATGGGAGAGCAGGTGGCTGCCGGGGAA
>NZ_NFIR01000108.1:0-659 GCF_002159465.1 Eubacterium sp. An3
TAAAAATTCTTTGAAGGATATTCATAAGACTATTATGAAGGAAAACAGCACAAAAAGAAACCCCTAATTCCCCCATGAATGGGGGCTAGGGGGTTGAAGTGTCAAAGACACTTTTTTATGTGCTGGTCTGCTTCAGCCGCCCCGCTGCTTATTCAAAGCAGCAACTACCTACATAATTTCATACAGGAATGAGGATAACCTCTCAAAAAAATCTTCTGCTGTTGGTGGTACTCTCACGCCCCTAATGTAGAAGTTTTAGCTCTACAACATAGTTCTTATTTTTCTCACTGCCGCAAAGGTTTAACAGCCTTTGCGGTTTTTTGTTTGTCGATATGTGTCGGGAAAAAGGACAAGCCTTCTTCCGGTATCGGCTGCCGTTCTCCGCCCTTTCCAATCTGAATGTTCAAACAAATCAGATTGGAGGTAAGGAAAATGGCATACAACCATGGAAAAGCAGAGTATAAATGGAAACTCTGGAAAGAGAGAGAAGAAAAAATTTTAAGAGACAATGGTGTTACCGAAGATACGATTGAAGCAATCCGTCTCTATGACCGTCAGGCATTTAATTCAGACAGACGCTATTATGAGCGTGTGCAGGAAACAGGTACATATCTGGATACCGTAGCAGCATCCACAGATCAGGCAGAACTGAAAACAGT
>NZ_NFIR01000109.1:0-632 GCF_002159465.1 Eubacterium sp. An3
CTGCGCTCCACACCCAAATCGTCAATGATGAGCAGGTCGTACTCGTCAAAGCTGGCGATAAAGTCGGCCCTGTCCTCGGAGAACATCCCCGTCAGGCGGTTCAGGATGGTGGGAAAGTTCGTCATCAGCACCGGCACATCCCGGTCAAGCAGGGCGTTGGCGATACAACCGGCGAAAAAGGACTTGCCGGTTCCCACATCCCCAAACAGCAGCAGACCGGTGTTGTTCTTGTAAGCCTCCTTCCAGTTCTCCACATAGGCGCGGGCCTTGTCCATCAGAGGATTTTGGCCGTTGTCGTTGGCAAAGGTGTAGTCGTACAGATAGCGGTCTTGCAGGCCCTGGGCCTTCCGGCGCTTGATACGCTCCATGCGGCGCTGCCGTTCCTCGGTGGCTTTGCGCTGTTCCTCGGCCTCCCGCTGGCACTGGCAGATACAGCGGGGCATGAAGTAGCCCGGTTTCCCAAAGCGTGGCACAACAGTCTGCCTCTGGCCGCCGCACTTCTTACAGTGAATGAGGCCGTCTGCCGGGTCTATGTACTCGTCCCCGGCCAGCTCCACACCGGCGGCTGCCTTGTCGATCAGCGCCCGGATTTCTGCGGTAATCTCCATCATACGGTTTCATCCTCCTTTACG
>NZ_NFIR01000011.1:0-102945 GCF_002159465.1 Eubacterium sp. An3
TTTCGGGAAGATGGGAATCACACATTAGAGAAGCAGGCAGCTTATAATCTGAATATTATCAGGAAGCTGGCATTGAATATCTTGAAGATATCAGAAGTGGGACGCTGTCCAATGAGCATAAAAAAGAAACGGTATGCGATAGGAACAAATCCGGAAAAATATCTGGATGAACTTATGAACTTGTAAAAATTTTAAAAAACGATAGGTTTAGTTGGGAAACACATTCATGCGTTTGTCGTGTTTAGACAATGGGTTAGGGTAGCCAAAAGTGATGGCTTGTGCTAAACTTGCGTTATGGGAACGTGGAAATCAAACAGAAAGGATGCTCCGAAAATATATAGAAAACCAGGGATAGAAAGGGGATGACAGTCAATGCTGAAAGCATATAAATACAGGATATATCCGAATAGCGGACAGAGAACACAGATTGCAAAAACATTTGGCTGTTGTCGTTTTGTTTATAACCGTACACTGGAATATCGGAAAGAACTATATGAGAAAGAAAAGAAATCCATGAGTAAAACCGACTGTAATAATTACTGCAATAGGGAATTAAAGTCACAGTATGAATGGCTAAGGGAAGTCGATAAATTCGCCCTGACCAATGCAATTTATAACATGGACTCTGCCTATCAGAAATTTTTCAGGGAACATGCGGGATATCCAAAATTCAGGAGTAAACATGACAGCCATAGATCCTATACAACAAATTATACAAATGGAAATATAGCGGTAGATTTTGAGAATGGTAAGGTAAAACTGCCTAAATTAAAAGAGGTAAAAGCAAAGTTACACAGGGAATTCAGAGGACAGATCAAGTCGGCGACTGTCTCGCAGGCTCCCAGTGGAAAATATTATGTGTCCATACTTGTAGAAACGGAACATAAGGAACTGGCACATACAAAGGACAGCATAGGGATAGATCTGGGGATCAAGGATCTATGCATTACTTCCGATGGGAAGAACTATGAGAATCCAAGGATCATAAGGAAATACGAAAGACAGCTGGCAAAGCTGCAAAGGCAGCTGTCCCATAAAGAAAAGGGAAGTAAAAACTATTATAAAACAAAGAAAAAGATAGCATTATGCCATGAGAAGATAAGAAATACCAGAAAAGATTATCTGCATAAGATTTCCCATGAGATTATCAGCGAAAACCAAGTGATAGTCTCTGAGAATTTGCAGATAAAAAATATGGTAAAAGATCATCATCTGGCAAAAGGCATAAGTGATGTATCGTGGTACGAGCTGACGAGACAGTTAGAGTATAAGGCAAAATGGAATGGCAGGGAATATATCAAAATAGATACATTTTATGCCAGCAGTCAATTATGTTTCGTTTGCGGGTATCAGAATCCGGATATAAAAGATTTGTCAGTAAGAACATGGATATGTCCGCAATGTGGAGCGATACATGACAGAGATATAAATGCCGCTAAAAATATATTAGCAGAAGGATTAAGGCAGATAGCGTAAACATATATAGGGCAGGGACTGCCCGAATTAACGCCTGTGGAGATAGTAGGTTACGAGGTCGATGAAGCAGGAAGCCCAGTGGTTTTAGACAATGGGCAGTTCACTTGACAGGAGGAAGGGAAGTCCCTATAATAAATATCAGTAATGACCGGAAAAGAGGAAATAGTTATGCCAAAGGGTTCAGAAGAATTGACCAATGCAAGAAAAGAAGAGATTGTAAACGCCTGTGCGTCACTTTATGAGACTATGGGATTTAAAGATATCACCATCAGGGATATCGGAGAGAAGACTTCTTTTACCCGTACCTCCATTTATAATTATTTTCAGACAAAAGAAGAGATTTTTCTGGCTCTTTTACAGCGCGAGCATGAAGCGTGGATTGCCGATCTGGAGGCGATTATTCATCAGAATGAATCTCTGACAGCCGTAGAGTTTGCCCATGAGCTTGCCGTCACGCTGGAGAGACGGGGTACGATGCTTAAGCTCATGTCCATGAACCTTTATGATATGGAAGGCAACAGCCGCCTGGAGAATCTGGTGTCCTTTAAAACAGTGTACGCAAAAGCCATGCGGACCATTACCTGCTGCCTGGAGAAGTTCTTCCCGCATATGAGCGTGAATGATATGCAGGAGTTCCTCTATGCATTTTTTCCATTTCTGTTCGGAATCTATCCTTATACTACGGCCACGGAGAAACAGAAACAGGCTATGGAGATTGCTCATGTGGACTATGCGCAGTATTCGGTATATGAGATTACGAAGTCTTTTGTCATGAAGATGCTCTTTTTCTTCGAGAAGCAGGGCTGATCCGGAAGAAGAGACAGTTCAGACGAAAAGATAATTGAGAATAATTAAAAAAAGAAAATGCTTCACAGCATTTTGCTTTCACATTAAAAGGAGATGTTCTTCCGTTAAGGAGATGTCCTCCCGTTGTTTAAGCGCAGCGGGAGGCTCTTTTTGTTTCATAAGAAATTTTGCTGGAATTCCATATTGACAACTGACCTGTGGTGTTATAAACTGTACTTGTATATATGATACAGTATAAAACGGTGTGAGAGGTGATGATATTTTGGAGATTGTCGTGAGCAATAAGAGCAGCAAGCCTTTATATGAACAGATTGCATCGCAGATAAAGGCGGCGATTATCAGCGGAGAACTAAAGGCGGGCGATTCGATTCCGTCTGTGCGTTCCCTGGCCAGATCTCTCCATATCAGTATATTGACCGTGCAGAAGGCCTATGCGGTCCTTCAGGAAGATGGATTTATCGAGACGACTGCCGGAAAGGGCTGCTATGTATCGGCACAGAATCAGGATTTTTATCTGGAAGAACAGCAGAAAAGAATCGAGGAGAGGTTTGGGGAAGCGATTGAGATTGCCCGCGCCAGCGGGATTGCTCTTGATAAACTGATTGATTTGTTGACACTGATGTATCAGGAGGAGGAATAGATGACTGAAAACATTTTGGAAGTGAAGCATTTATCAAAAGATTACGGAGATTTTGTTCTTGACGATATCAGTTTTTCTCTGCCTCGGGGTGTGATCATGGGACTGATTGGGGAAAACGGGGCCGGGAAGTCCACAACGATCAACTGCATATTAAACGAAACAGAAAAAAGTGCGGGAGAAATACGGATTTTTGGAAAGGATCACACGGCAGAAGAGATTGCCGTCAAAGACAAGATTGGAATTGTTTTTGACGAGAATCATTTTCCGGACATTTTCACGCCGGAGGAGATCGGTACATTTCTGTCCGGTATTTATTCACGCTGGAACTGGAAGAGCTACCGGCAGTTTCTCGAACAGTTTGAGCTGCCGAAAAACAAGAAGATTAAAGATTTTTCAAAAGGAATGAAAGTAAAGCTTGCCTTTGCGGCTGCGCTCTCCCATGGAGCGGAACTGCTGATTCTCGACGAGGCGACCAGCGGCCTGGACCCGGTCATCCGGGATGACGTCCTTGATATGCTCATGGATTTTGTGCAGGACGAGAGCCATTCGGTGCTGGTGTCCTCCCACATCATCAGCGATCTGGAGAAAGTGGCGGATTACATCACATTTCTTCATAAAGGAAAGATGGTGTTCACCCATGAAAAGGATACGCTGATCGATGAATACGGTGTGCTGACCTGCGGGGCGGCAGTGTTTGACGCTCTGGACCGGTCGGAGATTATCGCATACCGCCGGAGCGAATATCAATATCAGGTGTTGGTGAAGAATCGGCAAAAGGCCGGGAGGCAGTATCCGGACGCTATCGTAGGCCCGGCTTCCATCGAGGAGATCATGCTGTTTTATGTAAAGGGGGAAATGCAGTGAAGGGATTATTGATGAAAGATTTTCTGACCATAAAGAAAAAATACGGTATGTTCCGGGTGTGGATGGATCTGGGAATCGTTGTCATTCTCATGCTGATTCTCCGGGGAGCGGCAGCCCTGTACATCAGTCTGCTTCTGATTCCTCTGGAGGCGGCGTCTATGCTCATCACCGTTATCAACTGCGATGAACAGTGGAAATGGGGAAAATACGCGGTGGCACTGCCGGTATCAAAAAAACAGATCGTGGGAAGCCGGTATGCTTTTGCGGCAGCAGCGGCGGCCGCCGGTTTCTGCCTGGCGCTGCTGGTCAATACGGTGACGTATTTCTGTTTTCCGTCGTACCGGTTTGGATTTTATCTGTTTTTATCTGCGGTTTCCTTCTGCGTTGTACTCCTGTTCCAATCCTTTATTCTGCCGTCCAATTATCTGCTGGGAGTCAACGCGGGTTTTGCCGTGATGTTCATTCTCATAATCATATTGATCGGATTGGGGCTCTGGTCGAGACTGACCGGAAATGCAGTCATGGGATTTGTAGTAAATCATTTTGATTTGAGTATGGTGGTAGGATTTGCAGGAGTTATTTTTTTATTTGCGGCGTCGTATGGGGTGTCGACGGTTTTCTTTGAGAGAAAATATGCATAACTTTCGTTGGACGGACAGACGATTTTAGGGTATGATAAGATAATAAAGCAAAGGAAGGAATCAGTTATGGATTTGCCAAAAGACCCGATGATGCTCTACAGTGTCGTCAACACAAAACTGCGGGATTATTACAGCTCTCTGGAAGCTATGTGCGAGGACATGAACCTCTCGCAGCAGGAGCTGGAGGAAACGCTTCGCGCGGCGGGATTTGAATATAATAAAGAATTGAATAAGTTTATTTAGCCGACGGATAAAGTGTGTGCATATTGTGGATGATAACAGTCTGCAATTATAAAAAATATACAAAAAAAGTCAAAAAATAGTTGATTCTCCCGGCATATTTTTTTATAATAAAGAAAATGTGAACATTTTGTGTTCAGGATTATGCGGGGAGGGATGGTATGAAGAAACGAATCGGTGCGTTGTTTCTGGCTTTTGTGCTGTTGTTTGTGGCGGCAGTTCCGGCCAGCGCGGCGCGAATCAGTATCAGCAAAAACAGCGTCACTCTGGAAGTAGGAGAGACCCATCAGCTGTATGTCACGGTGGACAGTATTGTGAGTAATGCGCAGGCGTGGGCCAGTTCGGACACCTCTGTGGCCGTGGTAGATCAGAAAGGTCTCGTGACGGCAAAGGGCAAAGGTTCTGCGGTGATAACGGGTATGATGAACGGGGTCAGTGTGGAGTGTCTGGTCTCCGTGGTGGAAAAAACGGTGAAGACCACCACCCGGTATAATGTCCTGATCCTTGACGCTTCGGGCAGCGTCAGAGGGAAGGCGCTGAAGCGGGAGAAGGAGGCAGCCAAGCGTTTCTGCCGGACAGTGCTGAATGCCGACGGGGATAATTATTTCGCACTGGTCAGTTTAAGTACCCAGGCAAAGATTATCTGCGATTTTACCAAACAGTACGACCAGTTGGCGAAGGCCATCAACGGCATGAAGGCAAAGGGCGGCACCAATATGAATCAGGCTTTTCAGCAGGCCGACAAGCTTCTTGGCGGCGTGAAGGGCGGCGATAAGGTCATAAAAAATGTGGTGCTTTGCTCCGACGGTCTGCCGGAGGACGGCGCGAAAGCGGCCAAGGGAAGATATAAGGCAAAAAATCATAAGTTCTATAAATACGCCAACGCCGTTTATAAGACGGATGTGAAGATGAAAGCGAAGAACTATTTCATATACGCCCTGGGATTTTTCCATAATTCCGAAGGAAAGGATCTGAAGTTTGGCAAGAAGCTGATGCGGGATCTGGCTTCAAAGAACCGCTATTACATAGTGAGAAAGCCGAAGGATATTGACAGGGTGTTCCGGAAGATTGCCAATAAGATTCGGAAGACTACCAAAAATGAGCCACAGCCGGTCAGAAAGGAAAAGACATCGAAGTCTTCCATCCGGCTGAGTCAGTCGAACATCACCATCTATGTGGGGCAGAAAGTAAAGCTGAAAGCCACGGTGAAGGGAAAGAACAAGAAGATAAAATGGAAGTCTTCCAATAATAAAGTGGCAAAAGTCAATAAAAAAGGCAAGGTGACCGGCGTCAGCCCGGGTCAGGTAAAGGTTACTGCTAAAGTTGGCAATAAAAAAGCCACCTGCATCGTCAATGTAATTATCAAACATCCGACCTATTCCCAGTATTTCATGGTAAATGTACAGAAATCCAAATACGGGGATAAGAAGATTGACGAGTACGGTATCCGTCTGATTACCAATGAAGAGGCGGTTATCAGGAAATGCGCGGTGTACGTCAGAAAGAATCTGGACGGCAGCTATTCCCGTACCATGGCCTGCACCGGCGATAATATTACCTACGCATATTTTGTGCCATATCTTGCAAGAAAAGGTAAGATCATTTACGAAGGTGGAAAGACCGCCAATATCAATACCATTTATCTGAGAAGGGGCAGCGACGGTGTATGGAGCCACAACGGATATTACGGTCTGGTAAACGCCAATCTGGAAGACGCCTACGGCAATGAGCTGGCAGTGGAGTCAACCGGCGTTGCCGGAAAAAACACGCAGATTTTTGATGATCTGAACGCTATGAAAGAGTGGCTGAGACAATAAAGGCGATCGTATACGGAAGACATAATAAAGACATTATAATAAAGATAACAGGAAAACCGAAGGAAAGCGGGCAGGTAAATCGCATCCTTCGGTTTTTTGTATTGATCATTGCTTTTGCAGGCGGTTAAAACGCCGCGTGGGAATCATATCAGGCGAGAAAATTCTGCGAGCGGAACGCCGAATTAAAAGAAAAACTTTGATTCCATGCGATACCGCAGCGCCTCAAAGGACGTATCGGACAGCACCTGCATGGCTTCCACAGGATAGCGGCCTGCCGCGGTCTCACCGGTGAGCATCAGAGAAGACGCGCCGTCAAGCACAGCGTTAAAAATATCGCTGACTTCCGCCCTGGTCGGTACGGGATGCTCCGTCATGGACGCCAGCATCTGGGTGACGACCATAAATGGCTTTTTAAAAGTCAGACAGGTGCGGGCAATCTGTTTTTGGACGGCAGGAAGCTTCGAGAGTGGGTATGCATTTCCCAGATCGCCCCGGGCGACGACAATCTGGTCGCAGTGCGGCAGAAGGGAAGGAAGCTGTTCCACGCCCTGCCGGTTTTCGATTTTGGCAAAGATTCGAATGTGCGCCAGATGATAGTTCATCAATGCCTGTTTCAAATTTAACAGATCTTCACTGCCACGCACAAAGGGCAGCATAACCCCGGTCACCCGGTATTTGCGCAGTACTTTCAGATTTTCCAGATCCTGATCGGTCAGGGTTGGCATTTCGACGGAAACACCATCGATGGCAAGACTCTTTCTGGAAGAGAGAAGACCTCCTGTTTTGACCTCCGCCTCTGCTTCCGGCATCGTTTGGAAGACTTTAGTTACCGTAAGAATGATATTTCCATCATCAAGGCGCAGAGTCTGTCCTTCCTTCAAATAAGAAAAAACAGCTTCAGGCACCGGAATGGCAGTTTCTGCCATGGCAGAGATTGGGCGAAGCCGCACAGTGCAGCCGTCTGACAGCGGGAGAGGCTCCTTCAGGATTCCGATGCGGACTTCCGGTCCCTGCAGGTCCACCAGCAGGTCAGGTACAATGTGCCTTTTTTCTGCAACGGCGTAAAGATTATGAAGCCACGGTTCACAGTCCGCCAGGTTAGTATGGGAAAGATTCAGGCGAAGCCCTGTCATACCTGCCTGAAACATATCATTTAATATCTCTGTGGAGTGATCGGACGGGCCGAGCGTTCCATATAATTCCAATGTTTTTCTCATAGTATACTCCTTATAAATTACTGAGGTGATTCTGGAATAGGGATTTGTCGATTTGAATCCGCAGTTTTGAAATCATCCGGGTATGGATAGACAGACGGAATTTGCGGTTTTCTATCATTACCAAACCCTGCCGCAAATTCCTGCCGCCTGCATCACCTGTATTATAGTAAAGTCACCGGATTCAAACCGACCAAATCTATACCAGAGCGGCTGGCCCGCCGGGAATTATCAGCTTCTCACCCGAATTTTTATAATACGTGCAAAAATTGCAGTCATTTATTGGAGAGCAGAGGACTGCAGAGATTTACAAATCCCCATCTGCCGCTTCTATTGTAACACATTCACGGTAATTTGACATTTTCTTTGGTTAATAATACACTATATTCATGCGTGAAAAAGTTCAGATTTCTGATGACAAAAACTTTTCTTTCACACTGAGAAATATTAGCGATAAAAAACGAAAAAACATACTTGACAATTGAATATTCATTCAACTATAATGTGCTTAGTTGAATGAATGTTCAATTGAATATACATTCATTTGACTATAGGGAGGTAGTTATGGCAACGAAAAAAAGCGACAGCACAGCGCTGTTTCCTGAGAGTATTGAGCAGGTGCAGAGAAATATGCCGGATGATGCCGATATTGAGAAAGTAGTTTCTTTTTATAAGGTTCTGGCTGACAAAACCCGGCTTCGGATTCTGTACGCCATCAAAGAACAGGAAATGTGCGCGGGAGATATCGCAGTGCTGCTTGACATGACAAAATCTGCCGTATCCCACCAGCTGGCAGTGATGCGCAACATGCATCAGATTAAATCCAGACGGGATGGGAAAAATGTTTTTTATTCACTGGATGATGAACATATTGTGGATATTCTGGAGGAGGCCATGGTACATATGGTGCATGCGGAACCATAAGCTGTCTTTTCCGTGTGCTGAAACGTTTATTCTGTACCATTTGCTGAATTACAAACGTATCAGCACACCAGGTGTAACCGGCCGGTATGCCCTTGGACAGAGTGTTTTCGTCAGCCGCCATTTCCTTCACCGAATCCGGATAAATGGGAATCATACAGTGTATAAAAATACTGAACATTGAGGATCATTTAAGAAGGGAATCTGAAATATGAAGAGAAAAGTTTATATTCTGGAGGGACTTGACTGCGCCAACTGCGCCGCCAAGATAGAAAATAAATTAAGTAAAATGCCCGGCCTTTCTGATGTTTCGGTCACTTACGCGACCAAACAGCTGCGTCTTTTCGCAGAAGACCCGGATGCGCTTCTTCCGCAGATTCGGGAAGTGGTGAAATCCATGGAGCCGGATGTGGAAGTATTGGAACGAACCCGGGGAGGAAAACAGACGCAGGCTCACGAGCATAGTCATCATGACCATGATCACCATGATCACGAGCACCACCACGATCATGGCGAGAGCTGCGGGTGCGGCCACGACCATCATGATCACGAGCATCACCATGACCACAAAGAAGGACCGCATGCCACCCGCTCCCACACACATTTTGTGGAAGAGTTCCATCATGTGGAGGGGCATCCGGAGGATTGTGACTGCGAACAGTGTCATTCCTTCGTGGAGTACTGTGATGTGTGCGGGGAGAGTCTAGCAAAATGTACTTGTCATATGCCGGATGAGGATCTGGAGAAGAGGGTGTACATTCTGGAAGACATCGACTGCGCCAACTGTGCGGCAAAGATTGAGGCGAAGATCCGGCAGATGCCGGAGGTGGGATTTGCTTCTGTGGCCTTTGCCACCAAACAGTTGCGGGTGTCTGCCAATAATCAGGATGAACTGCTGCCGAAGATGCAGGCAGTGGTGGATTCCATTGAAGACGGAGTCACTATAGTTCCGAGAAAACGGAAGAAGATTACGTCGGTATCTGATACAAAGCTTTATATTCTGGAAGGTCTTGACTGTGCCAATTGCGCCGCCAAGATTGAGGCGAAGCTGAAGACCATGGACGGGGTGGACGATGTGACCATCACATTTGCCACCAGGCAGATGAAACTGTCCGCAAAGAATCCGGACGCCATGATCCCGGCCATTCAGGCGACCATCGATTCCATGGAGGACGGCGTCACTGTGGTGCCAAAGGAAAGAAATGTGGCCGCGGCGGCCGGAGAAAAGAAGGAGCCAATCTGGAAGAATCCGCTGTTTTCCATCGGCGTCGGCGCGGCGTTGTTTGTGGTGGGCGAGATACTTGAACATGTGGGAGCAGGTCAGATTCCGCTGCTTGTACTGTTCCTGATCGCATATCTGATTCTCGGCGGCAAGGTACTGATGACCGCCGGAAAAAATATTGCCAAAGGACAGGTATTTGACGAGAATTTCCTGATGAGCATCGCCACCATCGGCGCTTTCCTGATTCAGGAATTCCCGGAGGCCGTGGGCGTCATGCTCTTCTACCGCATCGGGGAATATTTTGAGGAACGTGCGACCGAGCAGAGCCGTTCCCAGATCATGGAGGCTGTGGATCTGCGGCCGGAAGTGGTAAACCTTGTGGTTGGTGAAGATATCCGTGTCATAGACGCGGAAGAGGCAAATGTGGGAGATATCGTCCTGGTACGGCCGGGCGACCGGATTCCTCTGGACGGCGTGATTATCGACGGCGAGAGCCGAATTGATACCTCTCCGGTAACCGGAGAGCCGGTGCCGGTGATGGCGAGAGTCGGTGACGGTGTGGTGTCCGGCTGCGTGAATACCTCGGGGCAGCTGAAAGTCCGTGTGGAGAAGATTCTTGAAGAATCCATGGTCACAAGAATACTTGATTCCGTGGAAAATGCAGCGGCCAGCAAGCCGAATATCGATAAATTTATCACCAGATTTGCCCGGGTGTATACACCGTTTGTGGTATTTTTCGCACTGTTTGTGGCGTTGGTTCTTCCATTCCTTCTGCCGGAATCCATGAACTGGCATTTGTTTGTGGATCCGTCCTATGCAGGAGAAGTATCCAGAGTGTACGGCGTCAGCGGAACTGCATCCATTTACACGGCGCTGACCTTCCTGGTTATCAGTTGTCCGTGCGCATTGGTGCTGTCTGTGCCGCTGGCATTTTTCTCCGGCATTGGCGCGGGATCGAAGAAGGGTATTCTTTTCAAAGGCGGCGTTGCCATCGAAGCGTTGAAAAAAGTACAGGCCATCGTTATGGATAAAACCGGAACCATTACCAAAGGAAACTTTGTGGTTCAGTCTGCCAACCCGGTGGCCGGAACCGTGAGCGCCGATGAGCTGCTGACAGTGAGCGCCAGCTGCGAGTTGTCTTCCACTCATCCGATAGGAAACAGTATCGTGGAAGCAGCGGAACAGAAAGGTCTTGATATCGAGCGGCCTTCCAGGGTAGAAGAAATCGCCGGACATGGTATCCGCGCGGTGCTCAGCCGGGGCGAAGTCCTTTGCGGCAACCGCAAACTGATGGACGCAAACCATGTGGATATGAGTGCGTACCGGAAAGAAGATTTCGGAACAGAAGTTCTCGTGGCTCTGAACGGAACGTTTATCGGCAATATCGTCATTTCCGATACGATTAAAGAAGACGCACCGTCCGCTATTGCGGCAGTGAAAAAACTGGGTATCCGCACGGTTATGCTGACGGGAGACGCTCAGGAAAGCGCCGAGAAAGTTGCAAAAGACACAGGAATCGATGAGGTACATGCGAAGCTGCTGCCGGAAGAGAAACTTTCCGAACTTCAGAAAGTGCGGAAACAGCACGGAGCTGTCATGTTTGTGGGCGACGGAATCAACGACGCGCCCGTGCTGGCGGGAGCCGATGTGGGAGCTGCCATGGGAAGCGGCGCTGACGCCGCCATCGAGGCTGCCGACGTGGTATTCATGAACTCAGAAATGAATGCGATACCGCAGGCACTGCGTATTGCCAGAATGACCAACAGCATTTCCTGGCAAAACGTGGTATTTGCCCTGACCATCAAGATCATTGTCATGATCATGGGGCTGTTCGGTTTTGCCAACATGTGGATCGCCGTTTTTGCCGACACAGGAGTGTCCGTCATCTGCCTGTTAAATTCCATCCGGATTCTCAGAAAATGAGAGCAGGATGAAACCCGATAACTGAAAATAGAAATCGTATCCAAAAGCAAGGACGCGCTGTATATGGAAAATGTATTCATATGCGGCGCGTTTTTTTACGGAAAATAAAATAAATAACTTATTACACAATTAATGAACATATAAAAAATAATGCTACAAAAAGTGCCACAGATTGACCATACTAAAATATATAAGATAAAATAAATAATAAATGACAAAGGAACGGTGAATACATGTCCATTTTATCGGAAAAACTGAAATATTTTGTGGAGCAGAAAGGATACAGTATCGCGGATTTGGCCGGCAGAAGCGGGATTGAGAGAGCGACTCTTTATCAGTACCTGAAAGGAAGCCGCCCGTTGAAAAATCACGTCCATCTGGAGACTTTGATGGCGGAGCTTCAGCTTACGCCGGATGAAAGTCAGGAGATACTGGAAGCTTATGAGATCACGCAGATTGGGCAGGTGCAGTATAACCGCCGCTGTAAGGTCAGGGAAATCCTCAATTCGCTCCTGACCATTGAGGAGAAGACTTCTGTGGTTCCGAAACTGGAGCAGGAAATGTATCTGCGGACGGCAGAGGGGCAGCGGCTGATTCAGGGAGAACTGGAAATCAATCGCCTTGTCAGCAACATCATCTACGAAAATGTGATCCGGGGTGGAGAACTGAGACTCCTTACCCAGCCAGACAATGATCTGTTGATGGAATCCCTGCTCCTTCTATGCGACGATAACATTCAGACAAAGGTCACGCAGATTATCTGTCTGGAAGCGGGCGGAGGAAGAGATGGATGCCGCAATCTGGAAAATATCCGGCGGATTCTCCGGTATGGCGTCGGTATCCGTCATTACGAACCGAGGTACTACTACGGAAGACCGGCGGAACACTATGGCGTCATGAATGTGATGCCGTATCTTGTGGTCACGGACCGCTGCGCCGTTCAGATATCCTCAGACTGGAAGGCGGCGATTCTCCACAGTGAACCCGCAGTCGTGACGTATTTCAGACATTTTTTCGAGAAAATGTGCCGGCAGAGTCATACGTTTATGACCAGCATCGACGGTTTTCTCGGCAACCAGGCAAAGTGGGGACAACAATATCTGCAGATTACAGCGCTTTCCAATATTCTTGAAATCTGTTCCGGTTTGTGCAGCGTTCAGTTCTGGGACGAGACACTCATCAGAAAATATATCAATCCCGGTATTCCCGACTGTGAGTCCGTCATAAAGAATTATTCCGCCTATGTGTCTGTTCTCTATCAGGTGAAAAAACGGCGCCATACCACGGTGCTTATGAACGCTTCCTTCGTGGAGAGATTTATACAGGATGGTATTTTACGCGAATACCCGTCCATCTTCTTCAAGGGAGCCATATCGGCGGCCGACCGCCGGCTCCTGATCGAACGGATTCTCAAAGCGGTGGACGAGGGATGGTATCACATCCGCCTGCTGCCGGGAGAGAATTTCCCTCTGTACTACCACTGGGAGATACTTCTCAGCCGGGGAGAGAGCATGCTGTTTCAGTACGCCCACCAGAACCAGTTCAAGATCTTTCAGTTCACCGAGGCGGATATCCTGGAGGCGGTCTACGATTATCTTGCAAGTATCTCCGTCGGCAAAGACACACTGGACGACGCACAGTCGGCGGCGCAGCTGCGGGAGTGGATGGAGGAGTATCTGGGGTGAAGGAGTATTTTAGAGGAAAATCAATCAGATAGCGGGAAATGTGGGAACAAGTTTTTGAAAGGGGAAAGAGTGTATGAAAGAAAAACTGAGAAATAGTATATTTTGTCTGACTTTAATTTTGATGGCAGGATTATTTTTAGGAGAAAGTAAAGTATACGCTGTAGAAGTGGGATCTGATACGGATGCTTATGATGGAGAATGGGGATATCGCTTTCTTGATGATGGTACTGTAAGCATTTCAGAATATTTGGGAGAAGGCGGTAATATAACGATCCCAACTGAATTAGGAGGATATCCGGTTTCGGAGATTGGTCGTTATCCCTGGTCCAATGCGAGTGCGCTTTATGACAAACTTGACACATTGACGGAAATTACAATTCCAGGAAGTGTAAAAAAGATAGATTATGCATTTGGGGGCAGTAGCAATTTAAAAAAAGTAACGATTGAAGATGGTGTGGAATCAATTAATTCAGCTTTTCAAAGTTGTGATAGTCTGGAATCGGTGGAGGTCCCGGGAAGTATTGTTTCGATGAATGGAGCTTTTAGTTCTTGTGACAAGCTGAAAACTGTAATAATTGACAGTGGGGTAGAAACTGTAGCTGGATTTAGTGGCTGCGATAATCTTACTGATGTAGTGATACCTTATGGTGTGAAAGAAATTGCGGGAGGCGCTTTCAGCTATTGTGAAAACCTTACTAATATTACCCTTCCAGGAGAAGTGGAAATAAATCGTACTTCCTTTGACGGTACATTTAATATTCAGACGATAACAATAGCAGAAGGCTCAGAAAAGGTAAGTTATAATTTAAATTACATTTTTGATCAGGCGGTAAGCAGTGCAAATGGTACAAGGAAATCTTTGAAAACTCTGAATATTCCGGATAGTGTAACAACCATGGAAGATAATATTTTTGAAAGATGTACGGCTCTCACAACGATCAATTTGAGCAACAATCTTACAAACCTGGGGAAAAGACAGTTTTATAGATGTACCAGCCTGACTCATATTACATTGCCGGATTCTCTTATTACTATTGATGAAAGTGCATTTTCTAGCTGTTCGTTGTTAGCTGAAATAAATATTCCGGACAGCGTGATTCGTATAGAAGATAGTGCGTTTGCCAGTTGCTACAAATTGAGTAATGTGACATTTGGAGAGAATCTTCAGTCGATTGGAGAAACTGCATTTTTTTTCACTGATTTAGTAAATGTAACTTTTGGAAATAATCTCCAGTCAATTGGTTCTCGTGCTTTTGACATGACCAGTTCGACTATGAGGAGTGCGACGATTCCTAAAAATGTGACAAGCATTGGTGAAGATGCCTTTGAGAGTAGTGAAGATTTGACTATTTATGGTTATACAGGTTCTGCAGCCCAGGTTTATGCGCAGGAAAATAATATCAGATTTGTTGCATTGGATGGCGGACAAGGTACTCAGAGTGGTTCCAGCACCCAAAAAACACCGGGAGGAGGAACAGGAAACTCCGGTTCTTCTTACACAGGTGACGTCCGCAGAACAGCTGGTTCCGGCGCATCCAGAGCGATCTACACGACAACCGGATCGGATACTGCCGAATACAGTTTCCCTGCTGTTGCTTCCGGCGTAACGGAAATCGTGATTCCGGATACAGTGATTATCAACGGCAGAAGCTATAAAGTCACTTACGTCGGTTCCAATGCTTTCGCCGGAAATACGACCATTACCAAAGTGAGCATCGGAAACAACGTGCAGACCATAAGAAGCGGAGCCTTCGCCGGATGTACGAACCTTAAGAAAATTACCGGAGGAAAGAGCCTGACTTATATTTATGAAAGAGCATTTGAAAACTGCGCGAAATTAAAAAAGGTGAATCTCACCTCCAAGTCTTTGATTTCCATAGGTGATTATGCTTTCCGGAAATGTACATCATTAAAGAGTCTTACTGTAAAATCAAAAAAACTTACATTCATTGGGAAACAGGCTTTTGCAGGGGATAAGAAACTGAAAAAGGTGACTCTATCCACTACGAAACTGAAGAAATCGTCTGTGAAAGCGAAAGCATTTAAAGGAATCGCAAAGAAATGTGTCTTCAAGGTGCCGGCGAAGAAAGCAGCGGCATACAGAAAGATATTCAAGGCGAGAGGCGCGAAAAAGGAGATAGTTAAATAATAAAATGTGAAAAAAGGAAATAGTCTTTTGTCACATAGTTAGAGGGGAAAATTAAAGCAGAAATTGTGGAGGAATGGGTATGAAACAAAACAAATGGAAACTCCTGACTCTTTGTCTGGCTTTTTTCGGGTTGTTTATCCTGGCAGGAAACGACAGTCTGGATGTGAAGGCGGCAACGGTAACCCATAAGGAAAACGGATGGACGTATACCATAACGGATGGTACGGCGGTAGTGACTGATTATACGGGCAGTGAAACGGAGGTTACGGTACCGGAAAGGATGACGTATAATGGACGCTCATATTTAATTCGTTCTGTTGGTGATAGCTGTTTTGAGGATTGTGATGGGATTGAATCGGTGACTATTCCAGAGCAAATTACCTATCTTGGAAAATGTGCATTTAAAAACTGTACTTCTTTAAGAGAGGTGACAATTTTGAGTGATTTGGATGGGTGTAGTTCATATTCTATTAATGCAACCAGTTTGTATCATGGAAGGGATTCAAAAACAAATTCTGTGTTTTATAACACGGGAAGCAATGCACCTTCATTAACTGTGACATTTGGGAATGGTGTAACATATATTCCGTCATATCTTTTTGCAACAGCTGATGAAAATGGAAAACGAAATTACTGTTATGTAACGGAAGTAAATATTCCAGATAGTGTAAAAGAAATAGGAGAGTATGCATTTTATAATTGTTTTGCTCTTGAAGGTATCACAATTGGAGATGGAGTAACCAATATCGATGAATATAGTTTTGCAAATTGTACAGATTTACAAGCAACTGAAATGGGAACGAGAGTTAACACCATTGGAGAGTATGCATTTTCTGGTTGTATCAATCTTGATACGCTTGTATTAAACAATTCACTTGCAACAATTTCCAGCTATGCTTTCCAAAATTGTTCTTTGAAAGAGATTGTGTTACCAACATCATTAAAATCATTAGAGAAAGGTGCATTTAAAAACTGTACATTTCTTAATGATGTGACTATACAAAGTAATCTAGCAGATTGTAATAAGAGTTCCATAAATACAAATAGTATATGGAAATATGATAATTCTGAAGATTATTCTGTGTTTTATAACACGGGAGCAAATGCTGGCACATTCACTGTCACCTTCACAAACGGCGTGACAAAAGTCCCTGCCTATCTTTTTGCCACGGGATATGATGAAGGGCAGAATGTATACTGCCATATCACGGATGTCAGGATTCCGGACAGCGTGACGGAAATCGGAGACGGCGCATTTTATAACTGTTATGATTTGAGGACTCTCAGGATCGGATCCGGGATAAAGACCATCGGAGAGAAGATGTTTACTTCCAGCCCTGATTTGACAATATACGGTTACACCAATTCAGTGGCAGAAACCTGTGCCAGCGAGTATAGGATACCGTTTGTATCAGTGGGAGCTATTCAGCCAACGGCATCCGGAAATTCTGGGAATTCAGGTTCTTCCGGAAACGGCAATACGACAACGTCTTCTGGTTCTGGTACATCAACGTCAGGCAGCAAGAAAACTTCTTCCACAAGCGGTAAAAACTCTTCGAGAAGCAGTGTCAGCCTTTCGCGTCCTTTTATTTCAAAAGTAAAAAACAAAAAGAAGAGGAAAGTGGTACTGAAATGGAGTAAGAACAGATCTGCCAGCGGATATCAGATTCAGTATTCAAAGAAAAGCAGCTTTAAAAATAAAAAGACAAAAACAATAAAGAGCAGTTCTAAAGGAAAGATCACGCTCAAAAAGTTAAAGAAGGGTAAAACCTATTATATACGTGTGCGCAGCTACAAAACAGTAGCTGGAAAGAAAACGTATTCATCATGGAGCTATGTACGTTCCGTAAGAATTGTTAAATAACAGAATATAAAAAAGGAATAACTGTGTTACAGGGCGGTTATTCCTTTATTTGTATATTTTTACTATATAATATTTATTTATGAGATGAAAAAATTTTTCAAGACAGAGAAGGTGAGAAAGTATGATGAAAAAAGGAAAAAAGATATTAAGTATTTTACTGTCTATGATTCTTGTTCTGGGACTGGTTCCGGCAGATGGCGCGGAATTCGTTTCAGAGAAGATGGGCGCATGGATAGAAGTGCAGGCGGCGGAGACTGTCTCCGCAAGCGGCACCTGCGGGGATAATCTGACATGGGAGTTGTCGGAAGACGGGGTGTTGACCTTATCCGGGACGGGGGAGATGGATGATTGGAAAAGTACAAGGAAATCTCCTTGGTATGATGATAGATATCAGATTACTAAAGTAGATATAAAAAGTGGAGTTATGTCAGTTGGCAACATGGCATTTCGGGATTGTATTTTTTTATCTGAGATTAAAATTCCAGATACGGTCACATCAATTGGCAACTATGCTTTTGATAACTGCGAAAGCCTGAGTACCATTGAATTGCCTGAATCAGTTACCGAAATAGGAGCTGCTGCATTCTATTGTTGTGATGGGCTAACTGAAATTAATATTCCGGAAAAAGTGACAACAATTGAAAGTAGTACATTTCACGCTTGTATATCTCTTGAAAAAATTGAGATTCCGGAAAATGTAACGTCAATTGGTGGAAGAGCTTTTAGTTATTGTACTAGCTTATCTGAAATTACAATTCCGGAGGGGGTAACAATAATCGAGAGTTCAACATTTCATGATTGCAGTGGTTTGGAAAAAGTTACTTTGCCAACTAATTTAACATTGATTGCTGACCGTGCATTTTCCGGATGCAGTAGTTTGAAGGAAATTGCACTTCCGGATAGCGTTACATCAATAGGAGAATATGCCTTTAGCTTCTGTAAAAGTTTGCTTAACGTTGTCATTCCTCAGAATGTTACTATTATTGAATATAATTTATTTTATTATTGCACTAATTTAAAGCAAGTAATCATACCAGATAGTGTTACAAGTATTGCGATGGATGCGTTTCAACGGTGTGAAAGTTTACAGGAAATAGTTATACCATATGGTGTAACGAAAATTCTTTCTAGCACATTTCGATGGTGTACTCAATTAGAAAGAGTTGATATTCCGAATAGTGTAACAGCGATTGGAGGCGACGCTTTTGGTGAATGCGTTAATTTGACGGATGTTTATTATAGCGGTAGTGAAGAAGAATGGAATGCTATTAGCATCGGATCTGATAATTCTGATTTGACCAGTGCAACCATTCACTACAATAGTTACGATCCGGACCAAGGACTCTACTCCATCCAGATTTCCCCGGACATCGAACACGGCGAAGTTTCTGCCACAAGTTCCGCTAAAGAAGGCGAGACGATTACAATTTCTGTGACCCCGGAGGAAGGATATATGCAGCAGCAGCTGACGGTGACGACGGAGGACGGAGAGATAATTGAAGCAGCGGCTCAGGACGAGGATACATACACATTTACCATGCCGGCGGCAAATGTTACGATTTCAGCAGAATTTTCCATGTCCATAAGAGACCTGCAGTGCAGCAGTTCGGCGGCTGTGGAGGTGGGGGATACCGGAGTGTTGAGTTCTAAAGTTTTTGAGGATTCTTCGGAGGATTTGAAACAGTTGACAGGAGAAATCCAGTGGACATCCAGCGACACGTCGGTGGTGGAAATTGGAAAAGTCGGGTATTTTAAGGCGACAAGTCCTGTAACATATACCATAGGTGAAGAGAAGGTTGATGTATGGAGCGCATTGGGCGTTACAAATTTCACAGGAGTGTCTCCGGGAACAGCGACTATTACCGGCAAGGCGGACGGGGTATCCGTCACCTGTGAAGTGACCGTGACGGAACCGGAGGATATGGAGAGCAGCGAAGGAGGCAGTCTGACTCTGGGAGAGGATATTTCCGGGTCTGCGGGCAGCGACAGCGGAGTATCGCAGTTTTTCCCTGCGGACTGGTCGCTGAAGAGTTCTGTATTTCCGGTGGAAATTATTGTGACGGAAGATAAGGAAGAGGGAACGTACAAAATACGTGGAACCATCGGTATTGGAAAATCCGACTGGCTCAATAATGATGCAAAGTGGAACAAATATAAGCAAAATGTGGAAGATGCCAGCAAATATTCCGGCAGGGTGGACTGTCTGGACAGTTTCCGCAAGGCCTGGGGTGTGAAGTCGGTGACGGCTGTTTCCACGGAAAAGTTCAATGTTCTTCCAAAGGTATCGGTCATGGGCTATTTTGAAAATGTCTATGATCTGAATATGAATCCGATTTCTACTACCGGCAAACTGGCCGCGAATGCCAAATGGGAAGGAAGCGTAGACTGGCAGTTCGTGACGCCGATCGGGCCGTTTTATCTGACTCTGAGAGGGGGAGGAGAATTGTCCGGGAACATCGGACCGGAGTATGATTATAATACAAAAACGGTAAATGTGGTGGATGGAGAGTTGACATTCACTCCGTCCATTAAAATCGAAGGGGGATATGGGATCTATAAAGTGGCGACCTTCGGTGGATATGGAAAATTATCTGCGCCGATTACGCTCATACCTGCCACAAAAGGTGAATGGGAAGCGAGCGCTTCTCTTCATATAGAAGTGGTTTTCCTTCTGGATTTTGAGCAGGAGCTGCTTTCCAGCAGCGGAACGCTCTGGGATACCACAGGTTCCTCGAAAGCGCTGACAAAGGCGGCGGCCAATGGAGGCATCTCGTTGTCGGAGGGAACGCTTTCAGAGATTGATACCTCCTCCCTGAACGATGTCAGCGCATGGAACACGGGAGGCAGCAGCTCTCTGCGGGCCAGAGCGGCGCAGGATTCAGTGGATTCCGAGACGACTGTCCTGGACAATGTTCTTGGAGGTTCTCTGCCGATGCAGGCGGAGATTAATGGAAAACGTGTCATGGTCTTCCAGTCCTATATCAATGGCAGGGAGACTCTGGACAGTTCGATACTTATGTATTCTGTTTATGAGAACGGCGCATGGTCAGACCCGCAGGCCGTGTGGGATACCGGTACAGCCGATCTGTATGCGGATATGCAGGTGGTAAATGATCAGCTGGTTCTTGTATGGCAGAAGGAACGGGATAATATAACCGGTGATGTGGAGGACGACAGCGAGGCTGTTCTGGATGCATATGCACAGAATTCAGAAATCTGTTTTGCGGTCTTTGATGAGGAAAACAATACATTTACACATACTTCATATGTGACAGAGAACGAATATTACGATATGATGCCAGAAATCTGTCATGACAGTGATGATGGAATTGTTATCTCCTGGGTGAGGAACAATGCGGCGGATCTGATGCAGGAGACCGGCTCCAATACCATTTACACTGCAAAATGGAATGGCGAATCTTTTGGAGCGGAAGAAGAACTTCTGACCACAGACGGAACTGTCGATGATTATGTTTTGTATGAGAGTGACGGGAAGCTCCAGACTATATTTGTCAGCCAGTCAGATGGTCTGACGGCTGTGCTTGATACGGACGGTCAGCCTGTGGACGCCCTTTCTGATCTGGTGATGTTCTCAAAGGACGGAAATATTTCCAGTCTGGATTATGTGGACGGACAGATTGTCTGTGTATCTGGCGGAACGTTATATTCTTATGATCTGTCCGGCGGAGCGGTAGAGACATATCTGGCGGGAGAAAGTTCCTTTGGCTCGGAGATTCAGTACGTTTCAGGCGGCGGCAAGAGCGGATATGTGTGGAGCCTCTACGATGAGGAGACCGGAACAGGAAGTATCGTAGCGTCCATGCGGACAGAGGATGGTTATTCGGAGCCGGTAACGTTGTATGAGAAAGAGGGCGTGATCTGGAGATACATTTCTGCCATTCTGGATGAAGAAGGAAACTGGCAGTTTGTGGCCAACGCGGAAGACGCCGGGGCCGATTCTCATTCTCTCATATCCATTGGGAAAGCGCCGGAAACCGGCATTACACTGGCAGGAGCCTTCGTGGATGAAAAAGATGTGGTTGACGGAAAGACAGGTGTGGATTATTTCCTGAGAAACACCGGCGATACTACAATCAATGAGCTGGAGATTACCATCACCCTGAAAAACGGCGAACAGATCACGGAGAAAGTTCCGGTTACGATTTTACCGGGAGAAGATGTGGCGGGAACCGCTTATGTGGATTTGTCAGGAGTGGATTCTAAACAGAATATACAGATTTCTGTTGTGGGCGCGGGTCAGGCGGATGTATCGGACTGTACGGCGGAAGATACCGTCGGGCTGCCGGACATTTCTGTCACAGGTACCTGCGTGGAGAATGGAGATGATGTGATTGTTACAGCACTGCTTTCCAATGAAAGTTCGATGGACACGGAAGTCTCCCTGTCTCTGTTTGGGGATGAGACCATGGCAACAGAACTGACGAAGTCTGATCTGATCACAGTGAAGGCGGGCAACAGTGAAAATGTTTTCTTGTCTGTGAAGAAGGATGCCATTCAATATAATGAAAATGACGCCGTTTATCTGACCCTGAAAGCGAGCGTTGACAGCGGAGACTTTGACGAAGATAACAATACGGCATATGTTGTCCTTTATAAGGAGATACCGGATGATAATCCGGGAGGAGATACCGGGGATACCACAGAGCAGCAGCCGTCGACGGAGACGCCTGGGACGGGAACACAGACGCCGTCAACGGGCGCCGGAGAAAATACGTCAGAGCCGTCAGGTTCCGGCGGAAGTTCATCGCAGACCACCCCGTCGGCCAGCACCTCCGGCAGCACGCTGCCACCGGCAGGCACAACCCTGACAGTTGGCAATGCGTCTTACATTGTTACCACAGCCGGGTCTGCTGTGGCTTATGCGAAGAATCTGAATACAAAAGCGACAGCCGTTGCAGTGCCGTCGGAGGTAAAAATCGACGGTATTACGTATAAGGTGACATCTATTGCCGACAATGCATTTAAGAATAATAAAAAACTGAAAAAAGTTACCATTGGAAGCAATGTTACCAGCATCGGCAATTCCGCTTTCAGAAACTGCACGGCCCTCAAAAAAGTTGTCATACCGGCAAAAGTGAAACAGATCGGCAAAAAAGCTTTTTATAACTGTAAGAAACTACAGTCTCTGGCCATCAAAGCGAAGAAACTGACGGCAAAGACCGTGGGAGCCAAGGCATTTGCCAAAGCGGGAAGCAGTAATTATTCTAAACTGAAAGTGAAGGTGCCGAAGAAGAAATATACGGCTTATGTGAAGATGCTGAGGAAGAAAGGCTTATCAGCCAGGGCGAAGGTAAGCAAATGATACTGACAGATGAGATTTTATGAAATCAACCAGGCGCGTCATATGACGCGCCTGGTTTACGTTTATATGTGTTTATGTTCGTTATATAGTCAAGTCGTTTCGCTTACTGATTAGCCATAATTTCCTTCACAGCGTCTTCAACCATTTTCTTGGTAACGATCTCTACGGTATCGCGGCAAATCATCAGCTCTTCGTTGGTCGGAATACAGATAACCTTTACGCTGGAGTCATCAGTGGAGATGATACGTTCCTGGCCATGCATCTTGTTGGCTTCGTCGTCCAGACGGATGTTCAGGTATCCGAAGTGATCCATGATGGCGGAACGGATAACATCGTCATTTTCTCCGATGCCGGCAGTGAATACGATGGCGTCTACACCGTTCATAACAGCGATAGAGCTTCCGATATATTTGACTACGGAATGGCAGAAGATCTTAAGAGCGAGAGCAGCTCTTGCATTGCCGCTTCTTGCCGCTTCATCGAGATCACGGAAATCGGAAGAAATACCGGAGATACCGAGAACGCCGGACTTCTTGTTGACGATTTCCATTACCTGCTCCAGAGACAGGTTCTCTTTATGTGCAATAAATTCAATACAGCTTGGGTCGATATCACCGGAACGGGTTCCCATAACCAGACCTTCCAGTGGGGTCAGTCCCATGGAGGTATCAACGGATTTGCCGCCGTCCACAGCGGAAAGAGAAGAACCGTTGCCCAGATGGCAGACAACAATCTTCAGATCTTCCGGCTTCTTGCCGAGAATCTCTGCGGCACGCAGGGAAACATATCTGTGTGATGTTCCGTGGAAACCGTAACGGCGAACGCCGTATTTCTCATAATATTCATATGGAAGTCCGTAAATGTATGCTTCCGGAGGCATGGTCTGATGAAAAGCGGTATCAAATACGCCGACCATTGGAGTGTCAGGCATAAGTTCCTTGCAGGCAGCTACGCCGACGAGGGTCGGAGGATTGTGAAGAGGAGCAAGGTCGTTGAAAGATTCTACAGTTTTTAAAACCTCGTCCGTAAGAAGTGTGGAGCAGGCAAATTTCTCTCCGCCATGTACCATACGGTGTCCCACAGCGTCGATCTCGTCAACAGATGTGAGGATACCGTTGTCCGGGTCAGTGAGCTGCTTTAATACGAGTTCTACTGCCTGACGGTGGGCTGGCATCGGAGCGTCATATTTTATTTTGTCTTTGCCGGCCGGCTGATAGGTCATGCGGCCATCGATGCCGATACGTTCACAAAGGCCTTTAGCCAATACGTGCTCTGACTCGGAATCAATCACCTGATATTTGAGAGAAGAGCTTCCACAATTGATAACTAAAACTTTCATGTTCGTGTCTCCTTTTGAAAAAATGTTATTTAGTAAAGCGAAACCATAATTTCACTAATTATAAATCTACTATACAGAAATTATAGTACGAAACGATAGTTTTGAAAATGTATTATATTGTATAAAATCTAGGCTTTTTTTGTTATTTTAAGGCAACCAGATTTCATTTTTAAATTTCGAATTGTTTCAAAATTAACAATAATTGATTTTGTTCGAAACTAAACACAATTATTTTTGTACTAAAAAAAATACAATCCAACATGGAGAGAGTTGCTATTTTATCTGATTTCAGGTATGATAAAGAAATCTGATGAAAGGGAAAGGCAGGACAAACCTATGATCACAGCGGGAATCATCGCGGAATATAATCCGTTTCACCGAGGGCATCGGTACCATATCAGAGAGACGAGGAAAAAGACGGGAGCAGATTATATCATTGCTGTTATGAGCGGTGATTATGTACAGCGGGGAGAGCCTGCGGCGGCAGATAAATATCTCCGCACCCGTCTGGCTCTGGAAGGGGGAGCGGATCTGGTTATCGAGCTGCCGGTCATTTATTCCACAGCCAGCGCGGAATATTTCGCATCTGCCGGCGTGAGGCTGCTGCATAATCTTGGGTGTGTTGATTATTTATCCTTTGGAAGCGAACGGGCGGAGGTGAACGACTATGCGCCTCTCGTTAAGATTTTATCAGAAGAATCTGCGTTTTTCCGTCAGCGGCTGCGGGAAGAGCTGAAAATGGGCAAAAATTTCCCATTAGCCAGAAAAGATGCTGTGAAGGCTTGCGCAGAGCGGGAATATCCGGAAAAAAAGATTCTGTGGGATATCCTGGAGACGCCGAATCATATCCTGGGACTGGAGTATCTGAAGGCGCTGGACCGGATGAATTCTCCGATAATTCCGGTGACTGTCCGGAGAGAGGGGGCTGGTTATCATGATGAAAATATCCGGCAAAAATATCCTTCTGCTTCCGCAATAAGAAAAATGCTTCTGGACGGCGGAAGAGAAAATGCGCTGTGCGATCTTCTGACAGAAGCCATGGGCGGAGGAGCATATCTGCTTTTGTCGCATTGGCAGAAGGATGATACGGTTTGCTGGGATGATTTGATGCGCTGTCTTGATTATGCTATATTGATGGAGGAGGAAGACGTGGAAGAGTTTTTTGGTTTCGACGTGGATATGGCGGCAAGATTACAGAAAATGCATAAGCCGGGATGTTCATTTTCCTTTTTGTTGGATCAGCTCCACACTAAGAGACTGACGGATGCCGCCTGGAGACGGGCATTGCTGCACAGGGTGCTGCATATAAAAAAAGAAGACTTCCTGTCAACGGCAGCGGACGTACCGGTTCCTTACGCGCGGGTTCTGGGATTTGCAAAGCGGGCGGCTCCTCTTTTAAAGCGTATTCGTGCACAGGCAGAGATTCCGTTGATACAGAAGCCGGCGCAGGGAAGGAAGAGTTTTAAATCAGGGAGCGCGGCGGAACGTCTGTTTGAGGCGGATATCCGCGCAGCCCAGCTCTATGAGCAGACGGCGGCGGCAAAGAGCGGGCGGGCTCCTGTATCCGAGTGGGTGCGGCAGCAGATCATATTGTAGAATAAAAGAAAGCAGGTGTTATCTATGTATCATGGAGGATTAATTTTAGAGGGCGGCGGAATGCGTGGCGTGTATACTGCAGGAGTTCTCGACGCATTTCTTGAAAATGATATAAAGTTTGAAAAAATATATGGTGTATCAGCGGGTAGCTGCCATGCGTGCAGTTATATGTCGGGACAATATGGCCGCGCCTTCCGGGTGGCGGTAGATTATCTCGATGACCCGGATTACTGCGGAACGAGAACTTTTCTGCGTACCGGCAATATTTTTGGAGTGGATATGTTGTATTCCAGGATTCCCAATGTGCTGGACCCTTTTGATTTTGAAGCTTACAAAAAATATCCTGGTACGCTCTATGCGGTTATTACTGATGTGGATACCGGAGAACCGGTTTATGTGAAGGTGAAGGATCTGAATAAACAGATGTGGGCCATTCGGGCGTCAAGTTCCCTTCCGCTGGTATCAAAATCTCTGGTAGTAAACGGACATACTTATCTGGACGGCGGCGTGGCAGATAGTATTCCGATCCGGAAGTCTCTGGCAGACGGCAATACAAAAAATGTAGTGATTCTGACCAGGGAGGAAGGATATCAGAAGGAACCAAACCGCGCCATTCGTCTGCTGAAGATGCGTTATCCGAAGTCAAAAGCTTTTGTAAAGAAGATGGCAAATCGTCATATCCGTTACAATGATACTCTGGCCTTTCTGGAGAAAGAAGAGGAGGAGGGAAGAGTTTTTCTCATTCGTCCGAAGGAGAAAGTAAATGTAGGGCGGGTAGAGAAGAACCGCTCAAAACTGGAGGCGTTATATCAGATCGGGCTGGAAGACGGACGGAACTCCATTGCGGCTATGAAAGAATACCTGGAACGGTAGAAGACAATATTATTTTGGAAATAGATGAATATATATAGATGTTTTAGGAGCTTTTTGTTAAAATAAAACTGATATATTCATATATTACGTATAGCAGCCCGCGCGGGCGGGCTGATAATTTTTACGATTATTTTTTAGGAAGGGATTTGTGTAATATGAGCAGAAAAAAAGTAGTAGTGGCGCTCGGACACCGGGCGCTCGGGACAACCTTGCCGGAACAGTATGAGGCAACAAAAAGGACGGCGAAGATTCTTGCCAATCTGGTTGAAGCCGGAGCAGATATCGTGATTTCCCACAGCAACGCGCCGCAGGTTGGCATGATACACACAGCTATGAATGAATTTGGCGCAAAAAGAAAAGACTATACGCAGGCGCCGATGTCTGTGTGTTCTGCCATGAGCCAGGGATATATCGGCTATGATCTCCAGAATGCGCTCCGGGCAGAACTTTTGACAAGAGGAATTTCCAAACCGGTTTGCACCATTATCACACAGGTGATGGTCGATCCATACGATGATGCGTTTTCAGAGCCGGTGAAGATCATCGGACGTCTTCTTACCAAAGAAGAGGCGGATAAAGAGGAACGTAACGGGAATTATGTTACCGAGGTGGAAGGCGGATATCGCCGTATCGTGGCGGCTCCGAAACCACAGGGCATCATTGAAATCGATTCTATTCGGACGTTATCAGATGCGGGGCATGTGGTGATTGCCTGCGGCGGAGGCGGGATTCCGGTGCTGGCACAGGGCGTGCAGCTGAAAGGAGCCAGCGCTATCATCGAGAAAGATTATGCCAGCGGACGTCTGGCAGAACTGCTGAACGCTGATGAACTGATGATTCTCACCAGTGTGGAACATGTGTCTATCGGATATCATACAACGTCTGAGACTCCTCTCAATGAGATTACTGTGGAGCAGGCGAAACAGTACATGAGTGAGGATCAGTTTGAGCCAAATACCATGCTTCCGAAGGTGGAGGCCGGAGTGTCTTTCATCGAAAAAGGCGCGGGACGGCGCGTGGTCATTACGTCCATTGACAAAGCTCTGGAAGGATATCTGGGCAAGACAGGAACTATCATTCGTTAAAAAATGTATGTGAATATTGTTCGAAGAAGGAGATAAGTATGAAAAAAGAAATAAACTGGCAGAAGTTAAGCTTTTTGACCGCTTTCGTATTTTGCTGTGTACTTGGCTGGGGACTCTGCATTTCTTCGGTTTCTGCACATCAGGCAGGAGAAACTGTAATGGGCGGATGGAACCGGGTGGCAGGAACCTATAATGCGCAGGGGCAGATTGTAATGAATGTCTGCACAGAGGATTACACAGCCAGAAGCGGGCAGGTAATTCGATATGATCATGTGAATTCCAACGCTCTGGATGCATTGTGCAGCGGTAATGAGCCAAAAACCATAGTTATTCCGTCCGGAGCCACAGTGGAGCTGATGAACGGGATACATCCGGGAAGCAATACAACGATCATCGCCGATGGCGCGACGCTTGTGATGAATGGAAGCGGTAAGGGAATTCTTGCTACCCGGCCGGACGCAGTCAATTATAAAGCTGTACAGAATGTGCGGCTTCAGGGTGGAACATGGAAGCTGACGGATGAGAAAGAGGGCTGTTCTGTTATCCGGTTCAGTCATGGAAGCAACGTTGTGATCGATGGCCTGACGGTGATTTCCAATTATGAATCCCACGCCATCGAATTGATTGCCATGAAAAATACAACGGTACAGAACTGTACATTAAAGGTGCAGGGAAGGATGGATAAGAACTCTGTGGAGGAGGCTCTGCAGATTGATGTTGCTACTCCGAAAACAGCTCCTCCGCTGGTGCAGTATGGTTCTCAGTATGTAAAAGGGCAGACCTGTAAGAATATCAAGATTCTCAATAATACCATTGAGGGAAGCCGGGGGCTGTGCGTTAATTTTGATGGAAGCGGAAATAAGAAATATATTAATAAGTTCCATGACAAAATTACTATAATCGGGAATACCATGACAGGATATACTGCCGAGGGATGTGTTATTTATAATACGTTAAATGCGGTAGTAAAGAATAATAAGATTACGACTCACAGCAAACGAAAGACAAAATCATATGCAGTAGGTCTGAATATTACTTTACAGGGAAAAGCGCCAAAGAAAAAAATGAAGAAAGCCCGTCTGACAGTGACAGGAAACACCGTCTATGGTGTGCGTCAGGGGATACAGCTGTTTTCCATGACGTCATCCCGGTATAAAAAGGCTGTAGTGACAGGTAATCAGTGTTATGCGCCGAAAAAGAAAAGTGCCATTGCGCTGAATAAAAGAGCGGCCAGGAAGATCGTAAATAAAAACAATAAAATGTATAAGAGGAAAAGTGTACAATAACTGTACAAAAGAAAGGGGAAACAATGCAGTATTTTGGGAGGAAAACACAAAAGGTTACATTTTTATCAGTTCCGGAGAAAAAGGCACATGTACTTTTCTCCGGCATGATGACGGCAGTTGTCGCAATTTTTGTATTAGCAGCATTTTTTCTGACGGCGGTACCTGCATCTGCCGCCAGCTCTGATCTGACTGGAGTGGAGATTCTGGGCAGGAAAAAACAACTGGCAGGTACTTTTAACGAGCAGGGACAGATTGTGATGAATGTATGCACGGAAAAGAAAGGCGGAGAAAGCGCAGGTTATATCAACTCGAGTACGCTTAATATGCTGTGCAGCGGAGATCAGAAAAAAACTATCGTGATTCCGCCAGGATCACGGGTGGAGCTTACTAATATGGTATACCTGGGAAGCAACACGACAATTATTGCCGATGGCGCGACCATCGTCATGACTTCGAAGGATAAAGGGATTTTGTCCAATAAACCGGATGCGGTTAATTATCGCTCCCTTACCAATGTTAAGATTCAGGGAGGCACCTGGCAGATCACGGATAAAAAGGCTGCCTGTTCCGTCATGGCATTTAATCATGGCAGCAATGTGGTCATTGATAATGTGACGATTATCTCTAATTATCAGTCTCATGCCATTGAGCTCATTGCCATGAAGAATACAACGGTGAAAAACAGTACCCTTAAGGTTCAGGGAAAGAAAGATAAGAATTCTGTGGAAGACGCGCTCCAGATTGATGTGGCAGCGCCGAAAACCGCGCCGGTTCTGGCACAGTACGGCAGGAAGTTCGTCAACGGGCAGACCTGCAAGAATATAAAGATACTGAATAATACGATTGAGGGCAGCAGGGGCGTGTGTGCTAATTATGCTGCATCCGACGGAAAAAAATACAGAAATAAATTTCATGAAAAGATTATTATCAAGGGGAATAAACTGACCGGGTACAGTGCCGAGGGATGTACTCTCTATAACACGCTGAGTGCCGTTGTGAAAAACAATGTGATCACTACTCACAGTACCCGAAAAAATGAATCTTATTCTGTGGGATTGAACATCACTATTCAGGGGAAGACTTCCGGAAAGAAGATGAATAAATCAAAAATCACTGTGGCAAATAACACAGTGTATGGTTATCGCCAGGGAATTCAGGTTGTCACCCGTTCTTCCTCACGCTATAAAAATGTGTCGCTGAAAGGGAACAAGGCATATGCTTCATCCAGAGGAAACGCCATTGTGACCAGCGGTAACCGCAGCGTAAAAAAGGCGAATAATAAAATGTATAAAAGATAAAGTTGGGGAAAGCAAGAAAAAGGAGAAGGTAAAATATGATGATAAAAAAAATATGGGCGGCGTCGTTCAGTCCCACCGGCGGTACGGAGCACATCGTCAGCCTGCTGGCGGAGGAGATGGGAAAATGCCTGAAACTTCCGGTACATAAGATTTCCTTTACTCTGCCGGACGAGAGAAAAAAGAGCTGCACATTTACGGAGGAAGATCTGCTGATCCTCGGGACGCCGGTGTATGCCGGACGGATTCCAAACAAAATCCTCCCCGATGTGGACCGGAGTTTTGAGGGAAACGGGACGCTGGCTGTGGCGGTCAGCGTATTTGGAAACAGGAATTATGACGACGGACTCATGGAGCTGGCGCTTCTGCTGGAGAACCACGGATTCTGTGTGGCCGCCGCCGCAGCGGCGGCGGCCCGCCACGCATTTTCTGACGACATCGGCGCCGGACGGCCCGATAAACAGGATGAAGAAGAACTGCGCGTCTTTGCCAGAAGGGCGGCGGAGAAAATAAAAGAATTTTCCGGGGTAGAAAAGATTGTCAGCGGCAACAAGGCTGCCTGCGGCGTTTTGGCGCTGCAGATCACCGGACATAACCCGGTGGGGCCGTATTATACGCCGCTGCGCGCGGACGGACAGCCGGCGAAGTTCCTGAAAGCTAAGCCGGTGACCGATGAGAACCTCTGTAACCGATGCGGTACCTGCGCGCAGGTCTGCCCGATGGGAAGCATCAGCCGGGAGGACCCGTCGGTCGTAAATGGCATCTGCATCAAGTGCCAGGCCTGTATCCGTGCCTGTCCAACGCAGGCAAAACATTTTGAAGATGAGGACTTTTTATCCCATGTGGAGATGCTCAGAGAGCATTATACGAGAAGAGCAGCAAATGCATTTTTCCTGTGAGAGGGGCCGGTATATTCCATTATGAACTTTTGACAGAATGGCAGAGTACACAGAAATTTCCTGAAAGGATGTGTGTAAATGGCGGAAAATATTTCAATGATTTTGGAAAATTATACAAACGATCTATGTAAAATTTATGGAAATCATTTAAAGAAAATTATATTGTATGGTTCATATGCGAGAGGAGATAATCGCAAAAATTCTGATATTGATATAATGATACTGGTTGATTTGCAGGATGAGCAGATGGAAGCTTTATCTGATGTATTATCAGAGCATGATTTCGCAGAAAACGGAACAAAAGAGGATCTGGTTATGCACCGTCTGGCTGTTGCCAGGGAAGACCTGGACAAGGCTTACATTTTGCTTGATTTAAAGAAATATCGAGGAGCAAATAATCGGGCATATTAGTATATCTCATACATAAACCAAAACGCTCCCTTTCAGGCAGGCAAGCGAGAGAATCAAACTTGTCGCCCGGAAGGGAGCATTTTTTGCGCGCCCGGCGGCGCGCTTTCACATGTAGTTCATTTATTTCATGGAGGATTTCACTTTCTTTCTGACGATAAATGCCGCGATCAGTGAGATTGCTGCCAGAATGCATCCGACTAAGAAAGCGCGGGAATAATCTCCGTTGTTGTTTAAGGTGACGGCAATACGCGGGCCGAGCAGTCCGGCGATACCGAACATCAGGTACATGACGCCGTAATTCTCTGTGATATATTTGGAACCAAACAGATCGGCGGTGATCGGCGTAATGGTTCCTCCGAAACCGCCGTAGCAGAGCGCTGTGAGCGCCATGCAGATGATGGCCGGGATTATGCCAGGAGAGAACGCCAGGAATCCCATGGTGAGTACCGGGATGGCGCAGATGATACAGAGAGTCACGTATTTGTCCGTGTGGTCTGTGACAGCTCCCCAGACGATACGTCCGATCATACTGACCGGAGTATATATTGTTGCATATAGCTCTTCTTATAAAATAATGATAAAAAAGACTGCTCTAATTTCTGACTTTTGTGAATTATGGCGGTATTTTTTTAGAAATATAAATAAAATAATGGAGAAAATAATAATAAAATGGCTGGATTTGTTGAATTTTTGTCATTCTTGTGGTAGAGTTAGAAATGAGTTTTTTAACAGGAATACTACCGATGAGCAGATTAAGGTGGGGTAAAGATGGAATTATCACAACACGTCGCGCTGGAAACGAAACAGATCCTGTGCCAGTCACAGATTCAATCTCTGGAGATTCTGGCCATGGACGCCATTGAATTAGAAGAATTTCTCCAGAATGAGTATATGAGCAATCCGCTTCTGGATTGTAATCTCGACAGCAGCGTGCCTTCCGGCATGGGGGAAGATATCCGGTGGTTTGATGATGATAAACGAAAAAGAAGAAGCCGGGGAGATGAGGATGAAGATTTTGATTCCCGGGATAATCTTGCGGCGCCGGATGCGGATTATCTGAAAAGATATTTACTGAGCCAGATTGAGATGAATGCCTTCACAAATGAGGAATGGGGACTGGCAGATTATCTTGTTGACTGTCTCGAAGATGATGGCTTTTTCCGCATGAGTGCCGGGGAGGCAGCGGAATTGACCGGAATGACAGAAGATGCAGTGGAGAAAGTTCTTGCCAGACTGAAAGATCTGGAACCTTTCGGAGTATTTGCTTCCGGACTTTCCGAATGTCTCTTAAAACAGCTGGAAGTCATGGGAGAAGAAGATGAGGGGCTTAAACTGGTAGTAGATAAATATCTGCCGGAAATCAGCGAAGGTAAAATCAGTGTCATTTCAAGACAGACCGGACTTTCTACGGCTCAGATTCGCAAATATATCGCAAAAATCGCAAAATTGAATCCTAAACCACTCTCCGGACTTCAGCAAGCTGAGGTCAGTTACATTGTACCGGATATTGTGTATGACCTGAAAAATGGTCAGTGGGAGATATCTATCAATGACCGGTGGTCAGGGAATTATCATGTCAATGAGCAGTATGTGGAAATGATGCGTAGTTCCCGGGATGCTGAATTGTCCGGATATTTTAAAAAGAATCTGGATCGGTGCCGGTTTATTTTAAACAGCGTGGAGCAGAGGAGAGAGACTATGAAGTCCATTGCACGGGCACTGCTCCAGAAACAAAAAGAATATTTTGCGGGCAGGAGTAATCCGGTTCCCATGACCATGTGCGCTCTGGCGGAGGAACTTCATGTACATCCGTCTACTGTGAGCCGTGCTGTGCGGGGAAAATACATCAAGTCACCGGCCGGAACTATTCTGATGAAAAAGCTGTTTGCCGGAGCGGTGGCATGTGAGAAGGGAGAAGAACTCTCTGCTGAGCACATCAAGGAGAGAATCCGCTCTCTGGTAGACAGCGAAGATAAACGGAGACCGTACAGCGACGCCAAGCTGGTGGAATTGCTGGTTATGGAAGGAATTCACATCTCACGGAGAGCCGTGGCAAAATACCGGGATGAGCTGTGGATCAAGAGCAGCTTTGACCGGAAGATACGGTGAATATATATAAGGTAGATTATGTGAAGTATGGTGAATTGATAAGGAGATTTGATGATTAACGTTAAATCAGCACCGCCGTTAAATGGAGGTGCTGATTTTTACTTTGGAAGAATATGCTTCGCGAGAATTACGCTGCGGCGAATCTGCGATTAGTTGGCAGCGCCGGCGGTATCGTTTCCTGCGTCTTCCTCCCCGGAGACGCTTGCGGTGTCAGCGCCGCCTTCATCCTCCGGAATCTTGACCACACTGCAGCGGTCGCTGCCTTCCGTGTATTCCAGAGTGATGCTGTCCCCGGTATTATACCGGATGATGGAAATGTGTTCTGCTACGTTGACATCGTAGATGGTATCTGACTGATCGAGAAGCAGATAGTAGTGAGAGTTGCCTTCCACGACGCTCTCCGCAATTTTGCTGATCACGCCGGTAACGGTTTTAAGCTCGCCTTTGTCCGGCTCTGTTTCACTTGTCTCGATGCCGTTGTCAGCCATAAGGTTTTTATAAGCGGCTTCACATTCTACCACAGAATTGCCTGTAGCGACGATCTGATAGTTCTGTACGTTGACCATGGCATACATTTTTACCAGCCCGGCGGCGTCCTTTAGTGCCATCAGATACGTCGGCTCATTATCGATATTCAGCAGGAGAGGGAAGGCGGATTTATAACCAAGGTTCTGCACCTTTCCTTCTGCGGAAGCCATGGCGGAATCTTCAATGGCGCCTTCCACTTCATAATAGCGGGTTTCCATGGTACGCTGGTTCATGAGGACAAATCCCACGTTGGACTGGTCGCTGGTGATGGAAGTGACTCCGGTATAAACCCACACGTCGTCGCCGATAGCAAGGTAATTGTAACCGTTAGTGGTTACCAGACAGTCTCTCTGGCTGATGACGCTGTTGATATAACCATGCTTCAGTGTGCCGTAATAATCGTAAAGATCAATAAGAAGATCGGCGCGGTATACCTGGTCCACCCACGTCGGAACATCTTCTACTTTATAATCTGTACATTCGCCGGTGATGGCGTTGCAGATGACTACATTCCCTATGGTCTGTCCGCCGAAAAGGCCGATGTTGTACTTCTTCGTGCTGCAGATCCAGTACGGCGTGCCGTTATCATCCACTTCAAAGCTGATGTTGTCGAAAATATAGGTCGGATATTTAAAGCGGAGATGGCGGTAAAGATTGCGTCCGAAATGGTCGTACGGCGTATATTTCATGCCTTCCTCCAGCCGGACAAGCTTTGTCTCCTGTGTCGCCATGTCGATCATAATATAGGCCGGGATACCATCCTTATGATTTGTGAACCATTTGATGATATCGGCGTATCGCAGCGGGGTGATCCGGACCGGCGTATCGTTATAATTGCTCTGGGTATAGAGGTTTGCCACCTCAAACTGGGATGCCAGATCCACAAGGCTTCCCATTTTTCTCTCGCCAAGAAGCTCCGCCGATGCCCTGTCCAGAAGAGGAATCTGGTCATAGGATATCTGGGTGATGTCCCTGGAAAATTCCCCGGTCTCCACTGTCATGAGCTTCTGATAACGGGAAGCGTTGATAATCGGTGAAGAAAGCAGCGTGCCTGCTCCGTATATGATGAGCAGCAGCAGGATGATGCCTGCAAGGATTTTAAAAACAGCTGTTCCAAACACATTTTGTACTTTAACCGGATTCTTTTTGCTGCCGGTCAGGCGAATCTTCGGAAAAACATATAAAATAAGAAGAATCACCGGAACCGCAATAATAAACTTCCAGATAGAAGCATTGTGAATATTGATGGCCGGGAGTGCTACATAATAGTAAATGCCCAGCAAAATCACAATAAGCGGTATGAGAAAATATTTATTCAGTTTGACTTTTTTCATAGTACTCCTTTCTCGTGGCATATCTGTAAATATGGTATTGAAAAAGTATAATACTTCCCTTTTTATTTGTCCAGTTAAAATCTGGCTAAGATACATTTTCGTTTTACAATTTCAAAAAAAAGTGTTATATTATTAAATATATCAAGAGCCGGACGGCACCGGCAAAGAGGCTGAAGTTTGTCGGGGACAGTATTGGGTCAGGGAGGAAACGTATAATGAGAAGAATGGTATTGATCGGCCGCAGCGAGTGCGGCAAGACAACATTGAAACAGGCGCTCAGAGGAGAAAAGATTACCTATCATAAGACACAGTATGTCAGCCAGTATGACTGTCTGATCGATATGCCGGGAGAGTATGCGGAGAATATTGATCTGGCGCACGCCATTGCTCTCTATATTGCGGAAGCGGACGTAGTTGGGATTGTATTAAGCGCTACGGAGCCGTATTCTCTGTATCCGCCGAATGTGGCAGCGGTCAGCAACCGTGAGACCATCGGCATTGTGACCAAAACCGATCATTGGTGTGCCGATCCGGAACAGGCTGCGGAATGGCTGCGCCTGACAGGCTGCGAGCATATTTTCTTCACCAGCTCCTATACGGGAGAGGGCATAGAAGAGATTCATGATTTTTTGAAGGTAGAGCATGAGATCTGTACGGTGGATGTAGTGAGCTCCCGGATTCAGGAGGAGACTTTCGCGAAACCGGCGAAGCTTAACGAATATCATCTTCTGTGAGTATCCTGAGATATTTCCCTGCGGCTCACAGATAATATAACCGATCACAGACAGCAGAAGAACCCTTTTCTTCCGGATTATCAGCCGGGGGAAGAAGGGTTTTTTAGTTATAGAGGTTTTTGCTGGAATTTCCATGTTCTGCTAAAAATACTTGACTTAGAGAAATATTGTGATATATTGTTACTCAAAAAGTTTGAAAATCAAAATATTCAAACTTCAAACAATATAAAGAGTAATGTGCAACAAAGGTTGAAAAACTGTTCCGGGTTCAGTCAGGATCTGTGCAGAGACAGAGAGATGTTCCGGACAGGTTAAGCTATGAAAGAAAGAGGATAACAGATATGTTTGTAAAGATTGCAGGTACGGGATCCTTTCTTCCGGAGAGGGTGGTCGATAACTTTGAGATTGCCCGGAAGGTAGATACTTCCGATGAATGGATTCAGACCCGGACAGGGATTCGGACCCGCCATATAGCCACAGATGAGACCGTAGCCGGCATGGCGGCGAAGGCTGCGGAGCGGGCGCTTGAAAATGCGGGTATTTCCCCGGAAGAGATTGATTTGATTATTGTTTCCACGGTATCCGCAGAACAGAGTCTGCCGTGCATCGCCTGTGATGTGCAGAAAGCGCTGGGAGCGAAGAGAGCGGCGGCTTTCGATGTGAATTCCGCCTGCAGCGGATTCATAACCGGATATCAGGCTGCCGCGGCGCAGATAAAGGCGGGACTTGTGAAGACCGCGCTGGTCATAGGAAGCGAATGTCTTTCCAACTATGTGGACTGGACGGACAGAGGTACCTGTATTCTTTTTGGCGACGGAGCGGGTGCAGCTGTACTTAAGGCAGACTGCGCGCCGGAAGATATTCAGATCCCGTGTGTGCTTCATGCCGACGGCAGTATGGGAGAAGCGCTCACGTGCAGTCTGGGGCATGGGAAGCATAAGGTGCCTTTTGACGAGTATTACCGCATGGACGGCAAGGCTATTTTTAAGTTTGCCGTAAGAAAAGTGCCGGAGGTTATCCGCGAAGTTCTTAAAATGAGCGGTCATACTGCAGATGAGATTGACTTTTTTGTTTTGCATCAGGCAAATAAAAGAATCATTGACGCCATTGCCAAGAGACTGCGGCAGGACGAGAGCAAGTTTCCGATGAACATCATGGATAACGGCAATATTTCTTCTGCCTGTATCCCGATGCTTCTTGATGATATGAACCGGAAGGGAATCCTGAAGCCGGGCACGAAGCTGGTACTTGCCGGATTTGGCGCCGGGCTGACCTGGGGCGGTTTCTATCTGGAATGGTAACTTTGGAATGGTAATCACCGGCATTGCCGGATTACATAAAAGCGCAATAAATGATGAATGAAAAAGGATGAAAGAGAGGACAAGTTATGTTCGAGAAGATTAGAGATTTAATTGTAGAAGAAGTTGGCGTTGATGAAGAGCAGGTGACCATGGATGCGTCCTTCAAGAATGACCTTAACATCGATTCCCTGGATTTGTTCGAGATGGTCATGACACTGGAAGAGGAATTTGACGTGGAGATTCCGTCAGAAGATCTGGAGAACATTGATACAGTGGGAGATCTCATCAACTACATTGAGAATCACCAGTAATAATCAGATACTTACAAAGAGAATCATCAGTAGTGATCAGATACTTACAAAAGTAACTAAGACAACGGCAGGGCTGATGTGAAACATCAGGCCTGCCAGGAAGAACAGAGATTGGGAGTAAGATATTATGAAAACGGAAATTACAAAACTTCTCGGAATTGAATATCCGATTATTCAGGGCGGTATGGCTTGGGTCGGCACCAACGAGCTGGCAGCCGCCGTATCGGAAGCAGGGGGCTTAGGAATCATCGGATCCGGCGGAGCGCCGGCATCCTGGGTAAAGGAACAGATCCAGCAGGTAAAACAGAAGACAGATAAGCCTTTCGGCGTAAATGTCATGCTAATGAATCCGGAAGCCGATGCCATTGCTCAGGTTATTGTGGATGAAAAAGTACCGGTTGTGACCACTGGCGCAGGTAATCCGGAGAAATACATGGAGATGTGGAAGGCAGCCGGCGTGAAGGTTATTCCGGTAGTTGCAAGTGTTGCTCTTGCAAAACGTATGGAGAGAACCGGTGCGGACGCTGTGATCGCGGAAGGAACGGAATCCGGCGGACATATCGGTGAGACAACTACCATGGCTCTCGTTCCGCAGGTGGTTGACGCCGTATCTATTCCGGTCATCGCAGCCGGCGGTATTGCCGACGGACGCGGAATCGCCGCAGCATTTATGCTGGGCGCCAAGGCCGTGCAGATGGGAACCATTTTTGTGGCTTCCGAGGAGTCCATTGTCAGCGACAATTACAAGAACAAAGTCGTAAAGGCAAAAGATATCGATACCAAGGTTACCGGAAGAAGTACCGGACATCCGGTTCGCTGCATCCGTAACAAACAGACCCAGGAATACCTCCGCATGGAAGCGGAAGGCGCAACCCTCGAAGAGCTTGAGCATCTGACCCTCGGCGGTTTAAGAAAGGCTGTTGTGGACGGCGACGTGGTAAACGGCAGTGTTATGGCAGGGCAGATCGCCGGGCTGGTAAAAGAGATCAGAAGCTGTAAGGATATCGTGGAGGGCCTGAACGCACAGGCAGAAGAGCTGTTAAAGGGGACAAAGGTTTATGAGTAAGATTGCATTTCTGTATCCGGGACAGGGCGCACAGACTGTCGGAATGGGAAAAGATTTTTATGAGCAGAGCGCTCTTGCAAAAAGCGCATATGAAGAGAGTGCGAAGATACTTGATATGGACATCAAGTCCATCTGTTTTGAGGAGAACGATTTACTGAATCGTACCGACTATACACAGGCAGCCCTGGTGACCACCTGTCTTGCCATGACAAGGGAGATCGAGGCACAGGGGCTGAAGCCGGATATGACGGCGGGATTAAGCCTTGGCGAATACTGCGCTATCGTGGCGGCAGGCGGCATGAGCTATGAAGACGCCGTGAAGACCATCTGGAAGAGAGGAACTCTCATGCATAACGCCGTTCCGGACGGCTCCGGCGGCATGGCAGCGGTTCTCGGACTTTCCGGAGAACAGGTGAAGGCAGTGACCGACACCGCAGAAAATGTTTCCGTGGCCAACTACAACTGTCCGGGACAGATCGTTATCACCGGCAAGAAGGACGCCATCGAGGCAGTGACACCGGCCCTCAAAGAAGCCGGAGCCAAGAGAGTACTTCCGTTAAATGTCAGCGGGCCGTTTCATTCTCCGTTCCTGAAAGAGGCGGGCGAGGAGCTTTACGAGACGCTCGAAAAGGTAGATTGGAAACCTCTTGCCATCCCGTATGTGACCAACGTGAACGCAGAGGTTATCACAGACATCAGCGAGACGAAGGATCTGCTCCGGGCGCAGGTATCAAGTTCCGTCATGTGGGAGCAGAGTGTCCGCCGGATGCTGGAAGAGGGCGTGGACATTTTTGTGGAGATCGGACCGGGCAAGACATTATCCGGTTTTATGCGCAAGATTGACAGAAAAGCAAATATGTTTAAGATCGGCAGCATGGAAGAGATGCATACCGTTGTAGAAAAGATTAAGGAGTTGACAGAATGTTAATGTTAGAGGGAAAGGTTGCAGTTGTGACAGGCGCTTCCGGTGGAATCGGGAGAGCTATCGCCGTTGCTTTCGGCAAGGCGGGAGCATCTGTTGCAGTACATTACAATGGAAATGAAGCAAAAGCAGCCGCTGTGAAGGCGGAGATTGAGGAAGCAGGCGGGAAAGCAGAGATTTTCCGCTGCAATGTGGCGGATTTCGACGCCTGCAGCGAATTTATCAAAAGCGTAGTAAAAACGTTTGGAAAGATTGATATTCTGGTCAATAATGCAGGAATCACCCGGGACGGACTGATCATGGGAATGTCCGAGGATGACTTTGACGCAGTGCTTGACACCAACTTAAAGGGAAGTTTTAACTGTATTCGTTTCGCCAGCCGCCAGATGATGCGTAAGAAATACGGAAGAATCATCAATATCACTTCTGTGTCAGGCGTGGCGGGCAATGCGGGTCAGGCCAATTACAGCGCGTCAAAAGCAGGACTGATCGGACTTACCAAGTCTGTCGCAAAAGAGCTGGCGTCCAGAAATATCACAGCCAACGCCATCGCGCCGGGCTTTGTTAAGACAGAGATGACGGATGTGCTTTCGGATGATGTAAAAGAAACGGCTATGAAACAGATTCCGCTGGCACGTTTTGCAGAACCGGAGGATATTGCCAACGCAGCCGTATTCCTGGCGTCAGACCTGGCGTCTTATATTACCGGGCAGGTATTGCTGGTTGACGGCGGAATGGTGATGTAAAGGAAAAAAGAAAGGGTTATATAAATGGAGAAAAGAAGAGTTGTCATTACCGGAATGGGTGCGATTACACCAATTGGAAACACTGTGGAAGAATTCTGGAACGGAGTTAAGGAGCAGAAAGTGGGAATCGGCCCGATCACAAAGTTCGATACCACAGATTATAAAGTAAAGATTGCCGCAGAAGTCAAGGACTTCGTGGCAAAAGAGAGAATGGATTTCAAATCTGCCAAACGTATGGAGGCTTTCTCACAGTATGCGATCGTGGCGGCCACAGAAGCCATGGAGGATGCAGGACTTAAGATGGAAGAGGAAGATCCGTACCGTGTGGGCGTGATCATCGGCTCCGGCATCGGCGGTCTGTCCAGCATGGAAAAAGAACATGAGAAGATTCTCACCAAGGGACCGAAAAGAGTGAGTCCGATGCTGATTCCTATGATGATCAGCAATATGGCGGCAGGAAATGTATCTATCGCTCTGGGATGCAAGGGCAAATGTACCAACGTAGTCACTGCCTGTGCTACAGGTACACATTCCATCGGTGACGCCATGCGCGCCATTCAATATGGAGATGCGGATGTGATGTTCGCAGGAGGAACCGAGAGCAGCATCACTCCGATCGCGGTGGCTGGTTTCACCAATCTGACGGCTCTGTCTTCAGCGGAAGACCCGATGAGAGCATCTATTCCTTTCGATAAAGACCGTAGTGGTTTTGTTATCGGCGAGGGAGCAGGTGTTGTGATTCTGGAAGAACTGGAGCACGCAAAAAAACGTGGCGCCAGAATATATGCAGAGCTGGCCGGTTACGGCGCAACCTCCGACGCTTACCATATCACTTCCCCGGCGGAAGACGGAAGCGGCGCAGCGAAAGCCATGGAACTTGCCATGGAAGAAGCCGGTGTGAAACCGGAAGAGGTAGATTATGTCAATGCGCACGGAACAGGAACACATCATAATGATCTGTTTGAGACGAGAGCAATCCGCCGGGCTTTTGGCGATGCGGCGGATCATCTGAAGGTCAGCTCCACCAAGTCTATGATCGGACATCTGCTGGGAGCAGCCGGCGCCGTAGAGCTCATTACCTGTGTTAAATCTGTTGAGGAAGGATATATTCATCCGACTGTGGGAACAACAGAGCCGGGCGAGGAATGCGATCTGGATTATGTTATTGGCGGACCGGTACATCAGGAAGTTAAAACGGCCATCTCCAATTCTCTTGGATTTGGCGGACACAATGCCACCCTGCTGGTTAAAAAATATGAGGAGTGAGAGAAATGCAGTACGAAGAGATTCTTAAATTAGTGAAAGGTGTCTCCGAAGCGGGACTGACCAATTTTGAATATACAGAAGGCAACATTCGGATTGTCATGAGCTGTCCGGAGAATAAACAGGCTCCGGTGGCAGCGCCGGTAGTATCAGTGAGTGAAGGCGGACAGCCGGTGGAGATTCCTGAGATGGCAGCGCCTGCTCCGGCCCCGGCCCCTGCTCCGGCAGCCCCGTCGGCTGACGACCAGAGCGGAAATATTGTCAAATGTCCGCTGGTAGGTACTTTCTATGCAGCGCCGTCAGAGGATTCGCCAGCATTTGTCAAAGTGGGCGATACCGTGAAAAAAGGACAGACTCTGGGTATTGTAGAAGCCATGAAGCTGATGAATGAGATTGAGAGCGAGTTTGACGGTGTGGTAAAAGAAATCTATGTGCAGAATGAAGAATCTGTGGAATACGGACAGCCTTTATTCCGGATTGGATAATACCGCGTCAGGATAAGAAGGAGAATATAAAATGAGACTGGGAATCAAAGAAATTGAGAAGATCATTCCTCACAGACATCCGTTTCTGCTGGTGGATTATATCGAAGATATGGAACCGGGCGTCAGCGCTGTCGGTTATAAATGCGTGACATTTCACGAGGACTTTTTCAGGGGGCATTTTCCGCAGGAACCGGTGATGCCGGGCGTATTGACGGTGGAAGCGCTGGCGCAGGTGGGCGCGGTGGCTATCCTTTCCATGGAGGAGAATAAAGGAAAAACTGCTTATTTCGGCGGAATCAACAAATGTCGTTTCCGCGGCAAGATTTCTCCTGGCGATAAGGTTCGTCTGGAGACAAAGATCATCAAGGTAAAAGGACCGATGGGAATCGGAGAGGCTACAGCCAGCGTAGACGGCAAGGTCGTTGTAAAAGCAGAACTTACATTTATGATTGGATAAAAGGAGAGAAAGATGATTCGGAAAATATTAATTGCAAACCGGGGAGAAATTGCCATTCGAATTATCCGGGCCTGCAGAGAGATGGGGATTGAGACCGTTGCAGTGTATTCCGAAGCAGACCGGGAAGCACTTCATACACAGCTTGCAGATGAAGCGGTCTGCATTGGGCCGGCAGCGGCAAAGGACAGTTATCTGAACATGGAACAGATTATCAGCGCCACCATCGTATCAGGTGCAGACGCGATTCATCCCGGTTATGGATTCCTGTCAGAAAACAGCCGGTTTGCCGAGCTTTGTGAAGCATGCAATATTACCTTTATTGGCCCGGATTCAAAAACCATAGCCAAACTTGGCAATAAAGCCGAGGCGAGAACAACAATGATTCGTGCCGGCGTGCCGGTCATTCCGGGATGTGAGGAACCTCTCACCGATGATAAAAGAGCGCTGGAGATTGCCAGAGAAATCGGTTTTCCCGTGATTATCAAGGCAGTGCTCGGCGGAGGCGGCAAAGGAATGCGCGTGGCTTATTCAGAAGAAGAATTTTCCACAGAATTCCTTACAGCTCAGAAAGAAGCGGCTTCCGCGTTTGGCGACAATCATATGTACCTGGAACATTTTGTGGAGAATCCCCGTCATATTGAAGTTCAGATTCTCGCAGACAGTTACGGCAATGTGATTCATCTGGGAGAGAGAGACTGCTCTATCCAGAGAAATCATCAGAAGGTCATTGAGGAAGCGCCTTCCGCTGCAGTGAGTGAAGAACTCAGGGAAAAAATGGGTCAGGCAGCTGTGCAGGCAGCTAAGGCAGCGGGGTATACCAACGCCGGAACCATTGAATTCCTTCTGGAGGAAGATGAGACCTTTTATTTTATGGAAATGAACACCCGTGTTCAGGTGGAACATCCGGTAACTGAGTGGGTGACCGGTATTGATATTGTAAAAGAGCAGATCAGGATTGCCAGCGGACGTCACTTGTCTTACACTCAGGATGATGTACACATTACCGGTCATGCCATTGAATGCCGTATCAACGCGGAGGATCCGAAGCATAATTTCCGTCCGTGTCCGGGAACTATTACAGATATGTATCTGCCGGGAGGAAAAGGTATCCGGCTGGATAGCGCTATTTACAGCGGTTATACGATCTCTCCTTATTACGATTCCATGATAGCGAAGCTGATTGTATACGCAAAGAGCCGGAAAGAGGCCATTGCGAAAATGCACAGTGCCCTGGGCGAAGTTATCATTGAAGGCATTACGACAAACATTGACTTCCTGTATGACATTATGGAACGGGAAGATTATCAGGAAGGAAATATTACTATTTCCTATTTGGAAAATGTTTTGAAAGAAATGCAGGAGGAGAGTAAATGGATTTAAATAGGATGTTCAAAAAGACTTCTATCCGTAGGTCGTCCGGCCATCAGGTGGAAGAAGGAAAGAGACCGGAGGCGCCGAAAGGGCTTCTGAAAAAATGTAATAAATGCGGGAAAGGTATTTTTACAGAAGAATATAAGAATAATCTGTATATCTGTCCGAAATGCGGAGGTTATCTTCGTATGCCTGCCTATGAGAGAATCGCTCTTGTCACAGAGGAAGGTTCCTTTGAAGAGTGGGACAGAGGACTGGTCAATACAAATCCGCTTCGCATGAAGGAATATCCGGATAAAGTGAAGCACCTGCAGGAGAAGACTGGTCTGGATGAGGCGGTAGTGACCGGAAAGGCCAGAATCGGGGAGAACGAAGTTGTCCTCATGGTCATGGACGGAAGATTCATGACGGCCAGCATGGGCGCTGTTGTGGGCGAAAAGATCACAAGAGGCATCGAGCGGGCAACGAAGGAAAAACTTCCGGTTGTCATTTTTGCCTGCTCCGGCGGCGCCAGAATGCAGGAAGGTATGACTTCGCTCATGCAGATGGCAAAAACATCTGCAGCTTTGAAACGGCACAGCGATGCAGGACTGTTATACATTTCTGTATTCACTGATCCGACGACAGGAGGCGTGACGGCAAGTTTCGCAAGTCTCGGCGATATCGTGCTGGCGGAACCGAAGGCACTGATCGGTTTTGCCGGACCGCGTGTTATTGAACAGACGATACATCAGAAACTGCCGAAAGGATTCCAGCGTTCTGAATTCCTGCTGGATCATGGTTTTGTGGATCGTATCGTGGAACGGCAGAATATGAAAGAAGAGTTGTGCCATCTGCTCGACCTGCACAGAAATTCCGGAGATACGGCGGTAAGAGAACTGCAGGAGATCAGTGATGCGGTAAAGAAACAGGGAAAATATAAAGCGCCGTACAAGGTTTCCACAGAGCATGCCAAAGACAAGACGGCATGGGAAAGAGTGGGGCTTGCCAGAGCAAAAGGAAGACCGGTTGGAGAAGATTATATTCACGGACTTTTTGATAACTTTGTAGAGTTCCATGGAGACCGGTATTTCGGTGATGATCACGCCATCTGCGGCGGTATCGCTATGTTTCACGGACAGCCAGTCACTGTTATCGCTCAGATGAAGGGGAAAAATACCCAGGAAAATATGGAAAGAAATTTTGGCATGCCGATGCCGGAGGGCTACAGAAAAGCCCTGCGTCTCATGAAACAGGCGGAGAAGTTCCATCGTCCGATTATCTGTTTTGTGGATACACCGGGTGCCTTCCCGGGCATGGAAGCAGAAGAGAGAGGCCAGGGCGAAGCAATTGCGTCCAATCTCTTCCACATGTCTGATTTAAAAACGCCGATTTTGTCTGTTTTAATTGGAGAAGGCGGAAGCGGCGGCGCGCTGGCCATGGCTGTGGCCGATGAAGTATGGGCTTTGGAGAATGCGATATATTCCATCCTGTCTCCGGAGGGATTTGCTTCCATTCTTTGGAAGGATGCCAGTCTGGCGGAAAAGGCGGCAAAGGCAATGAAACTGACCTCCTATGATCTTTATAAGGCAGGATTTGTGGAAACCATTATTCCGGAGCCGGAGACCTATACACTGGAAACTATGCTGGAAATCTGTGAACACCTGGACGAAATGATTTGTGCTTTCCTCAAAGAAAAAATGAATCTTCCGGAAGAGGAATTAATAGAGGCCCGTTACGCTCGTTTCCGAAGAATGTAGCACAGGGGTGGGAGTCTATGGAGAAAAAAACATTTGCCATTGGAAAAAAAGAAGTAAAGGTTCCGTTGTTGCAAGGGGGAATGGGAGTAGGGATCAGCCTGGGCGGTCTCGCCGGAGCAGTTGCAAGAGAAGGAGCTGTGGGAATCATTTCCGCCGCTCATCCGGGATATCGTGAGCCTGATTTTTATCAGAATACTGTGGAAGCCAACAAAAGAGCTATCCATAAAGAGATGGAGAAAGCGAGAAAAATCGCGCCGGATGGTATCATCGGTTTTAATATCATGGTTGCCATGAATTATTATGAAGAATATGTCCATGAAATAGTGAAAGCCGGTGCGGATATTATTGTGTCCGGGGCAGGGCTGCCGGCAGATCTGCCGGCTTACATCGAAGGCAGCGATGTGGCTATCGCACCGATCGTTTCCACAGAGAAATCTGCCAAGGTCATTCTCAAGTACTGGGATAGAAAATATAAGCGAACTGCCGATCTTCTGGTGATCGAGGGGCCGCTGGCTGGCGGACACCTCGGTTTCCATGTCAAACAGCTGGAGGAATTTACTCCGGAGCTTTATGATGAGGAAGTAAAAAAGATTCTGGGAATCGTGCGTCAGTATGAAGAAAAATACGGACATAAGATTCCGGTTGTTCTTGCCGGAGGCATCCGCAGTCACGAAGATTATGTACATGCCATGAGTCTTGGCGTGGACGGTATACAGGTAGCGTCACGATTCGTTCCTACGGAGGAATGCGACGCTGATATCAGATACAAGAACGCCTATATTCAGGCGCAGGAAAAGGATATCGAGATTGTGAAAAGCCCGGTGGGAATGCCTGGAAGAGCAATGCATAATAAACTTATGGACAGAGTGGCGGGCGGCGAGCGTGTTCCGGCAGTGAAATGCTTAAACTGTATCCATACCTGCAATCCGGCCACAACTCCATACTGTATCACGGATGCTTTGATTCACGCTGCAAAAGGCGAGCTTGATGAGGCGCTTTTGTTCTGTGGAGGGAAAGCATACGAGGCGGATCATATAGGCACCGTAAAGGAAGTGATAGACTCCTACCGTTTTTTTGAGGAATAATCAGCTGTTCAGAGCGGTCAGGCGGATATAACCCCATTGCATAACTGAAAAAGGATAACATTTGTGGACAACAAGTAGATAATCTGGACTGTAAAAAGGTATATCGGACATTCTTCTGGAGAAAGACATGTCGTATACCGGCAAAAGGAAGATGAGAGCAGAAAAAATGCAGAGGAGTAAATCCATGGATGAAATAAGAAATACTATCAATACAATGTTAGTAAATACATTTCATGAGATACTGGAATTGGAAGAAAAAGCAATAATTACAGATAAGTTCAGAGATATCAGTAATAATGATATGCATATTATTGAGGCGATCGGAGAAGATTCCGGAGCCAGAATGACAGATATAGCCAGGAAGCTGAATATTACTGTCGGCTCCCTGACAACATCCATGAACAGTCTGGTAAATAAAGGATATGTGTCCAGAAAACGCAGCGAGAACGACCGCCGTGTTGTGAATATATATCTCCGTGATAAAGGCTTGGAAGCCTATGAGCATCATAAGCAGTTCCATAAGGAGATGACGGACGCTCTTGTAAACTGTCTGACCCCGGAGGAGCTTGGCGTATGGATGAAGAGCCTTGACACTTTAACGGAATTCTTCCAATCCCACAGAGAAAAAACAAATGAGAACAGCGTGTCAGCACGTTGACAGGGAAAAAGAGAAAGACAACTGACTAAAAAAGCACTGCCGCAGCAGACTGTTATCTTCCGATGGCGGAATAGTCACTCCCATCGGAGAAAAAAGGCTGCCGGACAGTGCTTTTTCAATTGAAAAAGTGAACCTGTCAGAGCGATTACTGCGCCGCCTGCTTACCCGGTTCCAGAGAATCCTTCATGATAATTTTGAGAAGAATTGGTGTGATCAAAGTGGTGACGATGACAACGAGAACGATCGGAGCAAATAGAGTGTCATCCAGCAGTCCGCACTGGTATCCTTTCTGTGCCACGATCAGGGCAACTTCACCCCTGGAAATCATGCCCACGCCAATCTGGAAAGATTGTTTATTTGTAAAATGACAAAATCTTGCTCCCAGACCGCAGCCGATGATTTTGGAGAAAATGGCAATCAGCAGCAAAATGATGGAAAAAGCAAAGATATCCATATTAAAGCCTGACAGCGAAGTTTTCAGTCCGATACCGGCGAAGAACACAGGGGAGAAGAATAAATAGGATGCGATCTCCAAACGACGTCCGACATATGGACCGATTTCCAGACTGCACAGAATAAGTCCGGCAAAATAAGCGCCGGTAATATCAGCGATACCAAATACAGTTTCTGAAATGTAAGCAAGAATCAGGCAGAAAGAGACGGCGAGAATCGCAACTCTTCGAAGCTGATTCCAGCGTTCCAGATACCACCGGAATTTGAAGACCACAAAAGCGATGGCCGCGATCATTACAAAATAAAGAACAATCTTTATCAGAACAATACTGATATGTACACTGGAATCCTGCAGGCTGGTAACGATAGTGAGGACAATGATGCCTAAAATATCGTCGATCACGGCGGCTCCCAGAATCGTTGTGCCGACTTTTCCTTTAAGACGGCCAAGCTCACGGAGTGTTTCCACGGTGATGCTGACGGAGGTTGCGGAAAGTACGACGCCCACAAAAACAGCCTTCAGACATTCTGTATATTCGTTGAGCGGTACATGAAAGAATAATGCGTACCCGACAAATCCGCCGAGTACCGGAACGATAACGCCCACAGTTGCCACAATAAAGGCTCCCAGCCAATTTTCCTTTAACTCTGAAAGATCTGTACCAAGTCCGGCAGAAAACATCAGGAAAATAACGCCCACCTCGGCGATACATTCAAGAAAGGTACCGGTGGTTCCTTCCAGGCTGATGATTCCCAGAAACGACGGGCCAAGGACAATGCCTGCTACCAGGGCGCCGACAACCTGAGGCATATGGACTTTTCGGGATACCATTCCAAGAAATTTGGTTGACAAAAGAATTATGGCGAGAAAAAGTAAAAAATTGTAAGACTCCATCTTAAGTTCCTCTTTTCCGTTATAAAATATGATAAAATAGAAAAAGAATAGCCAAAACGCAAAAAAATAAACAACAGCCAGGCAGTGAATGTCGTCTATTTTACCAAATAAAATGGGGTATTCATTTTTCCGTTAATCAGTATACTGCAAAAATATGGAGGCTGCAAGAGAAAATTTGACAAATATACATTATTTGAACTACATAGTGAAAGAAGAAGAGAGCGGCAGAGAGATTCTCTATTTTCTCCGGGAGAAAATGATGCTCACGACCCGTAAAATCCGCGCGCTGAAACGGGAATCCTGCGGGATTCTTCTTGACGGCATCCCGGTGACCGTCAGGGCAAAAGCGCAGAAAGGCCAGAAAGTGCAGGCGATGCTTAACGAATCAGAAAACGGTTCTTTTCCGGACACCGGAAGAATTCTTCCAACGGATATGGATCTGTCTGTCTTATACGAAGATGAAGACTTGCTGTTTGTCAACAAACCGCCGGGGCTTGTGTGCCATCCTTCAAAAGGCCACCGGACAGACACGCTCTGCAACGGCATCTGCGGTTATTTCAAGAAGACAGAGCAGAATGCCGGGATCCATCTTTTTGGGCGGCTGGATAAAGATACGTCAGGAATCGTCGGTATCGCCAAAAATAAGGTGACGGCGGAACGAATGACAGCACAAAGACTGCGCGGGCAGTTCCGGAAAGAATATCTGGCTCTGGTGTGGGGATGCCCGTTGCCGAAAACCGGCACTATTGACATTGTCATGGAAGAAGATCGGAGCAGCGGTTATCTGAAAATGTGGCAGGGAACCGGAGAAAGCGCAAAGCCTGCGGTCACCCACTATACGGTTATAAAAAGCGATATATCTGCAGCAAATCTATCAGGCTTAGATTTACCAGGCTTACCAGGCCGGCCCGGCCATCAGCCCCAGACTCACATGAGTCTCTGTCTCATAACCATCGAGACCGGGCGAACCCATCAGATCCGCTTTCATATGTCGGCCATGGGCTGCCCTCTGGTGGGGGATGCGCTCTATGGCGGCGCTGAGTCATGTGATGAAGCTATATCCGAAGGCGGCATGTTGTACGCCGGATATGAAGTATCTGGCAGCGCCGCATCGCAGAATATCACACGCGCGGCGCTCCACGCTCATCGGGTGAGCTTCATTCATCCCTTTACCGAGCAGGAGATAACGCTCACTGCGGCGCTTCCGGAGGATATGCGAAGCGTGGCTGAGACATTGAAGCCAATGGGAAAATAATGTTTTCATGAGAAAGACGATGCCAAGAGGTCGTGCCATGAGAATGATGCTGTTATAAAAAAGAGCCGGGAAAACATAAGACACAGGAGGATAAAATGAGACCACCGGAAATAGAACATTCCACAAAAGAAGAGCGGCGAAATTATATTGCCGAGACATTTCGCTGCCGTAATAACTGCGAGCTCTGCGGTATCTGCCAGGTGTACGGCGGAAAAGAGCCGCTGATCGTCTACGAGAATTATATCGAAGGAACAGAGGAATTTTACGAGATCGCCCGGAGATACCGGTGAGGATTTGTAAAATGCAGGTAAAAAGGTCATGACTATGAAATGCATAGAGTCATGACCTTTTTTCGGCAGAATATTTAATTTATTTTGAGGAGAACTCCGTCGTCACCAGATCCTGGTACGGTACGCGCTGGCTTAACTCCCCGGCTTCTTCCAGAATATCCTGGATCAGCGTGAAACTGTCTTCCTCAAAACAGGTATTGGTTTTGAAGCTGTCCTGTTCAGCGTAGCGACCAATGATTTTCGCGATGGTTTTTTCGTCGGTTTCTTTAAATTGAGGAGCAATGATCTCGGCAACTTCTGCCGCAGTATGCTCCTCCACATATTTCTGACCTTTTTCGATGGCGTTGATAAAGGACTGCAGCAGCTCTTTATTTTTAGACAGAAATGTTTTGGTGGTGCTGTAGGCAGTGTATGGCACGTAACCGCTCTCCGTTCCTACGGAAGCCACCACATAACCGGCGCCCTCTTCTTCAATCAGAGTGGCGGACGGTTCGAATTCTACGGTGTAATCACCGGTGCCGCCGACAAAGGCTCCGGAAGTGTTGGCAAAGTCGATGTTCTGCACCAGATTGACGTCCTTTTGCGGATCAATGTTATGTTTTTTCAGGACATATTCAAAGACCATCTCCGGCATGCCGCCAGGTCTGCCGCCGATCACCTCTTTACCGATGAGATCTTCCCACCGGAAGTCGGCGTCGTTGGTACGGCTGACCACAAAATTTCCCGCCCGCTGGGTGAGCTGTCCGAAGTTCACCAGATAATTTTCATTCCCTTCGTTATACTGATAAATGGTTGCCTCCGGACCCATCAGGGCGATATCTGCGTCGCCGCTTATGACGGCCGTGGCGCTCTTGTCGGCGCCAAAACCGGTGGTGACTTCCAGATTGATGCCCTCATCCTCAAAATATCCAAGCTCCATGGCCACATACTGCGGCGCATAAAAGATGGAATGGGCCACCTCATTTAACCGAAGAGTTTTCAGATTAGATTTCGGACTGCCGCAGCCGGAAAGGCTCACCGCAGCCGCCAGAACGGCAGCTCCCACGAGAAGAAAAGTGGCTGTCCAGCCTGTTTTTGTTCTGCCAGTAAGGTTGTGTTTCATCAATAATCCCTCATAACTCCAACTATGATTCTAAAACAGTGTATGCAAAAAAGTGGATTTCGTGCAGATTCCTTTCGGGAAAACCATGGAGGCGCCATATGAAAGACTAAAAAAAGAGAAAACTTTGTGATTATTGACTGAAGAAAATGAAAATAAAAGATAAGTTTTGGTTAATTCTTATAAAACACACTACCGACACAGGAGAATGTGTGATATACTATGTTCATGAATAAATATTAACATATGATCAGGAGGGATTACCATGGGAATTTATACAATGGAGAGCGGAAAAATGACGGTGACCGTGGCGGATTACGGCGCAGAGCTGGTCAACATTTTTGATAAACAGAATCAGAGAGAACTGATCTGGCAGGCAGACCCGACGTTCTGGAATCGTCATGCGCCGGTGCTGTTCCCGAATGTGGGCAAATATTACGGCGGAAGCTTTTCTTATAATGGAAAAGAATATCCGGAAGGACAGCACGGCTTTGCAAGAGACATGGCGTTTAAGAGAGTGGAAAGCGACGGAGACATGGTGCGACATCGTCTGGTGTCCAACGAAGAGACAAGAAAAAGATATCCGTTTGAATTTTTGTTCGATGTGACGCATCGCCTCAATGGAAATCGCCTGACCGTGGAATGGAAGGTGACCAACCGGGGAGATAAAACCATGTATTTTACCATCGGCGGCCATCCGGCCTTTCGTGTGGAAGTGCTCCCGGATACAAAGTTGGAAGATTATTTTCTGCAATTTGCGCCGGATGTGAATGAACTGTCATATATGCTTCTTGATACGGAGAGCGGCACAGCCATCGCTGACAAGAGCTGGCCGCTGGCGCTCAATGATCACAGGTATCGTCTGAGAAAAGACATGTTTGACAAGGATGCGCTGATTTTTGACGGCGGGCAGATTCAGTGGGCGGCCCTGGCTCTGCCGGATGGTTCTCCATATGTGGCTCTCGAGAGCAAAGATTTTCCGAACTTTGGCATCTGGTCAAAACCGGGCGCACCATATGTATGTCTGGAACCATGGTGCGGACGCTGTGACAACCGGGGCTTCGAAGGAGACATCTCCGAGAAGCCGGGCATTATCGCGCTGGAACCGGGGGAGACATTTGAGAAGTCGTATGATATTATTGTGTATTAAATTTTCCGCTTAAACAGATACTCTGACAGCCGGATCTTATCCGGATCTTCCGAGCTGTTTAAGAAGGTGACCTGTCCTTTGTGACCGTCGGCGCGCAGCAGCCCGGCGGTCTCGATACGGCGGCGAAGTTCTCTGGCGGTGCCGAAGCTTCCGTCAAAAATCTCCACGGACGGTCCTACGATGGCGCGGATTTCTTTTTTGACAAAAGGATAATGGGTACATCCCAGAACCACGCCGGTGAGATTTTTGTCGAGATAAGGGGTGATTTTTTCACGGAGATAGCTGTCAAGATCATCTCCGTCAAGATCCCCCTGTTCGACAAACTCCATCAGTCCCGGACAAGGCAGCGGGTAGATTTCCGCCTGATCGTCATAAAGGGCTTCCAGATTGTGAAACTTTTCTTCTTTTAAAGTAACCGGGGTTGCCATGACCAGAACCCGGGGATTATCACAAGCAAAAACAGCAGGTTTGATGGCCGGCTCCACGCCCACCAGAGGAACATCCGGGTACATGGTGCGCAGTATGGCCACGGCGGCGCTGGTGGCGGTGTTGCATGCCACAGCAATGGCCTTGGCGTGTTTATTTTCAATAAAGTCGGTGATTCGCTCGATGGTAAGGCGACGCACTTCTTCTGTGGTCTTTGTGCCGTAAGGAGCGTGCAGGGAGTCGCCAAAATATATGAAATCTTCTTCCGGCATCAGCCGGACCATTTCTTTCAGTACGCTGATGCCGCCCATGCCGGAATCAAAAACGGCGATCGGGTCAGTAATCTGTGCCATAATATCCTCCAAAAAGTACAAAACGCTGAGGACGACAGCTCGAACAGCCGGCTGTCTGTCCTGCAGGTACGGCATAAGATAGCCGTAAATCAGAATTTTTAACTCTTTTTTATCCAAAACATAAATAGTATAGTTTCTTTTTCTGCTGAAATCAAGTATAATCTGTACTTGAACACGGGGACAGCACACAAACGAAGTGGATATTGACTGAAGTCTCCGGGAACGTTTAATGATGAAGAAATGCATTTTATATAACCGAAGGGGATTATTATGGGAAAAAAGATTTTGGTGGTCAGCGATAACCACGGGAACCGGGCGAATCTCGAAGTGGCGCTGGATTTTATGAAAGGGAAAATAGACGCTCTGGTGCACTGCGGCGATTCGGAATTTACGCCGGATATGCTGCGGGGCATGACGAACTGTCCTGTTTATCTGGCAGAGGGAAACTGCGATTATTATTTTGCCGGGGACAGTGAGGACATTTTTGAGATGGAAGGTCACGTGTGCTTTGTCACACACGGCAATCAGTACGGCGTCAACTGGGGAGAGGATGAGCTCCTGGATAAGGCGCTTGAGATGGGAGCCGATCTGGTGTTTTACGGTCATACCCACGTGCCGGCCTACCATGTCTATGAGGAGGAAGGCGTGACGATCTTTAATCCGGGAAGCATTGCTCAGCCGCGACAGATGCCGCCTGTACCGAGCTTTCTTGTGGTGGAGTTTAAGGAAAACGGCGAAGTGGAACCGCATTTTTATAAATTGTAATATTGATTGGACGGCAATCTGGCATTGAAAAATAAATGGAATTGACCATTTGAGAAAATGCCAGATTATGTTATGATACGAGAGCGGAACAATGAAAAGCAGAATGGAGAATATTATGAGAAGACAAAAACGGGTGGCGGTCATCAACGATGTGACCGGTTTCGGGCGATGTGCCGCGGCGGTGGCACAGCCGATTATTTCCGCCATGAAGATACAGTGCTGTGTGGTACCAACAGCAATTTTATCGGTGCATACGGGATTTCCCGATTACTATCTGCATGATTTTACGCCGTATCTCAAATCCTATATTGACAGCTGGGAGAAAACAGGCATTGCCTTTGACGGTATCAGTTCCGGATTTATCGGTTCCAGAGAGCAGATTTCTCTGGTAGTTGATTTTTTTGAACGGTTTAAGAAGGAGGATACGCTGGCGGTTGTGGATCCGGTGATGGGCGATTACGGTAAGCTGTATTCTTCTTATACTGATGAGATGTGTCAGGAAATGAAGCGATTGCTGCCGTTTGCGGACGTTTTAACACCGAATCTCACGGAAGCCTGCCGGATGCTGGATCTGGATTATCACAATGTGGATATGTCTCCGGAATCCCTGAATGATATCAGCCGGGCGCTGAGCGAGCAGGGACCGGGAAGAGTGGTCATCACCGGATTGCAGCAGGGAGAACGTATCTTTAATTATGTTTATGAGAAAAATAAAAATGCAAAGTTTATCGCTACCAGAAAGATCGGCGGCGACCGTTCCGGAACGGGAGATGTCTTTGCTTCCATCGTCACCGGAGCATTGATGCAGGGAGACGATTTTGAGAAGGCTGTGCGGCGGGCCATTGCATTTCTTGATAAAGCCATTGCATTTACTGTGCGGCAGAATCTGCCGTGGAACTACGGCATTTGTTTTGAAGAATATTTGAAGGAACTGTAAAACAACGGCGGCATATGTTTTGCAGAATACCGAAAGGAGTTGTAGAAAATGATATTATATACGGTAAAAAACGGCGTGTATTATAATCTGGAGGATTTCCGCCAGGATCTGTCTGATCTGGGAGAAAACGGATTTCCCAACAAAATTTATATCAATATGACCAATCGCTGCTCCTGCGCATGTACATTTTGTCTGCGAAGCCTGAAGGAGTTTAACGAGCACAACAGCCTGTGGCTTCGGGAAGAGCCGACGGTGGACGAGGTGAAGGCGGAGTTTGAGAAGTACGACTGGTCCCATGTGGCAGAGATCATCTTCTGCGGGTTCGGAGAGCCGACCATGCGCCTTGACGATATGGTGAAAGTGGGCGCCTGGTTAAAGAGCGTGCATCCGGAGATTCCGATTCGGGTCAATACCAACGGCCTGTCGGATCTGGTATTTGAAAAACCTACTGCGCAGTGCCTGAAAGGAATCGTGGATACGGTGTCCATCAGTCTTAATTCTTCCGATGCGCAGAAATATGTGGACGTCACACGGAATCAATTTGGTCTCAAATCCTATCAGGCGATGATTGATTACGCCAAAGACTGTCAGAAATACGTGCCAAATGTGGTGATGACCGTCGTGGATATCATCGGCGAAGAGGAAGTGGCGGCCTGCCGGAAGGTCTGCGACGACAACGGGCTGTTTCTGCGGGTTCGTCCGTATGAAGCAAACTGACCGGCGCAGCCGAAGTCATAATTTCATATGCATAGTTTCCCCGGAAACACAGATACTACCTCCGTAAGGAGGTATTTTTTTTATGTCTTATATCGGAAAGAAAGTTTGTGAATTTGAATTACAGGCCTACGCGAAAGACAGCTTTCAGACGCTGACAAGAAATGATCTGACGGGACATTGGTCTGTTCTTTTTTTCTATCCGGCGGATTTCACCTTTGTGTGTCCGACGGAGCTGGAGGACTTGCAGGACAAATACGAGGAGTTTAAGAAGATGGACTGTGAGGTGTACGGCATCTCCTGTGATTCCCATTTTGTGCATAAGGCGTGGCACGACCATTCTGAGCGTATCGGAAAGCTTACCTATCCGCTGATTGCGGATCCCACCGGCCTGCTGGTGAGGGATCTGGACATTATGATCGAGAAGGACGGTATGGCGGAACGGGGAACGTTTATCCTGAATCCTGACTGTGAGATCACCGCCTATGAAGTCATCGCAGGAAATGTGGGAAGAAATGCTGAGGAGATCGTCCGCCGGGTGCAGGCGCTGCAGTTTGTGGCGGAGCACGGAGATGACGTGTGTCCGGCAAAATGGAAGCCGGGCGAGGAAACTTTGAAACCGGGCATTGATTTAGTGGGGATTTTGTAATGGCAGAAAAACATCAGACAGTGATTATCGGAGGCGGCCCGGCGGGGCTTACGGCAGCCATCTATTTGAGGAGGGCGGGCTATGAGGTGCTGGTGCTGGAAAAAGAGGAGGAAGGCGGGCAGATCCGTATCTCCGAGGAAGTGGTCAACTATCCCGGTGTGGAGCGCACCGACGGAGAGACGCTCATGGAGACCATGCGGCGGCAGGCTGTGAATTTCGGTGCCCAGATCCGCCGGGAAAATGTCATCAGCGCTTCGCTCACCGACAGCGTGAAGGTCATTCAGACCGAGAGGAATCATTACGAAGCGCCGGTCATCATTTACGCCGCAGGCTCTGTGCCGAGGAAGCTGGATTTCCCGGGCGAGAGCGAGTTCGCCGGCCGGGGAATCGCCTACTGCGCCACCTGCGACGGAGAATTATTTACCGACAAACCGATTTTTGTGGTGGGCGGCGGCTATGCCGCAGCGGAGGAAGCAATTTATCTGACCCGCTATTCAAAGCCGGTGATGATGATTGTCCGGGAGCCGGATTTTACCTGCGCCAAAAAGCTTGCCGACACGGTGAAGGCGCACCCGGATATTAAGATTGAGTACAATACGGAGATTGTCCGGGTGGAGGGCGATACTTCGGTGAAGAAAATTGTCTTTAAAAATGCGCTGAGCGGCAAGGAGTGGAACTTTGAGAATACAGATACCATCGGCATCTTTATCTTTGCCGGATATCTGCCGCAGACGGATATTGTAAAAAAACAATTAATCTGTGACATGCAGGGCTATCTGCTCACCGACGACGGAAAACGCACCAACGTGGAAGGCGTGTACGGGGCCGGAGATGTGTGTCAGAAACGGCTTCGCCAGCTGGTGACCGCAGTTGCCGACGGCGCGGTGGCGGCGGAGACCATTGTGGCCGATTATCCGCTGGATCAGCTGGCGTCATGTGTCGGACCAGACGGGAAGGACGCAGACGGTAAACCACAGAACAAAACCGGCGCGGACAGCCGGGCCGCCGGACAGGACACCCTGATCGCTAATGTGCGCAGCCAGATTCAGGGCCAGGAGGAGAAAAAGCTTTATACCGGGCAGGAAGAACCGGCAGTCATGGACAGACACAAGGAGATGCGATCATCGGTACAGCAGGCAGCTATGCATTTGTCCGAACAGATGGAAGGTGTTCTTCGTCCGGATTCCCGGTTTAAAGACATTTACTCGGAGATCAAAGAGGTGGAAAGCCGCTTTGAGACTATTCCGGAGTGTCGGGTGTCGCTGGATGATTCCGGGACTTCGGAGCAGGTGCGCGCCTTTATGGAGGAGCTGGAGGAGGCTATGCCGAAGGTGCATATTTATTATGAGGAGACAGGTGTGTCAGGGAGCCGCGAGAAAAGCGCCGGGGGAGAAGCCGAAGCTGCCGGCGGCCCCATTGTGCCCGCCATCAGCATTTCTTCAAAGAACGGCGAGCGAACGGGGATGTTCTTTCATGGAACGCCGGGCGGTCACGAATTTTCCAGCTTTCTGTCGGCACTCTATCAGGCGGCGGGACCGGGAAAGCCGCTGATGGATGACATTCTCACGCAGGTCAAGTCGATACGGACGCCGGTGCGGCTGGATGTGGGAGTGACCCTTTCCTGTACCAAATGTCCGGAGCTGGTGAGCAGCGCCATGATGGTCGCCGCCCACAGCCCGAAGGTGGAGGTGCATATCGTGAATCTGGCGCAGTTTCCGGAGTTCAAGGAGAAGCATCAGGTCTACAGTGTTCCATTTCTTATGGTTAACGGCGAAAAGGCTTATTATGGAAAGAAAAGTGTGGAGGAGCTGATGAAGATCATTGGGGACGCCATCGGAAAGGAGGTCGTATAGTGTGAAAAGGGATGATAAAAGAAAAATTGTTCTGGTGGGAACCGGCATGGTGGGTATGAGTTACGCCTATGCGCTGCTCAATCAGAATCTCTGTGACGAGCTGGTGCTCATTGATATCGACAAAAAAAGAGCGGAAGGTGAAGCCATGGATTTGAATCATGGCGTGGCTTTCAGCGGCGGCAATATGGAAATCTACGCTGGACAGTACAAGGACTGCGGGGACGCGGATCTGGTGGTATTGACAGCGGGGCTGCCTCAGAAGGAGGGGCAGAGCCGTCTGGATCTGCTGAAAGAAAACCGGAAAGTATTCCAGTCTATTCTGGAGCCGGTGCTTGACAGCGGCTTTCACGGCATCTTTCTGGTGGCTACCAACCCGGTGGACATCATGGCGAGGATCGTCTATGAGATCAGCGGCTTCCCTCCGGGACAGGTGGTGGGAACCGGAACGGCCCTGGACACCGCAAGACTCCGTTACCTGTTGGGTGAAAAATTTATCATTGACCCGAGAAATATGCACGCTTACGTGATGGGAGAACATGGAGACAGCGAATTTGTGCCGTGGAGTCAGGCGATGATGGCGACGAAACCTATTTTTGACCTGTGCAGCGAGACAGAAGGCTGTCATTTTCAGGAGTTGCTGGAGATTGAGGAGGAGGTGCGCATGGCCGCCTATAAGATTATCGAAGCAAAGCGTGCCACCTATTATGGTATAGGAATGGCAATGGCGCGGATCACAAAAGCCATTCTGGGAAATGAGTACAGCGTGCTTACGGTATCGGCTCTGCTGCAGGGAGAATACGGGGAACATGGCGTTTTTATCGGAATCCCCTGCGTGGTGAACCGAATGGGAGTCAGCCGGATTGTGGAACTCACTTTAAGTGCGGAGGAAAAACAGAGACTGCATTTATCCTGCGAAACGCTTAATGAGACTTATCAGGATCTGGCGTAGGGCAGCTTCTGGCAAAGCTGTCTCGGTATGATTTTAGTATGGTTTCAGGATGTATTTTCTTCCGCGGGAGCATCTGCATGAATTTTTTTTACAAAAGCAGGCAAACTTTTTCGTTTTGTGCTATACTAGGTTACTGACATATTTATATTTTAGTGAAGGAATGTGTCAGCGCACTGTATTGCGAATCATTCATCACTGCATACATATGCAGTGATGAATTACCGCATGGGGGAGGAAGCCTGTAAAGAGGAAATTAGTCTATAAAAATAAGTCTATAATAAGTATGGAAGGAGTCAACATGGATTATTTACTGGATGTACATACTCATACAATAGCCAGCGGACATGCATATAACAGTATGATGGAGATGGCGAAAGCCGGATTTGAGAAAGGGCTAAAATTGCTGGGCATTACAGAACACGCACCGATGATGCCGGGAAGCTGCAGCAATATGTATTTTCACAATTTAAAAGTTGTGCCGAGATCCCTGTGCGGCATTGAGGTGATGCTTGGTGCGGAGCTTAATATACTGGATTATGACGGACATGTGGATCTGGATGACCATGTGCTGCGGCAGCTTGACATAAAGATTGCCAGCCTCCACAGTGTGTGTATTCTGCCGGGAACCAGAGAGGAGAACACCAGGGCGGTGCTCGGAGCTATTCGTAATCCTATGATCGATATCATCGGTCATCCGGATGACGGCATCTATCCGCTTGATTATGAGCCAATCGTGGAAGCTGCCAGAGAGACGAATACTCTTCTGGAAGTAAATAATAATTCTCTGAATCCCATGGGAGCCAGAAAGAATACCCGGGGGAATCTGATTACCATGCTGGAACTTTGCAAACAATATGAACAGCCGGTGATCATGAACAGCGATGCGCATGTATTCGCTGATGTGGGGCGCCGGGATTTTTCAGAAGAGCTGATCCGGGATCTGGATTTTCCTGAAGAACTGATCGTGAATCGTTCCGTGGGCGTGTTTAAAGATTATATAAATAAGAAATATCAGAAATAGGGGGAAAGCGATATGGGAAAAAATGTACATACACCGGAGGTAGAGAAGCTGTTAAAGGGAATCCTCTGCCTGGAAAATGTGGAAGAATGTTACGCCTTTTTTGAGGATCTTTGTACGATCAATGAGCTGCTTTCTCTCGGACAGAGATTTGAGGTGGCAAATATGCTGAGAAATCACCGCACTTATAATGAGGTGGCGGAAGAAACGGGGGCATCCACAGCGACCATCAGCCGTGTCAACAGGTGTTTAAATTATGGCACTGACGGATATGATCTGGTGATCCGGCGGCTGAAGGAGAGAGAAGAGCAGCAGGAAGATTGATTTCAAAATCAAACAATCAATGCAGAAGAAATGTATTGTCGGCAAAAAGAAAAATACCGCTCATACAGCCATGCAGACGGAAAAGGTACATCTGCCTGCGGCCGTGCAGCGGTATTTTTTTATCTATTCTGTTTTATTGTTCTTGGAACTTTTTTTGGCTTTTTTCTCCGCCGGGCTATTCTTCTGGCGGCGGCAGTCGATGATCTTCTCAATGGCCTGTTTCCTGACATAAATGTCATAGCACAGCTTATAAATAAAAATGAGATCATCCAGATATTCGCCGTCTTCTTCGGAAGGGGAAAAGGCAGCAAAAGAGTTTCTGGAATTCTCCCAGTCTGAAAGAATCTGTTTTTCTATGTCGGGATGCCTGTCGGATGTTTCAGATAAAAGCTTGTCATAAATGTCTTTCAGCGACAGGCCATTTTCAGTATTGGCCGGAAAATATTCCTTTGTCAACGGCTCCAGGATACTCTGGATGTCCGTGATGGACAACATGTTTTTCAGCCGGTATATGAGAATCAGAAGAAAAATATGCTCTCTGGAATATTTTTTCTTCACCGAAGGAGGAAGAAGATGATTCTTCGTATAATTGTTGATCATGGTTTTTGTCATGATTTTGTCTTCAGGGTATCTCCTGGAATCTGCCAGATGTGTATCCATGAAAGTCGTTATCTGATCCATGTACAGGTCAATGTTGGGAATATCCGCCGATGGGACGGATGATACCTGCAGCAGGGAAAGCAGCCAGTCATTTGTATTTTTATTCAAAAAATCGCCTCCGTCATTATTAGTATGCCGTCATGTGCCTGGGGCAGTGAATAGTCATCAGGGACATGATATCTATATTATATTGTTTTTATTACCAGATGACAAGGAAAAGTGAGAAATTTTTCTTTCTGGTTTTGTGAGAAATTTTTCTTTCTGGTTTTAGAGTGACATCCCCGGTCTGGTATTGTATAATTGAGATACTGTACTGCGGGAAGATGTGTTCCCGCTCTGACAGCTCATGATACTGGTATTTTTAGAAAGCAGACAGGAGGAGATTATGGGTCTTTTCAGCGGACAATTTGCCAACGTGGTAGAATGGCAGGAAACAAGAGACGACGTGATTTTTTATAAATGGAACAATGATGAGATCAAGAGGGGGTCCCGGCTGATTATCCGCCCGGGGCAGGACGCCATATTTATGTATAACGGAAGAACGGAGGGGATTTTCCGGGAAGAAGGAAACTATGATATTGAGTCGGATATTATTCCGTTTCTTTCCACATTGAAAGGATTTCGTTTTGGATTCAACAGCGGACTGCGGGCAGAAGTCCTTTTCATCAATACGAAGGAATTTAATATGCGCTGGGGGACGAAGCAGGCGGTGAATCTGCCGCATCCGTCCCTTCCGGGAGGCATGCCGGTCCGCGCCAACGGAACCTTCCAGTTCAAGGTGGGCGATTATGAGGTGCTCATCGAGAAGGTTGCCGGAATCAAAAAGCAGTTTACAACGGAAGAGGTCAGAGACCGGGTGCTGTCCCACCTCGATCAGCTTCTTTTGCAGTGGATGGTGAAGGAAGGAAAGGATATGTTTAATCTCCAGGCCAACGCCGCTGAGATTTCAGATGGCATTATGGCGGATCTGGACCGGGAATTGTCAGATATCGGTCTTTCTATGACCGGTTTTCAGATCAATTCTGTGAGCTATCCGGAAGAGGTGCAGGAGATGATCAATAAGGTGGCCAGCCAGAGCATGGTCGGCGATATGAACCGGTATCAGCAGATGGCGGTACTGGATTCCATGACCGCCGGCAACGCCCAGGGCGGGCAGATGGCGGCAGATATGGCGTCTATGCAGATGGGAATGATGATGGGACAGCAGATCGTAAATCAGATGACCCAGACGCAGCAGGGAGGCGGCGCGCAGAACGTTTCCGGCCCTAACTTCTGCCCGAACTGCGGACAGAAAGCGGGCGGAGCAAACTTCTGCCCGAACTGCGGTCAGAAATTAAAGTAACAGCACAACAGAAAGGAAGTCTATGAGCATTTATGATACTTTAAATAAAGAACAGAGGGAGGCGGTATTCTGTACCGAAGGCCCTCTCTTGATGCTGGCGGGAGCAGGAACCGGAAAGACCCGGTCACTGACCCACCGCATCGTACATTTAATTGAGGAGGAGGGGGTGAACCCCTGGAACATCCTTGCCATCACCTTTACCAACAAGGCGGCGGAGGAGATGCGGGAGAGAGCGGTAAGTCTGGTGGGACCAGGCTCGGAGAATCTGTGGATCAGTACATTTCATGCCACATGCAGCCGGATTCTCAGAAGGCACGCTGATCTGCTGGGCTACAACAGAAGTTTTACCATCTATGACGCCAGCGACCAGAAGTCCCTGATGAAGGAAGTCTTAAAGTCCATGAACGTTGACACGAAGCAGTTCCCGGAGAAGGCGGTGCTTTCTGCCATCTCCGCGGCCAAGGACGAGTGCAAGTCGCCTCTTGACTACCGGAATGACTGTGGAGATAACTACCGGGATATCCGAATCAGTGAGATTTACGAGGAATACCAGAAGCGTCTCAAAGAAAATGACGCCATGGATTTTGACGATCTTCTCGTGAAGACCGTGGAGCTGTTTCAGTCGTATCCGGATGTTCTTGATTATTATCAGGAGCGGTTCCGCTATATCATGGTGGACGAGTATCAGGATACCAACACGGTGCAGTTTATGCTGGTGAAGCTCCTTGCCTCCAAATACCGCAATCTCTGCGTGGTGGGTGACGACGACCAGTCCATTTACCGGTTCCGGGGAGCCAATATTTTCAATATCCTGAATTTTGAGAAATATTTTCCGGACGCCCATGTGATCCGTCTCGAACAGAATTACCGTTCCACCCAGAACATTTTAAATGCCGCCAACGGCGTCATTGTCAATAATAAAGGACGGAAGGAGAAGAAACTCTGGACAGAAAATGTACCGGGCGAGCTGGTGCATTTCAAGCAGTATGACTCCGAATACGATGAGGCGGAGGGTGTGGTATCCTACATTAATTTCCTCGCCATGCGGGGCGTGCCTTACGAGGATATGGCGATTTTATACCGGACCAATGCCCAGTCCCGTATCTTCGAGGAGAAGCTTAAGCAGCGGGCAATCCCTTACGCCATCGTCCGGGGCATCAGTTTCTATGACCGGAAAGAGATCAAGGATCTGATGGCCTATCTGAAGGTGGTGGACAACGGAAACGACGACCTGGCGGTCAAGAGAATCATCAATGTGCCGAAACGGGGCATCGGCCAGACCACGGTGGACAGAATCCAGAATTACGCCATCGTGCACCAGATCAGCTTCCTTGAGGCGGTATTCCGGGCAGATTCCATTCAGGAGCTGGGAAGAGCCGCTTCCAAGATTAAAAAATTCGGCGAGATGATCCGGAATTTCCGGGACTACGCCATGGAAAACGATATCAGCGAGCTGATGCTTTACATACTGGACGTGACCGGTTATAAAAATGAGCTGGAGATGGAAGGGACAGACGAGGCAAGAAGCCGTCTCGAGGACATCGATGAGCTCATCAATGATATCGTATATTTTGAGGAGAACAATGAAGACCCGACTCTCACGGATTTTCTGGTGGAAAAAGATATGTACACCCTCAATGCAGGCATTGATAATCTGGAAGAGAGTTCCAATAAGGTGCTTCTCATGACTCTCCATAACGCCAAAGGTCTGGAGTTCGCCAATGTATTCCTGGGAGGTATGGAGGAAGGAGTCTTTCCGGGATACGGAGCCATGATCTCCGGCGATGAATCGGAGATCGAGGAAGAGCGGCGTCTCTGCTATGTGGGCATTACCCGGGCAAAGGAGCGCCTTTATTTAAGCGCGGCCAGACGGAGAATGCAGAGGGGGCAGGCGCAGTATAACCGGGTATCAAGATTTGTGGATGAGATTCCGGAGGAATATCTGGACCGGGCTAAGAAGACTCCTGCGGAGGACAGGAGAGACAAGGCTATGGAACAGGCGTCCTCGCATCAGTATGCTTACGGCACGAAGGGCGTGAAGCCGTATTATCTGGATGATTTCAAAGTCAAACCTCTGTCTTCCCTGGATTATGCCGTGGGCGACCGGGTGAAACATATCAAATTCGGCGAGGGCACCGTGGCGGATATCGTCCATGGCGGGAAGGACTTCGAGGTATCCGTGGATTTTGACAGAGTGGGCCGCAAGAAGATGTTCGCATCTTTTGCAAAATTGAAAAAAGTGAAATAATGTATTGGTAAAGAGTCCTTTTGCGTGATATAATAAAAGAAAACAGCAAGGAGGTACACGAACATGAAAAATATCGACGAATTAATTGGAGTAGCAAAGTTATCCAATCTGATGAACAGCCGGAAGGAAGAGGAAGAATCCAGAAAGATTTTATGGGTTCTTGCCATCATCGGGGCTGTTGCCGCAGTGGCAGGAATTGCAGCTCTGGTTTATAAATATTTATCCCCGGATTATCTGGATGATGTGGATGAAGACTTCGATGATTTCGATGACGATTTTTTCGATGACGAGGACGAAGCGGAAGATACTGCCGATGATGCAGAGGAAGCAACAGAAGAATAAGTGTTGATATTGGCGATATGAGCTGCCGTAACAGTTTGTCCGATGCATCACAGATGCGGGGCGCGGGTTACGGCAGTTTTGCTTGTCTGCGCAAAGAGTTTTCATATATATTGCGGGAAATCTTCTCTGCAACAAGGAACTTCTATTTGTTTAAATTGTCTGAAAAATATATATAATTAAAAAATTAGAAAAAAGATGAAAAAAACTGTTGACATTTATTTGAGGCTGTTATATAATGCTATTTGTCAACGCGAGAGCGGCTGACAGACAACAGCATCGGGGTGTGGCTCAGCTTGGCTAGAGCGCTTGATTTGGGATCAAGAGGCCGCAGGTTCGAATCCTGTCACCCCGATACCCTTGCGGGTGTAGTTCAATGGTAGAACACTAGCCTTCCAAGCTAGATACGTGGGTTCGATTCCCATCACCCGCTTCTGCTTTGAGCAGAAGAACAATTTATATTGTTTCATCATAATACGTGTCCGTAGCTCAGCTGGATAGAGCAACGGCCTTCTAAGCCGTGGGTCGGGGGTTCGAATCCCTTCGGGCACGTTTGTCAGGCTGTCCTGACTATGGTGGGTGTGGCGCAGTTGGTTAGCGCGCCAGATTGTGGCTCTGGAGGCCGAGGGTTCGAATCCCTCTACCCACCTTAATGGGCTATCGCCAAGCGGTAAGGCACAGGACTTTGACTCCTGCATTCGCTGGTTCGAATCCAGCTAGTCCAGTTGGACCGCAGATTCGAATTTCTGCGGCTGCAATGAGTAAGGCCCGGGCGCTGTGCTCATTTTTTTGTTATATGGAGAATTCATTGTGGGATATTAGCTCAGTTGGTAGAGCACTTGACTTTTAATCAAGTTGTCCGGGGTTCGAATCCCCGATGTCTCATTGGAAATCGTTGCCGCAGCAGCGATTTCTCTTTTTGTCAACAACAGAATATGCCGGGGTGTGGCTCAGCTTGGCTAGAGCGCTTGATTTGGGATCAAGAGGCCGCAGGTTCGAATCCTGTCACCCCGATTGTTCGCGGGTGTAGTTCAATGGTAGAACACTAGCCTTCCAAGCTAGATACGTGGGTTCGATTCCCATCACCCGCTTTGTTGTTATTTTTATAGATTTTACTGCCGGGAAGGGATTGCCCTGCAATATTATTATGCGGATATGGCGGAATTGGCAGACGCGCCAGATTTAGGTTCTGGTGGGGCACCCGTGCAGGTTCAAGTCCTGTTATCCGCATTTCTGACGCGCCCGAGAGATTTGTTCAGACAGCTCTCGGGTTTTTTGCGCTGTGGAAAGAAGGAGAGCGATATGAGCGATAAGCAGAGAGTTTATATCTGGGATAATCTGAAATGTTTTTTGATGATTTCAGTTGTTCTTGGACATTTTGTAAATCAGTACCCGGATTCTTCCTTTATGAGGAGTATGTCCATTATTATTTATTCCTATCATATGCCTCTTTTTATTTTTGTGGCGGGGCTGCTGCAGAAAAGATGGACCAGGGAACGACCGTTCCGGTGGGACAAACCGGTGTATTATATTATCCTGGGTTATCTGCTGAAAGTACTGATTTATGCCATCAAGACTGCCTTTGGCAAAGACGCTGTTTTTTCTTTGTTTACAGATACGGGAATCCCATGGTATATGTTTGCCATGGCGGCTTACATGGTGATCGCATATGTGATCAGGAAGAAAAATCCCAAAGTGTGCCTGCCTGTTTCTGTGATTCTGGCCCTTTTAGCCGGCTATGTGGACGGAATCGGGAGCTTCCTGTATATATCAAGGATTCTTGTGTTCTTTCCATTTTATTATGCGGGATATCTGCTGGATTCAGATACTGTTCTCGCCTTTACAAGAAAGAAATGGCTTCGCCTGTGCGCGGTTGCAGTGCTTGCTGCCGGCCTTTTTATCAGTTTTTACTGGATTGATGATATTTTTTCCATTATCCGTATGTTTACGGGAAGAAACGCCTATGCGTTTATCCGTGTGGCCGGCTGCGGACTGCAGCACCGTCTGCTTTGCTATGTGATTACAGTGCTTGTGAGTACGGCCCTTATCAGCCTGATGCCGGGACGCAGAATCCGGCTGGCGGAAGCGGTAGGCAGCCGGACGCTTCAGATTTATTTCTGGCACCGTCTGATTCTCTATGTCATGATGTATTCGGGATTCTGTGATGCCGTCCGGTCGGGATGCGGAAACTACTGGATTCCGGTATATCTGTTGATTGCGGTGCTTCTGACTTTTGTTCTGTCTTTGGACTTTTTTGGGTGGCCTCTCCGGAAAATCAAGGATCTGCAGATGCGGATTCGCGATGCTATGTAATAAATACTGTTTTATAAAAAGATTTCCCCCTCGGTGGCATAATGTGCACGCTGCATGCTAATGCCGCAGAGGGGGTTTTTCTTTGACATAAAAGTGTTTCAGCGACAGATAAAAACCTATTCCCTGTTCTGACGTATTCTTCCGTACATAGTGAGCATGTAAATGCCGGAGATACCGACCAGATCATAGATAAGCCGGGTGAAGAAGCTGGAATCTCCAAATAAAGCGGAGACAAGATTGAACTGAAAGAGTCCGATTAATCCCCAGACAACAGCGCCTATGATAGTGAGTGTCAAAGCGATATAGTCAATCCATTTCATATATATTCTCCTTTCTGTGTTCTGTTATCCAGTATATCCAAAAGGCGGGAAAATAATCACTGACAAAACAAAAATAAAATTTGAATGGTATAGATAAAGAAAAAATGTGGATAATAAGGAAGAATCAAAATGAAAGGAGATTTTTATAATGAGACTGAAAAAAAGCGTGATGATCATGCTGTTTCTTTTGACGGCCGCCTTTGCTGTTTCCGGCTGTGGAAATAATGCGGATACGCAGGAAAGCACAGCTGCTTCCGGGACGACGGAGCAAAAAAACGATGAAAATTCCCCGGAAAATATGACGGGAACGGAAGATAAAGTTGGTAAAGATACGGTGGGAGACGCTGCGGACGATGTTGGAGATGCTGCAAAAGATATCGCAGACGGAGCAGGGGATGCTGCGAAAGATATCGTGGAGGGGGCTGGTGAAGCGGCCGATGATGTGGCGGATGGCGTCGGAGATGCCATAGATAATCTGGGCGGCGGTTCCTTTGACAGTTATGATGATGCAAAAACCTACCTTCTTGAAAAACTTAAGAAGGACAATTCCGGCGCAAATTATGAAGTCAGAGATGAAATAAAAGATCTCACAGCCTACAATAACAATGATTCCGGAGCGGAAGGATATCAGTTCTCTGTTTATGAAACAGACGGAAACGAAAAAATTGGCATTTATTATGTAGATAAAGATACTGGGAAAATTTATCGTTATATGGGAAAGAATTCCATTGAGGCATATTGACCGGAATATGGAAAATACTGCGGGCAGACCGGGCAGTTTCCGGTCTGCTCTGGCGCAGAGCGCTCTAAAACATCGCCCACCCCTGGAAATGTAAAAAAAAGTAAAAAAATATAATATTTTACTGGAAAAATATGGAATATGTGTTATTATAGTATTTGTAAATAATAAATAATAACAGGAGGAAGGGGTATGATGAATTTTGAAGAGTTCCTGTGCTATGTGGAGGAACATATTTTAAAAGGATGGAAGGAAAATGCGGAAGTCAGAATACAGGAGACAAAAAAGAATAACGGGATTACATATCAGGGGTTGTCCATCAGAGAGATGGAGGAAATGGTAGCTCCCTGTATTTATCTGGAAGAGTTTTATGATTTATATCAAAGGAGCGGGGATCTGGAGGAGGTAATGGAGAAGATCCGGCAGGAATATCAGTGGGCCATGGAACGTTCTGCTCTTTATGAGATGAATGTTCTGCAGTACGATCGCATCCGTAAAAAAATCATTTTTCGTCTGGTTAATTATGAGAAGAACAGGGAGATTCTTGAAGACTGTCCCTGTATACAGATGCATGATCTGGCATTGACCTTCCGGTGGGTGGCGCACACAGATTCCATCGGAATTTCCACAGCTCTGATCACGAACCGGGAGCTTGCGTTGTGGAGGATCTCTCTGCATGAGCTGCTGCTGGTTGCCCGGGAGAATACCCGGAGGCTGTTTCCTCCGCGTATTATGGATATGGACAGCTTTCTCGTGGAATCCGGCAGGGGCAAGCCTCCGCTGATGCCGGGAAAGATCATGTATATCATGACCAACGAACAGCAGATCAATGGAGCGACCGTGCTCGTTTACGACGGCGTTCTCCGTCAGTTTGCGGATAAAATAAAGGAGGATTTCTATGTTCTGCCAAGCAGTATCCATGAGCTGATCCTGGTGCCGGCCAGTCAGTTTGCCGATGCGGGACGACTTTTTGAGATGGTAAGAGAAGCGAACGATACCATTGTATTGCCGGTAGACTATTTATCCGACTCTGTCTATTATTATAATAGAAGAAAAGATCAGCTGACTCTGGCGGCTTCCGATGCATAGCGAAGAGAAGGCGGAAGAATTCTTTCGATTTTTAAAAAATAACAAGGCGGACTTGATATGTCATAGGGATATTGTTATACTGATACAAAAAGGATAAAATGGAAAAGATTGGAAGGTGCTTTGATGAAACGATGGCAGATAGGTTTGAACATCATAGGGGAGATATTATTTTTTTTAATCGCTGCAGTGCTGCTGGTATTGATCGTTCCGCGGCTGCTTGGATTTTTCTGGCCCTTTGTGGCAAGCTGGCTGCTGGCGATGCTGGCGGCGCCTCTCTGCAATTTTCTGGAGAAGCATATTCGCCTGAATAAACAATGGGCGTCGGCGCTCATCATCATACTGGTGCTTTTGATTTTGGCGGGCTGCGGTTATCTGCTGATTACCAAGCTGGGAAGAGAGATGATATCTTTTCTTTCCGATGCGCCTTCCTATTATCGCTATGTCAGCAATACTATTGAGATCATAAGTGACAAGATAAATAATATTGTTGCTCCGATATCCGGTGATTTCGGCAGTCAGATAGAGACGGCTTTTGATGATCTGCTCCTGCAGGCGGGAGCTATGGTCAATAACTTTGCTCCGAGGGGAGTGGAGTTTTTAGGCAGCGCTGCCGCCAATATCACCAATGGGCTTGTCGGTACGCTGGTGATGATCGTGGCCGCTTATTTCTTCATTGCCGAGAGGGAGAAAATTGCGCAGCAGATGATTCGGCTGGTTCCAGCAGATATGGAAGAACATGTAAAAAATATTAAGAGCAGGCTGGTATCCGCTCTGGGCGGATTCCTTCTGGCTCAGTTTAAGATCATGTTTATCATCTTTTTGATTCTGCTGGCAGGACTTTTGATTCTGCGCAACCCGTATGCGCTGTTTCTTGCCCTGCTGATCTCTTTTCTGGATCTTCTTCCCATACTGGGAACGGGAACCGTGCTGATACCCTGGGCTGTCATTGTGTTTTTCAGCGGGCATTTCCGCCAGGGAGTGGTTCTGCTGATAATCTATGTCATCTGTCTGATTACGAGACAGGTTCTGCAGCCGAAGATCATCGGGGACAGCATCGGTATGGGTACGCTGACTACGTTGTTTTTGATTTATACGGGATTTAAGCTGCAGGGAGTGCCGGGGATGATACTTGCGCTTCTGCTGGGGACTATCGCTGTCACCCTGTATCGGCTTGGACTTTTTGATTCCAAGATAAAGAGACTCCATTATCTGGTTGATGCATACCGCCATTATGATGACCGTTGTGTTTATGAAGAAAAGCAAAAACGCGACGAAAAGAGATAATTTTCAGAAAATTATGTCGATATAATTCAATAGTCGGAATTTGTGTTGACTTGAATTATCCTTTGTGCTAAGATGTGGGTGCCTGTCGGAGAACAGACGGGAAGTATATAAGATGGAGGTATTCCGATGTTGAAGGGAACAGTAAAATGGTTCAATAATCAAAAGGGGTATGGATTTATCCAGGACGAGAATGGAAAGGATATTTTTGTACATTATACCGGACTTGATATGGAAGGTTTTAGATCCCTGGATGAAGGAAACAAGGTGGAGTTCGATCTTGTGGAAGGTGAAAAGGGGCTTCAGGCTTCCCATGTGGTAAAGACAGAGGATTGATGTTCAGGCTTGCGGGAAAGCGTCGGCCTGTGGAGAATACCGCAGATTAAATGCTGTAGATTATAGAGGAATACAACAATGAGAATATATCTGGTGCGCCATGGCGAGACAGAATTAAATCGGAAGGGCTGTTATTACGGACAGACAGATATCCCGCTTTCCGCCTGCGGCAGACAGCAGGCGGGGAAGCTGGGAAGGTTCTTTCGGGACATACCGCTGCAAAGCAGTGTGATCAGTCCTTTAATACGGGCGGCTGAGACCGCTGAGATCATCATGGCAGAATATACAAAAGAGATAAAAATATACAGGGATGATCGGCTTGCAGAACAGAATTTTGGTATTTTTGAAGGGCAGACATATCAGGAGCTGACCAAAAAATATCCGCAGGAATGGGCAGACTGGAACAGAGATTTCTCCGGCTACCGGATTCCGGGCGGTGAAAGCTTTCTTGATGTTAGAAAACGGACGGAAAGCTTTTTTTTCGATTTGAAAAAAATGTCTGAAAAAGAAGACAGGGAGTTTTCTGTGCTGCTGGTTGCTCACAAAGGAACGCTGGGACATCTGCTTGCCGTAAGCCTTGGGCTTCCGCCGGAAGGCTACTGGAATTTTGTCTTTGAGCAGGGCTGCTACAGTCGTCTGGATCTGGAGGACGGTTATGCGATCATCCGCTGCCTGAATCAGAGTGTGGACGGCGATTTGGGTGATTAGAGCCTGTGTCCGGGATTGCGAACGACGCCCTGATATATAAATGTACAAAAAGAAAGGTACGATATACATGGATTTATTTGACTATATGCGGATGGAGAGAAAAAAACAGGAGTCTCCGCTGGCGGTGCGGATGCGTCCGCGAACTCTGGATGAAATGGTGGGACAGTCTCATATTATAGGGAAGGACCGGCTTTTGTACCGGGCAATCAAAGCTGATAAGATCAGTTCGCTGATTTTTTACGGGCCTCCGGGAACCGGAAAAACCACCCTGGCAAAGGTGATCGCCAACACGACCAGCGCGCAGTTTGTGCAGATGAACGCGACCACATCCGGCAAGAAAGATATGGAGCAGGCGGTACGCCAGGCAAAAGATATATTTGGCATGTACGGAAACCGGACAATTCTTTTTATTGATGAGATTCATCGTTTTAACAAAGCGCAGCAGGATTATCTGCTGCCTTATGTGGAGGACGGGACGATCGTGCTGATCGGTGCTACTACGGAGAATCCATATTTTGAGGTGAACAGCGCGCTTTTATCACGATCAAAGATTTTCCATCTGGAACCTTTGTCGGGAAAGGATATTGCCGGACTTATACGGATTGCTGTGACGGATGACGAAAGAGGAATGGGGGCGTATGGCGCTGAGATTACCGAAGAGGCGGTTTCTTTTATCGCAGAGATGGCGGGAGGCGATGCAAGGGCAGCCTTAAATGCTGTCGAGCTGGGCGTTATGACCACGGAGCCGGGAGAGGACGGAAAGATTGTCATTGATCTGAACGTGGCGCAGGAATGTATCCAGAGGAAGGCGTTAAACTATGATAAGAACGGGGATAATCATTATGATGTTATCTCTGCCTTTATCAAGAGTATGAGGGGAACGGATCCGGATGCGGCGGTGTTCTATCTTGCCCGGATGCTTGATGCGGGAGAAGACCCGAAGTTTATTGCCCGGAGAATTATGATCTGCGCTTCAGAGGATGTGGGAAATGCAGATCCTCAGGCACTGCAGGTTGCCGTTGCGGCCTCCCTCGCCGTAGAGCGGGTGGGGCTGCCGGAGGGGCGGATTATTCTTTCACAGGCAGCCTCTTATGTGGCAAGCGCGCCGAAGAGCAATGCCTGTATCATGGCGATTGACAAAGCGCAGGAGATGGTAAAGAGGGCGGATACCGGACAGGTCCCGCCGTACCTGAGAGACGCCCATTATGGGGGAGCCAGGGATTTGGGTCACGGCATTGGCTATCGGTATGCCCATGATTATCCGGAGCATTATGTGAAGCAGCAGTATCTGCCGGATGCAATTCGAGATGAGAGGTTTTATATTCCGACAGAAAATGGATATGAGAAGAAGATAAAAATGCATCTGGAGCATTTAAGAAACAGGGAGGAAGAGGAAAATGCATAAATTAAAACAAATCGGTGCTTTGCTGCTGGTGGTTATCCTGGTGGCGCTGGTTCTCCTGACCCTGTATTTTGCTGTGACAGGGAGCCGGTATTTTATGGCTTCTCTGGTGGTCACACTGGTTTTTCCGGTGCTGCTGTATGCCTACATGCTGGTATATCGGATTGTGAAGAAAAATGGGCAGGAAGAAGAATCCGCTGACGGGGACGAGAAATAAAAATCTTAAAGGAAGATGACCCTGTCGGATGCACGGAAAATAATCCGGCTCCGGCTATTGACAAGCAGGTCAGAATGGAATAATATAAATATCAGTAGTTATTACTATTTTTTAATTGCTCGATAAGAGTAGGAAAGAGAGGTATATCATGCCAAGTTTAAAAGGTACAAAAACAGAACAGAATTTAATGACTGCATTCGCTGGAGAGTCTCAGGCTACTAATAAATACACATATTTTTCCAGCAAAGCGAAAAAAGACGGATATGTACAGATTGCAAATATTTTTGCTGAGACAGCAGCCAACGAGAGAGAACATGCAAAAATGTGGTTCAAATTATTAGAAGGCGGCGCAATCCGTTCTACCATGGAGAATCTGCAGGCAGCAGCAGACGGCGAGAACTATGAATGGACAGATATGTACGCACAGTTCGCGAAAGAAGCAAGAGAAGAAGGCTTCTATGAGATTGCTGATAAGTTCGACGGCGTTGCAGCAGTAGAGAAAGAGCATGAAGCAAGATATTTAAAACTTCTTGACAACGTAAAGAAAGAAGTTGTATTCTCCAAAGACAACGATGTGATCTGGCAGTGTGCAAACTGCGGACATATCTGCATTGGAAAGAAAGCTCCGGAAGTCTGTCCTGTATGCGATCATCCACAGTCCTACTTCCAGGTTAAACCGGAAAATTACTAAGATTTTTTCAGAGAGGCGTATATTTTTTTCTAAACGGGTAATAATGATAATATCCGATGGGGACATCGGATATGACAGTCGTCAGGAAAAAACTTATATCCTCCCCTTTCTAACAGGCGTCTGCTTTGATAAAAGCAGGCGCCTGTTTTCAGTGCTGAAAAAAATAAATTTTGCAAGGAAAAATACTTGACAAATCAGAAGCTTTCTCCTATAATCATGTTCGGTAAAGGGAAAACACTTTACATGAGGTGATAATCATTGGACAGAATTGTGGAGAAGGCTCTGCTGTTTGATTTCTATGGCGAACTTTTAACGGAGAGTCAAAAGGAAGTATATGGCGAGCATATTCAGAATGACCTGTCTGTTTCCGAGATCGCAGATCTTCGGGGCATCAGCAGGCAGGGAGTACATGATATGATCCGCCGGTGTGAGAAGATTCTTGCGGATTATGAACAGAGGCTTCACCTGGTGGAGCATTTCCTCAAGGTTAAGAAGATGGTGGGAATTATCCACCAGTATGCTGAGGAGATTTCTTCCTGTGAAGACAGAGAAAAGATGCAGGAGCGCATTGCGGATATCAAGAATATCGCCAGTGAGATATTAGATCAGTACTAAGCAGATTTCAGCATTGACAGGAGGCCGCTATGGCATTTGAAAGCCTTACAGATAAATTGCAGAATGTCTTTAAGAACTTAAGAAGCAAAGGACGATTGACAGAGGCCGACGTCAAGGAGGCCATGAAGGAAGTCAAGCGTGCCCTGCTGGAAGCGGACGTTAATTTCCGCGTGGTCAAGACATTTATCAAGACTGTGACGGACCGCGCTGTCGGACAGGACGTACTTACGGGACTGAATCCGGGGCAGATGGTCATTAAGATTGTAAAAGAAGAGATGGAAGCTCTCATGGGTTCTGAGATGACAGAGCTTGTGATCAAGCCGGGCAACGAGATTACCGTATATCTGATGGCGGGTCTTCAGGGTGCCGGTAAGACCACAACGGCGGCGAAGATAGCCGGACAGCTCAAGAAAAAAGGCAAGAACCCGCTTCTGGTAGCCTGCGACGTTTACCGTCCGGCAGCCATCAAGCAGCTGGAGATCAACGGCGAGAAGCAGGGAGTTCCGGTATTTTCCATGGGAGACAAGAAGAATCCGGTGGACATCGCCAGAGCATCCATTGAGTATGCCAGGGAGAACAACAGAAATATCGTTATCCTGGATACCGCAGGACGTCTTCATGTGGATGAGTCCATGATGGAAGAGCTGCAGAACATCAAGGATAATGTGGATGTGACCCAGACCGTTCTGGTGGTTGACGCCATGACAGGGCAGGATGCGGTCAACGTGGCAAAGACATTTGAAGATAAGGTCGGCATCGACGGAGTGATCCTGACGAAGCTGGACGGCGACACGAGAGGCGGAGCGGCGCTCTCCATCCGTGCCGTGACCGGCAAGCCGATTTTATATATAGGTATGGGTGAGAAGCTGGAAGATTTGCAGCAGTTCTACCCGGACCGTATGACCAGCCGTATTTTGGGCATGGGAGATGTGCTTACTCTCATTGAGAAGGCACAGAACGCGGTGGATGAAGAGTCCGCCAGAGAACTCGAGAAAAAGCTGCGCAAGGCTGAGTTTGGCTTTGATGATTTCCTTGCGCAGATGCAGCAGGTGAAGAATATGGGAGGCATCGCAGATCTGCTTTCCATGATTCCGGGTGTCGGCAGTCAGATAAAGAATATTGATATTGATGACAAAGCGATGGACCGCATTGAGGCAATCATCTATTCAATGACGCCGGAAGAGAGGTCCAATCCGAATCTTCTGAACCCATCCCGCAAGAAAAGAATAGCAAACGGCGCCGGCGTCAGTCTGCAGGAAGTTAACAAGCTGTGCAAGCAGTTTGAGCAGTCCCGCAAGATGATGAAGCAGATGAACGGTATGATGGGCAAGGGCGGCCGCCGCAAAGGCGGATTTAATCTGGGAGGCATGAAGCTTCCATTTTAGGCAAATGCAGGATACCGAATTATCGGTTCCATATAGATGAATAAGAAAGATGAAAGAGGTGAAATCACATGGCAGTAAAAATGAGATTAAAAAGAATGGGTAAAAAGAGAAATCCTATCTATAGAGTTGTTGTTGCAGACGCAAGATCTCCAAGAGATGGAAGAAACATCGATGAAATCGGTTTCTATGACCCAAACCAGGAGCCTGCAGTAGTTAAATTTGATGAGGAAGCTGCAAAGGCATGGCTTAACAAAGGCGCTCAGCCAACAGATACAGTTGCAAGATTATTAAAGAATGCCGGTATTGAAAAATAATAACTGGGGGCTTATGTAATGAAAGAGTTAGTGAAAGTAATTGCAGTATCTCTGGTGGACCATCCGGAAGAGGTCGTTGTCACAGAAAAGGAAACCGACCATTCCATCATTCTTGAGCTTCATGTGGCTCCGGATGATATGGGTAAAGTAATCGGAAAACAGGGACGGATTGCGAGAGCGATGCGTACTGTTGTGAAAGCGGCGGCTTCCCGGGAGGATAAAAAAGTGATAGTGGATATCGCTCAGTAAAATAAGAGGAGTTCCAGCTATTTATGGCGGAGAACGAATCACAGTTATTCATAATTGGCATGAAACTGTTACCTGTCTGACGGGTAGCAGTTTTTTCATAAAACGAGAAGATGAGCAGGACATACAGGAGTATTTTCAATGGAAGACTTATTACAGGTGGGCGTCATTACAGGGACCCACGGACTTAAGGGAGAAGTGAAGGTTTTCCCTACGACAGATGATAAAGAGCGTTTTCTTGATTTAGAAGAAGTTTTGCTGGATACGGGAGACGAGCTGCTGGAATTAAAGGTGGAATATTGCAAATTTTTTAAAAAATTTGTTTTTGTTAAATTTGAAGGACTTGATGACATCAATGAAGTAGAGAAATATAAGCGCTGCCCGCTTCTGGTTACCAGAGATAATGCCGTGGAGCTGGAGGAGGACGAGTATTTCGTGGCGGATCTGCTGGGACTTACCATTATCGATGACAGCGGCGTTACCATCGGAAAGCTGGAAAATGTCATTGAGACAGGAGCCAATGATGTGTATGAGGTACTGACTGAGGACGGCGGCCGAATTCTTCTTCCGGCCATCAAAGAGTGTATCCTTGATGTGGATATGGAGGAAGGCATCATTCTTGTACATTTGATGAAGGGGCTGGCAGACTGATGATATTTCATGTTCTTACGTTGTTTCCGGATATGATCAGGGATGGACTGAATACCAGTGTCACCGGAAGAGCTCTTGCGAGCGGCCGCATCCGGCTAAATGCGGTGAATATCCGGGATTATTCCAAAGACAAGCACAAACATGTGGACGATTATCCTTATGGCGGGGGAGCCGGCATGGTCATGCAGCCGGAGCCTATCGCTCTTGCTTACGAGGACATCGTGAAGGATATGGAAAAGCGACCGCGGGTGATTTATGTTACCCCGCAGGGCAGCGTTTTTAATCAGTCCATGGCGGAGGAACTGGCAAAGGAAGAGGAACTTGTGTTTCTCTGCGGTCATTATGAAGGCGTGGATGAGCGGATTCTCGAAGAAATCGTAACGGATTATGTTTCCATCGGTGATTATGTGCTCACCGGCGGAGAACTTCCGGCTCTTGTGATGATGGACGCCATTTCCCGTCTGGTGCCGGGCGTGCTCAATAACGAGGATTCTGCGGAGTTTGAATCTTTTCATGACAATCTGCTGGAACATCCTCACTATACCCGTCCGGTGGAGTACCGGGGAAGTCGGGTGCCGGACGTGCTTTTGTCCGGCCATCACGGCAATATAGACCGCTGGCGGCGGGAACAGTCGCTGAAGCGGACGCTGGAGCGCCGCCCGGATCTTCTTGAGACGGCGGAACTTACAGAGAAAGACGTAGAATATCTGCGGACTCTCGGCTGGACAAAAGATAAGTAGAAAGCCACACCATGATATTCCGGGAACTTTCTTTGGGCGCACGGCCGAATCATTACTACAAAATGAAAAGAAAAGCGAAAAGATCGCGAAAAAGTTCTTGCATGAAGGATGAATTCATGCTATTATCTTATAGTTGTGAAAAAAGGTGGTCCGCTGTTACACAAAGGTATTAAGAACACCAAGATTATATAGGAGGTCACACATGAAAGACATTATCAAAAGCATTGAAGATGCACAGTTAAAACCAGAAGTAGACAGCTTCCGTGTTGGAGACACTGTACGCGTTTCCGCAAAGGTAGTTGAGGGAACCCGTGAAAGAATTCAGGTATTCGAAGGTACTGTTATCAAAAGACAGAACGGCGGAGCAAAAGAGACATTTACTGTAAGAAAGTTCTCTAACGGCATCGGTGTTGAGAAGACCTGGCCTGTACATTCTCCAATCGTTACAAAGATTGAAGTAATCAGAAAAGGTAAAGTAAGAAGAGCAAAACTTTACTACTTACGTGACAGAATCGGTAAGAAGGCTAAGGTTAAAGAGTTAGTTAAATAGTATCAGAGGATGAGACAGGGGCGAGTATTTATACTTGCCCTGTTTTACCATATGGAGATTTTGTTATGGCAGTAAAAAACTATCGATACAAGGAAAGAAGAGACCGTATGATTCGCAGGATTGGTCTGTGGGTCGGTGAGATTGCGGCAGTGATTCTGCTGGCCTTTGTGATCATCCAGTTCTGTTTTCAGACAGTGACGGTACATGGTGAGTCCATGCAGCCTACCTATTATGAGGGGGATACGCTGCTGGTAAATAAGCTCAGTTATCGCATCGGCGATCCGGGGCGCTATGATCCGGTACTGCTGGAGATTGAAAACGGAACTGCCGTTCATTATACGGTAAAGAGAGTGATCGGACTGCCGGGTGAGACCGTGCAGATCACCGGGGGAGAGATACTGATTGACGGTGAGGCGCTGGATTATTCCTTCGAGGAAGAGATTCTGTCTGCGGGACTGGCGGCTTACGAAGTGGAACTTGGTGAAGATGAATATTTTGTCATGGGAGACAACTGCAATAACAGTGAGGATTCCAGGGTGGCGAATATCGGAAATATAAAAAGAACACAATTTGTCGGTAAAATAGCAGGAAGAATTGGCAGCGGCAAATAATCTGAAAAAACGGCTCGGTCAAATGTTTCGCGCAGAGCCAGCCGGGAAAAATGGAGGATGATATGCATTTTCAATGGTATCCGGGACATATGACTAAGGCCCGGCGAATGATGCAGGAGAATATTAAGCTCATTGATCTGATGGTGGAACTGGTGGACGCCAGAGTGCCTTACAGCAGTAAGAATCCGGATATTGATGAGCTGGCAAGAAATAAATCCAGACTGATCATTTTAAATAAGGTGGATATGGCGGACGCTCAGGTGACAAAGGAATGGGAAGAGTATTATAAAGAGAAAGGTTTCTTTGTGGCAAAGGTTAATTCGCAGAAAGGCGCCGGAATCAAGGAAGTGAAGAAGCTGGTGGAAGAAGCGTGCCGCGAGAAAAAAGAGCGGGACAGAAAGAGGGGCATCCTTAATCGGCCGGTACGGGCCATGGTTGCGGGAATTCCCAACGTGGGCAAATCCACTTTCATCAATTCATTTGCGGGAAAAGCCTGTGCAAAAACCGGAAATAAGCCGGGCGTGACAAAAGGCAAGCAGTGGATTAAAATTAATAAGAACGTAGAATTGCTGGATACGCCGGGGATTTTATGGCCTAAGTTTGAGGATCAGGCAGTTGGTCTCCGTCTGGCGTGGATTGGTTCCATCAAGGAAGAGATATTAAACACCACAGAACTGACGACGGAACTGCTGCAGTTTTTATGCGCACAGTATCCGGGAGTTATAAAAGAACGCTACGGTGTCGGGGAAGAAGGAGATGTTGTGGAGATTCTCTCAAAGATTGCGGAGATCCGGGGCTGTCTTATGAAAGGCAGCCAGGTGGATGTGGAGAAAGCAGGACTTCTTGTTCTTGATGACTACCGTTCCCTGCGGCTGGGGCAGATATCTTTGGAGCGTCCGGCGGATTTTACGGAAACAGTCTGATGGGAGGAATGAAAGATGGAAGAAAAGCAGCAGAGTGAGGTTTCAGACACAAGAAAGAAACATGACCCGGTGGAGGGCAAAAAGAAAAATATCATGAAAGACATTCTGGGTACGATCGCTTATGTGGCGGTGATTTGTCTTGTTGTATTTCTGGTTCTGCGGTATGTTGGACAAAGAACCGTGGTAAACGGACATTCTATGGACCCAACTCTGGCTCACGGTGAAAATCTGATCATGGATAAGATATCCTATCATTTTTCTGATCCGAAAAGATTTGATATTGTGATTTTCCCGGGACCGGAAGAAGAAGGCGAGCAGTATTTTATCAAGAGAGTGATCGGCCTGCCGGGAGAGACTGTGCAGATTATAGACGGAAAGGTTTATATAAACGGTGAGGAGCTGACCGATGACGTATACGGCATCACGGACTACATTGAGGAGCCGGGTATCGCTGAGGAGCCGCTGACCCTGGGAGAAGACGAGTATTTCTGTCTGGGAGATAACCGGCCGGTAAGCTACGACAGCCGTTACGAGGCGGTAGGAACAGTGCACCGTTCCGAGATCATCGGAAAGGTCTGGATACGGATCTGGCCGCTATCTGAATTCGGGACGGTGGATTAGGGTTCGGCTTACAGTACGTATAAAAAGAGGAAGATTCATGGCTGTAAAAAGCATACGAGAGATAAAAGAAGAATTCAAACAGATTCCTCCGGAGAAGCTTCCGGAGTACATGGATCTGTACCGGGATGACAGCCGAAAGGGCGTGCAGGACTTTCTGAAGACGCAGGAGAATCGGATGAAAAAGTATGAGGCGGAGCTTGTGCGTATTGAGGAGCTTTGCTCTTTCGAGAAAAAGTACAGCGATTACTCCTATATCTGCGGTGTCGACGAGGTGGGAAGAGGACCTCTCGCGGGACCGGTGGTGGCAGGAGCAGTCATCCTGCCGAAAGACTGCCGGATTCTCTATATCAATGATTCCAAGAAACTTTCCGCCAAAAAGCGGGAGGAGCTCTCCGCGGAGATTCAGGAGAAGGCCCTTGCCGTCGGCATCGGGCTGTCCACTCAGGACAGGATTGATGAGATCAATATCCTGCAGGCCACTTACGAGGCTATGCGAAAGGCCATCGCCTCGCTGTCTGTGGAACCGTCTCTTCTGTTAAACGATGCGGTGACCATCCCGGCTGTGGATATTCCGCAGGTGGCCATTGTAAAGGGCGACGCCAGAAGTATTTCCATCGGCGCGGCCAGTATCGTGGCAAAGGTATATAGAGACAGGATGATGGAAGAATATGATAAAATGTATCCGGGTTACGGATTTGCGTCCAATAAAGGTTACGGCTCAAAGGAACATATCGAAGCGCTGCACCGGATGGGACCTTGCCCACTGCATCGGAGAAGTTTTCTGAAGTCGATCCTGTAAGAAAATTGAAAAAATATTTAGCAGTATGCATGCGAGGGGACGCTGCAAAAAAGGAGCATAAATGAAAAACAGAAAAGAGCAGGGACGCGCTGGAGAGACCGCGGCGGCATCTTTTCTGAAAAAACAGGGAGTGCGTATTCTGGTACATAATTATCAGTGCCGGTGGGGTGAGATTGACCTGATCGGTCAAGCAGGAAATACGCTGCTCATCGTGGAAGTAAAAACACGGACAAGCGGCCGGCAGGGATATCCCTGCGAGGCTGTGGACGTAAGGAAACAGCGGAAAATCTGCCGGGTGTACGATCATTTCCGCATGGAGCGCCGGCTGGACGACTGTCAGCCGGTGCGGTTTGATGTGGTGGAGGTCGTGGAGACTGTCGGCGGATATTATTGCCGCTGGATAAAAAATGCCTTCGAGTATCAGGGAATGTGAAGAGTCTGTAACGGAGCGGAAGACATAGCGAAAAAGAATGAGGAGATAATCATGGAGTGGAATTATGCCAATAAGAATCATTCAACTATTATCAACGAGAAAAATGGCGTGGTGTATCTGACCTTTCCAAAGCTGGCGGCCGCCGGTGTGCGTCATGGATTTTCCACCCGCATGGGAGGCGTCAGCAAAGGGTATCTGGGAACTATGAATCTGTCCTTTACCAGAGGAGACAGGGAAGAAAATGTCCGGGAGAACTTTCGCCGGATTGCGGACGCCATCGGATTCCGGGAGGAACAGCTTGTGTTTTCCGCGCAGGTTCATGAGACAAAGATTCGGAAAGTGACAGCGGCAAACAGGGGTGAGGGTATTACAAAGGAGACGGCGCCTGGCATCGACGGCCTTGCCACCGATGAAGCGGACGTTCCGCTTTATACCTCTTACGCGGACTGTGTGCCGCTGTTATTTTATGATCCGCAAAAGAAAGTTGTAGCCATGGCTCATTCCGGATGGCGGGGAACTGCCGCCCGCATCGGGGCGAAGATGGTACATTTCATGGAAAAGGAATACGGCAGCCGGGCGGAGAATATCATCGCGGCTGTCGGGCCGTCCATCTGCAGGAAATGTTATGAGGTCAGTGAGGATGTGGCACAGGCGTTCCGGGAAGCATTCCGGCCGGAACAGTTTCCGCTGCTTTTTGATGAGAAAGGGCAGGGTAAATATCAGCTTGATCTGTGGGAAGCCAATCGGATCATTCTCACGGAGGCGGGAATCCTGCCGGAACATCTGGATGTCACCGATCTTTGCACCTGCTGCAACCATGACAAGCTCTTTTCCCACAGAGCCAGCCACGGGAAGCGGGGAAATATGGGATGTTTTATGTGTTTGGACGCCGAAACAGAATAAAAATGCAGGGAGAACGACTATGAAAAAACAATGGCATCTTATCACCGGGGTGGAGCCGGGAAGCATTGCGGAGGAATGCGGACTGGAGCCGGGGGACCGGATCGGGGCCATCAACGGTCATGAGATAGAAGATTTTTTTGATTATCAATATTATATAGAAGAAGAATTTTTGAGTGTGGAAGTTCTGACCAGAGACGATGAGGAATGTACGCTCGAGATAGAGAAAGAGGAAGAAGAAGACCTGGGTCTTGCCTTTGAATCCTTCCTGATGGATGAATATAATTCCTGCTGCAATAAATGTATGTTCTGCTTTATTGATCAGATGCCGCCGGGGATGAGAGATACCCTGTATTTTAAGGACGACGATTCGCGGCTGTCCTTTCTGCAGGGCAATTATATCACTCTCACCAACATGAAGGAAAAGGATGTGGAGCGGGTCATCCGCTATCATCTGGCTCCCATCAATATTTCTGTTCACACCACCAATCCGGAGCTTCGCTGCCGGATGCTTCACAATCGTTTTGCGGGAGATGTGCTGGAAAAGATCCGCCGCTTTTCTGAGGCGGGTATTCCCATGAACAGCCAGGTGGTGCTCTGCAAAGGAATCAACGACGGAGAGGAACTGGATAGGACCATCCGGGAGCTGGGAGAGTTTCTTCCATATATGGAGAGCCTTTCCGTGGTTCCGGTGGGGCTGACAAAGTACCGGGATGATCTTCCGAAGCTTGACGCCTTCACACGGGAGGACGCCGGAAAAGTGCTTGCCCAGATCCAGGGCTGGCAGAAACATTTTCTGGAAGAAAACGGCACGTCCTTCGTTCACGCCAGCGATGAGTGGTTCATTCTGGCAGGGGAGGAGTTTCCTCCTGTGGATTACTACGAGGGCTTCGGGCAGCTGGAAAACGGCGTCGGCATGATGCGCCTGCTCATCTCCGAGGTGGAGGAAAGCCTCACGCAGCTTGCCGGAGATGACCGGGAGAAAACAGTGTCCGTCGCCACGGCGAAGCTTGCGTATCCGACCATCGAAAAGCTGGCCGCGCAGGTGATGGAAAAGTATCCGAACGTGCATATACATGTATACTGCATTGAGAATACATTTTTTGGCGAGCAGATCACCGTCACGGGACTTCTCACCGGACAGGACATCAGAAAGCAGCTTGCCGGCCGGGAACTGGGGGACGAGCTTCTCCTTCCGTGCAATGTGCTGAAAGCCGATGAGGACATTTTTCTTGATGATATGAGCCTTTCGGAGCTTTCCGAAGCTTTACAAGTGCCGGTGAATATTATACAATCAGAAGGACAAGATTTTGTAAATAAAATAATCAGTATGTAAAAGGGCTGTGAAGACGGCCAATATAGGAAAATGGAGGTAAGACATGAGTAAACCAGTTGTAGCAGTGGTGGGCCGTCCCAACGTGGGCAAGTCCACATTATTCAATGCGCTGGCGGGAAGCAGGATTTCCATCGTAGAAGATACCCCCGGAGTAACCAGAGACCGGATTTATGCTGATGTTTCCTGGCTGAATTATCAGTTTACGCTGATCGACACGGGAGGCATTGAGCCGGAATCCAAAGATATCATTCTTTCCCAGATGCGGGAACAGGCGGAGACAGCTATTATGACCGCCGACGTGATCTTGTTCCTGACCGATGTACGGCAGGGACTTGTGGATGCGGATTTCAAGGTGGCGGATATGCTCCGGCGTTCCGGACGTCCGGTACTTTTGATCGTCAATAAAGTGGACAGTTTTGAGAAGTTCATGCCGGATGTGTATGAGTTTTATAACCTGGGTCTCGGCGATCCGATTCCGATCTCTGCGGCGGGCAAAATGGGACTTGGCGATATGCTTGACGAGGTGGTGAAGCATTTTCCTGACGCGGCAGCGGAGGAGGAAGAGGATGAGCGGCCGAAGATCGCCGTTATTGGTAAGCCGAACGCCGGCAAGTCTTCTATTATTAACAAGCTGCTGGGCGAGGACAGAGTGATCGTCTCCCCGATTGCCGGAACAACCAGAGATGCCATTGACACGACCGTGACGAGAAACGGACAGGAGTATGTGTTCATCGACACGGCGGGTCTGCGCAGAAAGAGCAAGGTAAAGGAAGAACTGGAACGATACAGTATCATCCGTACCGTCACCGCGGTGGAGCGCTGTGATGTGGCAGTGCTCATCATCGACGCGGAGGAAGGCATCACCGAGCAGGATGCGAAGATCGCAGGTATCGCTCACGAGCGCGGCAAAGGTATGATCATTGCCGTCAATAAATGGGACCTGATCGAGAAGGACAATCATACCATGAAAGAGTTTACGGAGAAGATCTGGGAGAAGCTTTCCTACATGCCGTATGCGGAGCTTATTTTCCTGTCGGCTAAGACCGGGCAGCGTCTTCCGAAGCTCTTTGACCTCATTGACGCGGTTATCGCCAACTGTGCGCTTCGGGTACAGACCGGCGTGTTAAATGAGATCCTCACGGAGGCCATGGCCATGAAACAGCCGCCTTCCGATAAGGGCAAGAGACTCCGTATTTACTATATCACGCAGGTTTCGGTGAAGCCGCCTACCTTCGTGATGTTTATCAACGACAAGGATCTGACGCATTTTTCCTATACAAGGTACATTGAGAATCAGATTCGTACTACTTTTGGTTTCCGGGGAACGCCAATCAAATTCATCTACCGGGAAAGAAAGGAGAAATAATGACAGGGCATATTGGGTATTTTATAGCAGCTATTATTGTGGGTTATTTTTTGGGATGTATCCAGACCGGATATTTTGTCGGCAGAATCTGCGGACTGGATATCCGGCAGTACGGCAGCGGCAACGCGGGGACGACCAATGTGCTTCGTACTCTGGGCAAAAGCCGCGCGCTGATCACATTTCTCGGGGATGCGTTAAAGGGTATGATTCCGGTCCTCATCGTGAAGCTGGTCATCGGACCGGCAGTGCCGGATTTGAATTCAGAGCTTTTGCAGCTTGTTCTGGGATTTGCAGTGGTTCTCGGTCATGATTTCCCGTTCTTCCTTCATTTTAAAGGAGGAAAGGGAATCGCCACTTCAGCGGCAGTCATGATGGGATTTGACTGGAGAATGGGACTTTGCTGTCTGGTGATTTTTGTGGTGGTCGTGGCTGCTACAAGATACGTTTCTCTGGCGTCCACGCTGCTCTCGGCAGCGCTCATCGCAGAAATTCTTATCTTCTATCCGGGACGATGGGATTTATTTGTGCTGATCGTTCTTTACGCCGGATTTGCCATCTACCGCCACCGGGCCAATATCAAGCGCCTGCTGGCTGGCACCGAAAGCAAGCTGGGACAGAAGGTGGAAGTAAAGAAATAGTGATTTGTCGATTGGAACTGTGAGTTTTGAGATTATCAGAGGATGTATGAGCAGACGAGATTTGCGATGCTGTACACACCATAAAAAAACGCAGACGGGAAGCTCTTCTCCTCCACCTCGGCAGGCTGATTACGGAAATATACATGATAACTTTTCCATGACGCCTGCGCTCACAGTCGTCGCCGACCTTTCCCGCTGTGTTTTTCTATTGAGATATCATGCCGCAAATCTCTGTCTGACTGCATCACTCAGATTACAAAAAATGCCTGTTCCAGATCGACAGCATCTGTACCCTTGTGGCTGACTCTTCGGCTGAAGGCCAAATCAGGCGAATTCATCTGTGAACAGTCAGAACATCATCTGTTTTTCCAGAAACATTTATTTTATCACGTTGTATATTTGTGAATTTCCAGGTATCTGAACACAGCCTTCTCTGAAATAGCCTGTGTGGTATACTTGAAGATTCACAAATCCCCATTAGTCTTCCGACAATTCTTCCCACTTATCATATAGTTCCAGCAATGCTGCTTCGTTCTCCTCGTATTTGGTGGAGAGTTCCATGAGGCGGCTTACGTTGCTGGCAATCTCCGGATTGTTCATCTCATTTTTGATCTCTTCATTTTCTTCTTCCAGGCGGCTGATTTCCGCCTCAGTTTTTTTCAGTTCGTTGGCGCGCTTCCGCTGTCTGGCAGCTTCCTCACGGGATTTCTTCCAGTCTTCTTTGGAGGAAGAGGATGTGGCAGGTGTGGTCTCTGCCGTGGACAGATTGGCCACAGACTCGCTGTCCGCGGCAATGTTTCCCGCTTCCTTCTGTTCCAGATAGTAGGTGTAATTACCTTTGTAGTTGACGATGCCCTCTGGTGACAGGTCAAGGATTCGGGTGGCAGTCTGATTGATAAAGTACCGGTCATGGGACACGTAGAAAACCGTGCCCTCATAGGCGTTGATGGCGTCCTCCAGGATCTCTCTTGACTGGATGTCCAGGTGGTTGGTCGGCTCGTCGAGGATCAGGAAGTTGGCGTTTGACAGCATCAGCTTAGCCAGAGAGACCCGGCCCTTCTCGCCGCCGCTCAGCGTCCCAATCTGCTGAAATACCCGGTCTCCGGTAAAGAGGAAGGCAGCCAGCACATTTCGGATGCGGGTGTTGGTCAGTTTCGGGTAGGCGTCGGAAATCTCGTCGAAGATCGTTTTCTCGTCATTTAACACGTGCTGTTCCTGGTCATAGTAGCCGATGGATACTTTCGCACCGTAATGAATCTTACCGCCGTCCGGACGCAGGTGTCGGTTGATGATCTTTAGGAGCGTGGTCTTTCCAGTGCCGTTGGCGCCCAGAAGTCCGACGACCTCGCCACGCTGGATGGAGAGATTCAGGTTGCGGAAGAGCGGCTTGTTCTCGAAGGATTTGGAGAGATTTTCGATGGTGAGCACATCGTTGCCGCTCATCACTTCCGGCTCCAGGGCAATGCGCATCCGGCTGTTGAGTACCACCGGCTTGTCAACCCGCTCCATTTTGTCGAGCATTTTTTCCCGGCTCTCGGCGCGGCGGATGGATTTCTCACGGTTGAAGGAGCGCAGTTTGGTGATAACTTCCTCCTGGTGTTTGATCTCCTGCTGCTGGTTCAGGTAAAGCTTCATCTGGGCGTCCCGCTGCGCCTTCTTTTTCTCCGCATACTGGCTGTAATTGCCGAGGAAAGTCTGGCTGTCGCCGGCCTCGATCTCGATGACCTTGGAAACTACCCGGTCCAGAAAATAACGGTCGTGGGAGACGATGAGTACAGCGCCCCGGTAGTTGCCAAGGAAAGTCTCCAGCCAGCGGATAGCGTCCATGTCCAGGTGGTTGGTTGGCTCGTCCAGAAGAATGATATCCGGCTGAGTCAGAAGAATCCGGCTCAGAGCCACACGGGTTTTCTGTCCTCCGGAAAGTGTATGGATGGGAGTATCGAACTCTTCTTCGGTGAAACCGAGACCTTTAAGGACGCCGTTGATCTCGCTTTTCCAGGCGTAGCCGTTAGCCTTTTCAAAACGCTCTGTCAGGCGGGAATAGTTTTCCATGGCATTTTCCAGTTCCTCTCCGGAAAGCCGGCTGATGGACTGTTCCAGAGTGCGGATATTCTGTTCCATGTCGATGATCTCTTTTTTGGCGTCCAGCATCTCTTCGTAGATGGTGCGGCGGGAAGTCACGTCGATGACCTGGGACAGATACCCCATGGTAGCGCCCTTTTGCAGCACCACTTCGCCGCCGTCCGCCTCATACTCACCGGTGATGATTTTAAGAAGAGTTGTTTTTCCGGCGCCGTTGATGCCGATCAGGGCGGCCTTTTCTCCCTCGTTGATCAGAAAATTTATATTATTCAAAATTGTATCGCCGCCAAAGGCTTTTGTTATCTTTTGACATGCTAAAATCATAAAAAACCTCCGTATATGCAGTGTGTTTTATTTTTAAAAGCGTAATTTTCAGAGAAAATGTGAAATATTTATCTTTTACAAAAGTGCAGTCCGCGCAGAAAAAAGGATAAAACTCTTCCTTATTATAATCTGCGAAAAAGGCGAAAAACCAAACATTGGCTATTTTATCATGAAAGAAAAAATAAGGGAAGGGAAAAAACTGGTTTGACAAATGAATAAAATCTGAGTATAATTGATTTGCTGTGTAATAAATAGAATGCGAAAGTTTTGTCAAAGGAAGGATTCTATGGAAGACAAGAAAGTGAATGCGAGATCAGCCAATGAAAAAGTGATTTCACCTGCTGTTATCAAGAGGTTGCCAAGGTATTACCGGTATCTCGGCGATTTATTGAAAAATGATGTTGTCCGTATTTCCTCAAAAGAACTGAGCCAGAAGATGAATGTGACCGCTTCACAGATTCGACAGGACCTGAATAATTTTGGAGGATTTGGTCAGCAGGGATATGGATATAATGTGGAATTTCTCTATAATGAGATGGGGAAAATACTTGGCCTTGACAAAACGAATAATGTAATTATTCTGGGTGCCGGTAATTTAGGACAAGCTCTGGCTAATAATCAGGAATTTGAAGAGAATAGTTTTAAGATTATCGGTCTTTTTGATGTGAATCCCCGCCTGGTGGGAATGACCGTGCGCGGCGTGGAAGTCTATGATATTGACATGCTGGAGGATTTCCTTTCGAAACATGAAGTACGGATCGCCGCACTGACTCTGCCAAGGAGCAAAGCGCCGAAGATAGCCAGAGAACTGGTTGAGCTGGGTGTGAAGGCGTTTTGGAATTTTGCGCCGGTGGATTTGAATTTACCAGAGGACGTCATCGTCGAAAATGTGCATTTGTCAGAAAGTATTATGACACTTTCCTATCGTATTCATAGCATAAATGAATAGCAGGCAGAAAGATGAAGGACTGAGGTTTTTCATCTTTCTTTTTTATAGGCAGATGAAGGATGTGGATAAGAGCGGCTTGTGCGCCGCGGCAATAGTGTGAGGAGGGAAACTATGCAGTATATAGGTTCAGGAGATGAGATGCAGCGCATCGACGCATATAGTATTGAAACCATGGGGATTCCGGGCATTGTGCTTATGGAGAGGGCGGCTCTTGCCATGGAAGAAGAGATCGTCCGACGCTTTCCGGCTCCGGCGTCCGTCACCATTATCGCGGAGCGGGGCAATAACGGAGGAGACGGGCTGGCGCTGGGACGGCTGCTTCTCGCTATAGGCTATGACGTGTGCATTTTTGAGATCGGCGGTGTCCGCCGGGCGTCGGAATCTTATCAGATTCAGCGAAAGATTCTCGAGAATCTGGGCGTATGTTTCCTGGAAGCTTTGCCGGAGACCGACAGCGACCTGTGGGTAGACGCGGTGTTCGGCGTGGGAGTGAAGCGGGAGGTGGCAGGTATCCAGCGGGAAGTGCTGGAAGAAGTGAACCGCCGGAACGGATATAAGATCGCGGTGGATATTCCTTCCGGCGTGGACGCATCCAGCGGACGAATCCTGGGATATGGCTTTCAGGCAGATATGACTATCACTTTTGGCCTGAATAAAGTAGGCCTGGCGCTTTACCCCGGCGCTTCACTGGCAGGGGAAGTGGTGGTGAAGGACATCGGCTTTCCGATACAGGCGGTGGACGCCGTCAGCCCGGAGACTGTGACATATACACGGGAAGATCTGTGCCGGCTTCCGAAGAGGCACCCGTGGTCTAATAAAGGCACATACGGAAAGGTGCTCCTCATTGTGGGGGCGAAGAACATGGCGGGAGCCGCCTGTCTGTCGGCGTCTGCCGCTTACCGGACAGGCAGCGGCCTGGTACGGATCTTTACCTGTGAAGAGAACCGGGAGATTCTCCAGAGCCGGGTGCCTGAGGCCATTATGACCACCTACCGGACAGAAGAGGAAGCTTTGGAAAAGCTGCCGGAGGCCCTCGCCTGGGCCAGTGTGGTGGGCATCGGGCCGGGACTTGGGCAGAATGCACTGACCGGACGGCTGCTGTCTGCGGTGCTGGCGCAGGGGTGCTGTCCGCTGGTCATTGACGCCGACGGCATCAATACATTGGCGGCATTGCAAAAAGAGGAACGAGAGCTTTACCATTCTTATGGCGCGCCGATGATTCTTACGCCGCATCTTAAGGAAATGGAGCGGCTCACGGGCAGGACGGTGGCGGACATCAAGAATGATCTTATGGGAACAGCGAAGGAAGACGCTGACCAGCGTCATATTTTTGTGCTGAAAGATGCCCGGACCATTGTGTCTGACGGCAGCGCTCCCACATATATTAATATGAGCGGTAACAACGGTATGTCGACGGGAGGCAGCGGAGACGTGCTCACCGGCATCATCTGCGGTCTGCTGGCAGGAGGACTTTCCGCCCTGGAGGCAGCCCGGCTGGGCGTATACTGTCATGGACTGGCGGGAGATGAAGCGGCCCGGGAGAAAGGATACTACGGACTCATGGCCGGGGATCTGATCCGGCATCTGAATGCGGTCATCCGGTAACGGAGGACGCAGGAGTTAAAGAATACTCACGAAAACAGAATACTCATGACATTTTTGGGAAATACTTCAATTAGCATACGGGAAGGATTTATCAGAGAGAACAGATGTCAACGTGATAAATATTTTTGGAACGATGCATGAAATACAGATTGAAGAAGTAAAAATGGAGTGAGTAGAATTGATGATAAAAAGAGGCGATATTTATTATGCGGATCTTCGGCCGGTGGTCGGTTCCGAGCAGGGCGGTGTTCGTCCGGTGCTCATTATTCAGAATGACGCCGGCAACCGTCACAGTCCGACGGTCATCTGCGCGGCCATCACCAGCCGCATGAACAAGGCGAAGCTGCCCACTCATGTGGAGCTTTCCGCTGCGGAATGTGACATCAGCAAGGATTCGGTGATCCTGCTGGAACAGATCCGTACCATTGACAAACAGCGGCTGAAAGAAAAGGTCTGTCATCTGGATGCAAAGACGCTGCACCGGGTGGACCGAGCGCTTAAGATCAGCCTGGAGCTGATTACATAGGGAACGACCTATGGTTTACTGTCACACAAAGAGGAAGGAGAGGAGATACATATGATTTTTGAAGCGGCCGATAAAATGAAGAATTTTGAGGAGGGAATCTTCAATATTCTTGACGATAAAAGAAAAGAGCTGGAGAGCCAGGGACGGAAAATCTATAATTTTTCCGTGGGCACTCCGGATTTTGAGCCGGAGGAGCACATCATGAAGGCGGTTTCCGAAGCCTGTCTTCATCCGGAAAATTACCGGTATGCACTGAGCGACCGGGACGAGCTTCTGGAAGCGGTGATCCGCCGGTATAAACACAGATATCACACAGATATTGCAAAGAATGAGATCATGTCTGTTTACGGTTCCCAGGAGGGAATGACGCATATTTTCCTGCCGCTGATCAATCCGGGAGACGTGGTGCTTCTGCCGAATCCGGGATATCCGATTTTTAATACGGGAGCATTTGTGGCACAGGCCAGTCAGTGGCTCTATCCGCTGACGGAGGAGAATGATTATCTGCCGGATCTGGCGGCGATTCCGGAAGACGTGTGCAGGGCGGCCAAGGTCATGGTCGTGTCCTACCCGGCCAACCCGATCTGCAAGACCGCGCCGGATTCCTTCTATGAGGAGCTGATTACATTTGCCAGAGAAAATGAAATCCTGATCATTCATGACAACGCGTATTCCGATATCATTTATGACGGAAGAGAAGGAAAGTCTTTCCTGTCTTTCCCGGGAGCAAAGGAAGTGGGCGTGGAATTTTATTCTCTGTCCAAAAGCTATAATTATACCGGGGCGAGAATGTCCTTCGTGATCGGAAATCCCGACGTGATCGCTCTGTTTAAACGGTTCCGCTCTCAGATTGATTACGGCATTTTCCTGCCGGTACAGATGGGAGCCATCGCGGCGCTCTCCACCGACGACGCCGTTGTTAAGGAGCAGTGCCGGAAATATCAGGAGAGAAGAGACGCACTCTGCGGAGGTCTGCGTGCCATCGGCTGGAATATCCCGGACAGTGAGGGAACCATGTTTGCCTGGGGACCGCTGCCGGAAGGCTACACCGATTCCAATGCATTTGTGATGGAACTGATGGAGCGGACAGGCGTCATCTGTACGCCGGGCAGCAGCTTCGGAAGCCTCGGCGAGGGCCATGTCCGTTTTGCCCTGGTGCTGCCGCCGGAGCAGATTAAGGAAGCTATCGAGAGCATCCGGCAGTCGGGAATTCTTGGCTGAATTTCATCGGGCCAATATTGGGGCTGAATTTCATTGGGCCAAACGCTTGACGCTTGGGTGAAACGGTGATACACTTTATAAAGTATGCCGTTTTCCGGGAGTGCCGCATATATCAGGCGGATGAGAGGAAAAGGCAGGGAAGTGACACATTTCCCATGTTCTGGGGAAAATGTGAGAAAGATACATATTATAGAGAAGCGAGGAGATAAAAAATGTCTGGACATTCCAAATTTGCTAATATTAAGCATAAAAAAGAGAAGAACGATGCGGCTAAGGGTAAGATTTTTACCGTCATCGGTCGTGAGATTGCGGTAGCAGTAAAAGAGGGCGGACCGGACCCGGCCAACAACAGCAAGCTCCGTGACGTTATCGCCAAGGCAAAATCCAACAACATGCCGAACGACACCATCGAGCGTGGTATCAAAAAGGCAGCCGGCGACGCTGAATCCGTCAACTACGTGCAGAATACCTACGAAGGCTACGGTCCGAGCGGTATCGCCATTATCGTGGAGACACTGACTGACAACAAGAACCGTACTGCTGCCAACGTCCGCGCCGCTTTCTCCAAAGGAAAAGGCAATATCGGAACCAGCGGCTGCGTGTCCTTCATGTTCCAGAAAAAGGGACAGATTATCGTGTCCAAAGAAGAATACGAGACCGATGCCGATGAGTTCATGATGCTGGCCCTTGACGCCGGAGCAGAAGACTTCGTGGAAGAAGAGGACAGCTACGAGATCACAACCGATCCGGATTCCTTCGGTGAAGTCCGTGAAGCTCTCGAGAAAGAGAACGTTCCGATGGCTTCCGCGGAAGTTACCATGATTCCGGATAACTACGTGAAACTGACCAGCGAAGACGATATCAAGAACCTGAACCATATCCTTGACCTGCTGGACGAGGACGACGACGTGCAGGCAGTATACCACAACTGGGAAGAAGAGTAAGATAATCTGAAAGAACGACCGGGCAGGCTGCAAGTATCAGTCTGTCCGATTTTTGTATCACTGGTCCGGATTTAAGGAGGGATAATCGGGATGACAATATTAGAAGCAGTGAAAAAAAGACATTCTGTGCGAAGCTACATTTCCAGGAAGATTCCGGAGGACATCCGGCAGGAACTGTCGGCGGCCATCGACGCCTGCAACAAAGAAGGCGGGCTGCATATGCAGCTTGTCACAGACGACGCCGACGCATTCAATACATTTCTTGCCCACTACGGAAAGTTTCATAATGTGCAGAATTATATCGCTCTCGTTGGCCCGAAAGCCGCTGATCTGGACGAGAGAATCGGCTATTACGGCGAAAAGATCGCCCTGCAGGCGCAGATGCTCGGCCTTAACACCTGCTGGGTGGCGCTGACCTTCGGAAAAGGCGCCGCCAAGAAGAAATGTGACATCAGAAACGGCGAGAAGCTGGTGTGCGTGCTGGCCCTCGGCTACGGCGAGACTCAGGGAGAGTTCCATAAGATAAAGAGAATCAGTGAAGTCTGCAAAAATGAGACGGAGATGCCGCAGTGGTACAAAAAAGGACTGGAATGTGCCCTTCTGGCTCCGACAGCCATGAACCAGCAGAAGTTCGAATTCACCAGAAACGGCAGCACCGTGTCCGCACGATCCACCGGCGGTTTTTATTCCAAGGTCGATCTTGGTATCGTAAAATGCCATTTTGAGATCGGCGCAGGCACAGAGAACTTCCAGTGGAAGTAGAGCAAAGAATATAAAGGAAAAGCAACAGACATAGCCATACAGAGAAGACTGTATGGAAAAGCGAGGAGAATGAATATGAAAGCGGATAAAATGATAGAAAAGCTGATTAAGAAAACCGTATATGTCGTTGATCCTCTTCCGGAAAAAGTTCCGAAAAAAAGCAGAGGGCAGTATTTCGAGGTGGAATATTTCTGGCACGAGAGCGGCGAAGCAGAAAAAATCTGCCGCAAATTTGAGAGAATCATCCTGAAACTCAACTGCTACTATGACATGGATGTCAAATTTAAAGGAAAATGTACGAAGAACCCTTCACCGAAGAAAATGCAGAGCTGGATACGAAAATGTGTCTCCGGCAAAAAAGACTACATGAACATCCTTTTGAACGATGGAGAAGCCATGATTATTTTAAACGAAGACGATACCATATTGAGCGTCTACAATCCGAATGAAACGCTGCTTGCTCTGCTGGAAAAGCTGGCGGCGGCAGAGGGACTGTTCGTGCGGAAGATATGGGATGTGGAGTGAGTCTGGAATATAAACCTGATAATGGAATAAATGCAGGACAGAAATGCTGTGACAAATAGCAGGAGGGTAGAATATAATTATGCATATTGAGGAAAAAACCGCAGAGGCCATCAACACCCTTGGCTGTTTCTGCGGAAAAAGAGATGTGGAGGAGCTGACGCCGGCAGCATTAAAACGAGCTTTTGGAATTGAACAGGCAGACGTGATGGTGCTCTTTGGCGGCAGCATCCTAGCGGGAGGAGATGTGCTGGCCTGCGCCATGGAAGAAAAGATCGCCCGCCGGTATGTGATCGTGGGCGGCAGAGGGCACACTACAGAAACCCTGTGCCGGCAGATGGAAAGGGAGATTCCGGGCTTGCGGACAGACGGGCTCTCCGAGGCAGAGCTGTTTCAGGCGTACCTGAAGGAAAAGTATGGGAGGGAAGCGGACTGGCTGGAAACAGAGTCCACCAACTGCGGCAATAATATCACGTATCTGCTTGAGCTGCTCAAAGCGAAAAAGTTTGCCTGGAAGAGTATTATTTTATGTCAGGACGCCACCATGCAGCTTCGCATGGAAGCAGGTCTCAGAAAATATATGCCGGAGGATGTGCTGCCCGTCAGCTACGCCGCCTACCGGGCAGAAGTCGCGCTGCGGGACGGCAGACTGACGTATACGGATGACATTCACGGCATGTGGGAGATGGAGCGGTATGTGCAGCTCCTGATGGGAGAGATTCCGCGGCTGACAGACGACGCCGGCGGTTACGGCCCGACAGGAAAGGATTTTATCGCTCATGTGGATATCCCGGAAGAAGTGAGAGAAGCGTTCGAAGAGCTGAAAGAAGTATACGGGGATGCGGTGCGCGAGGCGAATCCGCTCTATGCTTCGAAATGAAAATTCCATCAAAAAAACAACATAAGAAGGAGTAATTTCAATGATACAGATCAGAAACGAACAAAAAAGCGATTATCAAATCGTAGAAGATATTACAAGAGAGGCCTTTTATAATATGTATGTGCCAGGCTGCATGGAACATTATCTTGTTCACATCATGCGCGGACATGAAGACTTTATACCGGAGCTTGATTTTGTGCTGGAGCTTGACGGCAAGGTTATTGGTAACATCATGTACACCAAAGCTAAACTGACGGATGAAAACGGAGAAGAGAAGGAGATTATCACCTTTGGGCCGGTCAGTATTCTGCCGAAATACCAGCGGATGGGCTACGGAAAACTGCTCATGGAACATTCCTTTAAGCGGGCGGTGGAGCTTGGCTATGACGCCATCGTCATTTTTGGCAGTCCGGCCAATTATGTGAGCCGCGGTTTTAAAAGCTGCAAAAAGTATAACCTTTGCGTGGAAGGCGGCGGATATCCGGCAGGCATGCTGGCGAAAGAGTTGAAAGAAGGAGCCTTTGACGGAAGAAAGTGGATCTACTCCGGCAGTCCGGTCATGGATGTGGACGAACAGGAGGCAATCCGTTTTGACGACGCTCTTCCGCCGATGGCAAAAGAGTACCGGCCGAGCCAGGATGAATTCTATATTATCAGCCAGGCGTTTTTAGGATGAGATGAAAACTGTTGCATCGAATGTCAAAAAATAGTATACTGTTTGCGTATCTATATTATTTTTTATGCTATATTTTAGTATAATTTTATTCAGAAATGAGGCATCGTTTTTGGAAACCGATGCGCATGATTTAAAGGAGTGAACACAAAACTTTGGATATAAGTGACAGTTTTCAATTTATCGTACTTGTAATTTTATTGATGCTTTCCGCATTTTTTTCATCCAATGAGACAGCGCTCATGTCTGTGAGCAAGATTCGCCTTCGTTCTCTCGCGGATGCGGGAAACAAAAGAGCAGCGCTCGTTCTCGACACAACGGAGAACCATACGGCGAAGATGTTAAGCGCTATTCTTATCGGTAACAATATCGTGAATCTTTCTGCATCTGCCATCTCTGCGTCGCTGGCATATGTGTTTGGCAGCTATATGGTGAGTATTGCTACAGCGGTTCTTACCCTCGCAATTCTTGTATTCGGCGAGGTTACGCCAAAGAATTATGCCACGATCAATGCCGAGAAGATCGCACTTCGGTATATTGTGATCATCCGGGCTTTTATGACAGTAATGACTCCCGTGATTTTTATTCTTAATCTTTTTTGCAGAGCAATCATGTTTTTGCTGCGCGTGGACCCGACGGCGGTGAACAAGACTATGACTGAAGATGAGCTTCGAACGATTGTTGATGTGAGTCATGAGGACGGTATTATTGAGACGGAAGAAAAGGAAATGATCTATAATGTGTTCGATCTGGGTGACGCCAAGGCGAAAGATATTATGGTTCCCATGGTTCATGTTACATTTGCGGAAATCAATAATACATACGAGGAACTGATCGAGATATTTCGGGAGGACAAGTTTACCCGTCTTCCGGTTTATGAGGACAGCCAGGATAACATTGTCGGTATCATTAACATGAAGGATCTGCTTCTTTATGACCGCAATGAGAATTTCCAGATCAGAGATATCATGCGGAAGCCTCATTTTACCTATGAATATAAAAGTATTTCCGAGCTTCTGGTGGAGATGCGCGAATCCACATTTAATATTGCCATTGTTTTGGACGAGTATGGCGATATGGCCGGTCTTATCACGCTTGAGGATATCCTCGAGGAGATTGTAGGGGAGATTCATGATGAGTATGATGAGCAGGAAGACGAGCGCGTGCGTCAGGTTGGAGAAAGGGAGTATATCATCGAAGGTTCCACCAGCCTTGACGATGTCAATGACGATCTTCATACCAACCTGGATTCCGAAGATTATGATTCGTTGGGAGGTTTTCTGATCGAGCATCTGAACAGACTGCCGGAGCTGGGCGACGAGGTTTGCACGGAGGACGGTATCCGTCTGGTGGTGGAGAAGCTGGATAAGAATCGTGTGGAGAGTGTGCATATATACCTTCCGGAGAATCTTGGAGAAGATACGGACGATCACGGGAAATCTGCAGATTCCACCGACAAAGCGGAGAAAAGAGAATAAACAGGATGAAGATTTATTTAATTGAGGAAGATAAAAGGAAATATCTTCCTCTTCTTTTACTGGCGGACGAACAGGAAAGTATGATCGACAGATATCTGGACAGAGGAACACTTTATGTGCTGGAAGATGAAGATGAAAAAGCTTCCGATGCTGCCAGAGATGAGGAAGATAGAACAGAAAATGTGAAGGCGGTCTGCGTCGTTACAGACGAGGGCGAAGGCGTGCTGGAAGTCAAAAATCTGGCAGTAGAGCCGAAAAGCCAGAGAAAAGGATACGGCAGGGCGATGCTGCATTTTATAAAGGAAATGTACAGAGATTTCTTTTCCATCCTTCAGGTGGGCACCGGAGACAGCCCTCTGACGATACCTTTTTATGAAAAATGCGGTTTTCGCAGATTCCATGTGATCAAAAATTTTTTTATTGATAATTACGATCATCCCATCTATGAAGACGGGAAACAGCTGGTGGATATGATCATACTGCGGCAGAAAATACAGAACTATGATACAGTACATTCTCGGTATGAGAAACTGGAGCAGAAATCAGAATGACAGGGGAGCAGGAATCAGAATGAAAATCGTAGATGGAAAACCATACATTGATCAGATCAAAGGGCTGATCGAAGAATACACAAAGCGTCTGGGCCGGGACCTGACCTTCCAGAATCTGGAGGAAGAGCTGGCGGACCCGGCGAAAAAATATACCGCGCCGGAAGGCGAGTTGCTGGTGGCATTTGACGGAGATACGGTCGTCGGCATGGTGGCGTATCACAGACATTCCGCCGACCGCTGCGAGATGAAGCGCCTTTACGTCAGGCCGGAATGCCGGGAAGCCCATCTGGGAAGAACACTCGTCCGGGAGATAGTCGAGCACGCCAGCCGTGCCGGCTATAAAGAGATGGTACTCGATACCATTGAACCGCTCCAGGCGGCCATCCACCTCTACCGGGAGGCCGGATTCCAGGAATGTGAGCCTTATTATGACAATCCCATGGAGGATGTGATTTATTTTAAGAAGGAACTATAATAATCCTGAAAGAAAGGTTTTATGAAAAGAAAGTAAAGAAGCTGGAAGACGAAATTTATTAAATAAGAACTGAAATAGTCTTAAAAGACGAAATATATACAGAGAAGAAAAAGAGGGGGAGACAAGTGAAAGTTTTAATTTTGATGGGGAGCCCGCGTAAACACGGTAATACAATCACTCTGGAATGGCAAAAAAGTGGCAATCATAGCCACTTGCGGATATCGCCCGGAAAAAGGAGCGGATCTTTTTGAAGAAAGTATCCGAAGATATTGTAAACACTCACAACTTGGTTACGAAGGAATGCTGGCGGAACGGCACTTGGGTTACAAAACTACATTTGCCAGCGATGATAAAGAAGAACGAGCCAGGACATTTGCAAGACAGATTGTTGGGCAATGAAAAATGAGAATGGATAAGGAGCTATGATATGTGGCGTCATAGAGAAGATACAACGAAACCGGTTCTAACCGGAGAGAAGCAGATACAATCTGCCCATGGAAGAACAGAAGATTTTCAGTTGCCGGAAACGGCGGTTCTTCTTTATATGAGCGGACTGGATTATATCAGAGAACAATATAAGATAGAGCTGATTACAAAACGTTTTCCAAGATTTTTAAATGCCTGCCCGGTCTGGAGGATACAGGGAGAAAAGGACATTTGTCTTTTGGATGGAGGGCGCGGCGCGCCCATGGCAGCGGATACTCTGGAGGTTCTGCGCGCATTGGGCGTCCGGAATGTAGTTTCCGCGGGACTGATGGGTGGATTTGCCAGAGACATCCATGTGGGTGATGTCATTATACCGAATCGTGCTTATGTGGAAGAGGGAACTTCGCTGCATTATTATGAGTTCATTGAGTACAGCGAGCCGGATACGGCATTATTTCAGCAATTGACGGACTATATTCCGAATCACAAAACTGCGCCCATTGTTTCGATGGATGCTATATACAGGCAGACTTTCTATAAAGAAGCATTATGGCGCCAGAAAGGCTGTGTTGGTGTAGACATGGAGACATCTGCTTTGTACAGTGTTGGAAAGTATCTGGAATTACATGTCGCATCCGTCTCTATGGTATCTGACAGGCATCCTGTTAGTGAAGCTGACGAAACCTGGGAGTGGGGGATGACAAAAGAGCTGAGGCAGAAGATGTTGAGACAGGTGATTGACGTTGCTTTGAGTCTGTAAAAATTAAAGATGATATAGGATGTGCCAGTATTTAAATAAAATACATAGAAAAGAAGAGGGGAAGTGCAATATACAGACTTCCCCTTTTCTTAATTATGAAAAAAATTATTTAGATATGATTGTCTTCTTTTGCCCGCATCCTATGAGGCATAAGAGAACCGTGCAGAAAGTGGTGGCGAAGTATCCCTTTACCGGATGATCACGCTTCTTGCCTGGCCTTTGTTTTTCAGGAGCTTTGTGTAAGCTTTCTTTTTTGCCTTTGGCACTTTGATGACGGCGTTTTTGCTGATACCCTTGAAAGCTTTTTTGCCGACACTTCTGAGTTTTTTGCTCTTGATGATGATTTTTTTCAGCTTCTTGCAGCCGGCAAAGGCTTTCTTGCCGATGGTGGTCACGTTGGCGCCAATCACTACTTTGGTCAGTTTTTTCTTCGCCTTTTTGAAGGCGTTTTTGTCGATGGCGGTGACCTTCGCCTTTACACCGTTTACGGTGACGTAAGCCGGGATTTTCACAGTCTTCTTATTGGCGACAGACTGTACAGTGACGGTGTCGGCGGAAGCTGCCCGGTATGTGTTCCCGCCTGCGGCATAGGTACTGCCAGGCTGCAGAGCAGCTTCCGGTGCAGGCTGAGAAGTGTCCGCCGGGGAGGATGGCGTCTTCGGGTCAGTTGGAACAACCGGTTCCGGCTCTTCCGGGGCAGGAGTGAATGCCTTGCTGTGGAAGTATGCCTCATCGGAAACAGCGTCCGTGATATCATGGTCTCCGTTGTCAAACGGAGAACCGGGGATGGCTGTTGCCGTGTCCGCGTCCGCACCCGCCTGAACTTCAATGGCCTCACCTTCCATCGGGGAGACAGAGATGGCGCCGTTGGTGAAGGTAGGAGAAACGTTGTCAGAATCAGAGGTAATCATGGTAAAGATACCAAAACTGCCTGGTGAGATCGGAACTGGTTCCTCTTCATCAGTTTCTGTAATCTCCCCACCGACGGCAGTCACCTCACCGCCGGTAATCCGGACGGTACCACCGGGAACCTGTCCCGTATTTTCGTTAGACATGACCATGATGTAAAAACCGGCGCTGAAAGTGGAAGATGCTCCTCCGATGGCAGTCACTTTGCCGCCCTCAATGTAGATGTTTCCTACTTCCATTGTGCCGATGCCGAAGCTTGGATTTGTCGATTGGGCGGTGGTGGCTGTTGCTGTCACCGTGCCGCTTTTTATAATGAGATTACCTGCGAGAGCTATCCCTTCAGTGATGCCTGTGACATCAAGGCTGCCGTCCCCGCAGATGGTCAGGGCGTCTAGAGTATCCGGGTCGATATTGCCGGATGCATCGATTGTTGGAACACACATTGCCAGAATGCCTACGCCAACTGTGTTGTTTACTGTATTCCTGCCTTCCAGTTTCAGCGTAAATGGCGCTTGACGCTCGATGGCGTAATATTTTGATTCGGTGAGGTTTCCTTGGACAATCACAGTCGCATTACGCAGGGTCAGAGTCTCCCCGTCCCATTTGACGTTATAATTCGTGTCATTGGCACCCTCAGTCGCAACGTTGCCGCTTTCGTCCGTGATGGCGTATGCCACCGGATTGGCAGCGGTGCTTTCTAAGTCTACTCCTCCGACTGTGATAGGCGGCGATGCCTCTTCTTCCGGGGCTGCGGTTTGAGCAAAGGCCGTGGCCGGCAGCAGCGCCAATATCAGGCACAGGCTAAGTACTATTGCTGTAAATCGTTTTTTTATGTGTTGTCCTCCTTGTCTGTATATTGTTGTTTCGTTTCGTGTTTGGTTTCTTTGTCTTGCTTCTGGCGAATACTCTTCCTGACCAGTTTTGCACGGATTGTTCTACGTACATCCTTGTCTTCTCCTTCCTACTATTGATTGGCTCGGAATGAGTCCTTCATATATATAGGTACACAAAAAAGAAAAAACTCTCACCTTAATTGAAAAATTTTTATATGAATTTTGTCGGTGTGAAGGGGGGAGAGTTCGGTTTGGAGATTTCGCAAATGGATTAAGCAAATAAGATGATGTTGGGGTCGAAACTATATAATTAGTTGTGCCCTGTACCTATAGTACCTTGAAAAATTCATATTTTGTAGTATTATGCTGGGATTTCTGGCATATATGCCGGGTATTTCCCTCC
>NZ_NFIR01000110.1:0-625 GCF_002159465.1 Eubacterium sp. An3
TGGAGCGCAGTACCGAGTATGCGATGGAGCAGATGTTTTTCGTCATTGACAGCCGCTACCGCAGCCGCAGGCCCATGATAATCACCACCAACCTGAAACTGGCCGAACTCAAGAACCCGTCTGACCTGGCCCACGCCCGTATCTATGACCGTATCCTAGAACGGTGCGCCCCGATCCTCTTTGCCGGGAAGAACTTCCGGGAGGAAAACGCCGGGGCCACCAAGCAGGCGGCGAAAGACCTTGTGAACCGTAAGAGCGATTGATTGTTTTGCCGGACGGCGCAGCCCCGCCCGGAGAAAGGAGCGCCATGAGCGAAGAAACCCGTACCATGCAGACCGCAGACACCACCCCGGCCAGAGCGCCGGAGGATGCCCCCGCGCTGGTAAAGAAAATCGGCAAGACCACCTACAAGGTGCGCGTCCATTTCAGCCAGACCAGCACCGAAACCATGAGCGACAAAATCAAGCGTATGCTCAAAAACGAAATACAGCAGATGTGACCGGCTAATAAAGCCAGCCGCCTTGTGTTAAACTGATGATGGTACACACCAAAACTTTTAGCCAAGGAGGACATGAAAATGCTGTACACAGAAAAAGAGAAAAATGAGATTGAGCGCGTCCGCAAA
>NZ_NFIR01000111.1:0-598 GCF_002159465.1 Eubacterium sp. An3
TTTGCGGACGCGCTCAATCTCATTTTTCTCTTTTTCTGTGTACAGCATTTTCATGTCCTCCTTGGCTAAAAGTTTTGGTGTGTACCATCATCAGTTTAACACAAGGCGGCTGGCTTTATCAGCCGGTCACATCTGCTGTATCTCGTTTTTAAGCATACGCTTGATTTTGTCGCTCATGGTTTCGGTGCTGGTGTCGCTGAAATGGACGCGCACCTTGTAGGTGGTCTTGCCGATTTTCTTTACCAGCGCGGGGGCGTCCTCCGGCGCTCTGGCCGGAGTGGTGTCTGCGGTCTGCATGGTACGGGTTTCTTCGTTCATGGCGCTCCTTTCTCCGGGCGGGGCTGCGCCGTCCGGCAAAACAATCAGTCGCTCTTACGGTTCACAATGTCTTTCGCCGCCTGCTTGGTGGCCCCGGCGTTTTCCTCTCGGAAGTTTTTCCCGGCAAAAAGGATCGGGGCGCACCGTTCCAGGATACGGTCTGGTGTGGTATAAAAAAAGTTGACAGTTTATTCTCAAGGATTTCATAATAGAATCATGAGAATAAGGAGGTATTCAAAATGGCACGTAAATATGACCATGAATACAAAGTACAGGCAGC
>NZ_NFIR01000112.1:0-578 GCF_002159465.1 Eubacterium sp. An3
TTTGCCATAGTACCCTCTGGATTTTTGGAGAATTTCCAGAAAAAATGGAATGAACTGTTAAATAGCGAAGAGGGAGAGAAAGTAAAGCGCCTGCTTGCGATAGATGGCAAAACCCAGAGAGGAAATGGGAATAAAAATCAGAAGGGCAATCATATTGTCAGCGCAGTAGACGAAAGAGGTTTTTGCCTGGGGCAAAAGTGCGTGGAAGAAAAGACGAATGAGATTACAGCAATTCCTGAATTAATAGACAGCCTGAATATCAAGGAAGCCATTATCACAACAGATGCCATGGGAACACAAACAGCCATAGTAAAGAAAATCTGGAAGAAACGTGCGGATTATGTGCTGGCATTAAAAGGGAACCAGGGAAGCCTGCTGGAAGAAGTAAGGGAATATTTTTCGGATGAAGGACTGCTGAAAAAATGTGCATACAAAAAGAAAGTAGAAAAAGCGCGGGGGAAGATAGAGAAGAGGGAGTACTGGCAGACAGAAGATATTTCGTGGCTGAGCCAGAAGAAAGAGTGGATGGGGCTAAAGAGCATAATCCTGACGCGGAACACCATAACAGGAGCAGATGG
>NZ_NFIR01000113.1:0-549 GCF_002159465.1 Eubacterium sp. An3
CTTCAGGTGCGGAGCCGTAGGGAAACCAAGTCTTAACAGGGCGTTAAGTCAGCATGTGCAGGCCCGAAACCGGGTGACCTATCCATGTCCAGGTTGAAGCCGCCGTAAAAGGCGATGGAGGACCGAACCCACATCCGTTGAAAAGGGTGGGGATGAGGTGTGGATAGCGGAGAAATTCCAATCGAACCCGGAGATAGCTGGTTCTCCTCGAAATAGCTTTAGGGCTAGCCTCGCACGAGTCTGCCGGAGGTAGAGCACTGAATTCCTGCGGGGGCGTCAAAGCCTACCAAGGGATATCAAACTCCGAATGCCGGACAGATGGTGTGCGGGAGTCAGACTGTACGAGATAAGTTGGACAGTCGAAAGGGAAAGAGCCCAGACCGCCGGCTAAGGTCCCAAAGTGGGTGTTAAGTGGGAAAGGATGTGGGATCTCTAAGACAACCAGGATGTTGGCTCAGAAGCAGCCATCCATTGAAAGAGTGCGTAACAGCTCACTGGTCGAGAGGTCCTGCGCCGAAAATGTCCGGGGCTGAAACACCACACCGAAGC
>NZ_NFIR01000114.1:0-507 GCF_002159465.1 Eubacterium sp. An3
TCCAAAAGAAACTCGGTATGGTACGCTCCGTAGATGTGGCCCGGCACATGGAGGTGTCAAAGCCAAGCGTGTGCCATGCAGTGGCTACCTTGCGGGACGGCGGCTTTCTCACAATGGACAAGGATCACTTTCTCCATCTGACCGATGTGGGCCGCGAGGTTGCCGAAAAAATCTATGAGCGCCATTGCTTTTTTACCGAGCAGCTTATCGCCGCAGGCGTTGACCCCAAAACTGCGGAGGCCGATGCCTGCCGGATTGAACACATTATCAGCGATGAGAGCTTTTCACGGCTGAAAGAGGCAGCCGCACAAGAGCAAGAATAAACCGAATAAGACAAGCTATCCTGCCCCGCTAAACGGGGAAAGAAAAAAACCGTTGCAGGGCAGGCAGCTTCGTGCGCCCATAATGGATTTTCAGGGTACTGCGGCGGTTTTGAGTAACATCAAGGCCGCCGTTCCCTATGCCCTCGACAAAGGAGTGACGCCTATACGCTGACACGGCGGCTTT
>NZ_NFIR01000012.1:0-102201 GCF_002159465.1 Eubacterium sp. An3
GCCAGATCAGTATGAAAAAGAATACTATGCAGCATTAGATGAAAGAGCTGAAGCTTTAGCAGGGTAACTCAACATTAAAAGGGCATATTTAATTTGTACTTTTTCTTGACATAGGACCATATCAGCAGAATATTAATTGAATCTGTAATTAATAAAACATTGAAAGATATTACTGTGTCTCCCCGCAGGACTGCAAGGAATCTCATTGACATGGGGGTAAATTTTTCAAAAGGCCGTTTTCAAAAGCTCTTTCTTTCTTCTGCGCAGGAATTTCTGCAGAATCAGAACAGTGCTTACTATGACTTGATTACCGACGTGAGCGATCATGTGGATAAAAAGATTATCTCTACTTTTGGAATGAATCTTGGTTATAATGGCTGTACAAGAGGAGCAAAAAAGATTCGTGAGATAAAAAAGAACAGACATTTTCATGTTCCATGGTCTCTTTCTCTTGCACTGGATAAAGAAAAAATGGAAGAAGACTGTTCTGTATACAGGAGTATTATCAGTCAGGGAAAAGCGCTTGGCATTTTTGTTTATCTATTGAAAACAGAAGAAGGGCAGCTTGGAATGCTGCTGCCGCTTCTTGAAGAGAATCAGGATTGTGCTTTTGTCCTGTTTTTGGAAAACACGGAATTACCGCAGTATTTTCTGACGGATATACGTAAGATCAGGAATACGATGATATGTGTGAAAGACAGCGAAAAAGCGGCAGATCTATGTCCCAGGCTGAGAGAAGAGCATCTGCTGTACGCTATTTATTCTTACTATTCAGAAGAAAATGAAGAGTCCATCGTCAGCGGTCGGTGGCTGCATGAAATGATGGCGCTGCATCCATATTTTGTCTTGCTGGCGCCGTTTCCGTCGTGCTGTCCGGAAACTTGCAACCGGGTCTATGAATACATTCTTTCCGTGCGTAATGGACAGAAAGATGCAGTTATCGCCATGGATTTATTGCAGGATTCCTGGAAAATCAATGAAATTATTTCGGAAGAAAGCTGCGATGTCGGATTTAATGCAGATGGCAGCGTACGGGTACATAATCGAAATGGTATCGAGAAGATAAACATGCAAAACATTTTTCACTCCAGTGTGGAAGAGATCCTTAAGGCTGCCGTCCCGGGAAGAAGATAATGGTACCGTATGTACTATAGCGTAAATTCCGGATTTTCAGTGACTTCACGGGAAGCCCGCATGACGGCAATCCTGACAAAACGGCAGAATTCATCAGGGAGCATGGCGTCCTTTTTGGAAAGCCATTTTTTGATGGCGCAGACCAGCGCATCTGTGTAGAATTCCGCATAGGGGTCCACAGATGGTTCGTCCTTAAAAATATCGGCCAGATGTGCAGACATAATGGAAAAAATCAGCGAAAAGAAATATTCTGAAAAAGAATTCTGCCCTTCTACCCGAAAGGTTTTATTATAGAAGTCACGATTTTCATAAAAATAGCTGCACATTTCTTCAAAAAGATTCCAGGAAGTGTCAAACTGCTTTTCAATCGCTTTCTCTACAAATTCTGTATAATAGATCCAGTTGATTAATTCATATTTATCTTTGAAATGGTAATAAAAACTTTTGCGGTTTAATCCGCACTGACTGCAGATACTTCCCACGCTGATCTTTTCGATGGGCTGTACCTCCATGAGTTCTTTCAGAGACTGTGCAAGTGCACGTTTGGTGATATTGGAATCTGACAAAATAATCCCCTCCTGATAATTCACACAAAAATATGATAACAAAAAAGAGGCGGAATTTCAAAGTTTTTTTGAAATTTCTATTAATTATATAGGAATATTATGAATATCCATCAATTAACATAAAAACCTGTATAGAAGAACCCTCCTGCTATATAAAACGCTGTAAGAAATAATTTTAATTGGCCAAAAGATAAAAAGACTTCTGGATTTTCTCGCCGTTTTGCTGTATTGTATATGGGGATGCGGGCAGAGAAAGCTGCCCGCCGAGTATTTTGATTTAGGAGGATTGATATCCATGGATTATGCAAAAGAATCATTAAAAATGCATTATGATCTGAAAGGTAAGATTGAAGTGGTGTCCCGTGCAAAGGTGGATTCCAGTGAGGCGTTAAGTCTCGCTTACACCCCGGGTGTTGCTGCTCCTTGCCTGGAGATTCAGAAAGATGTAAATAAAAGTTTTGAACTGACCAGACGCTGGAACACTGTCGCCGTTGTCACAGACGGTTCTGCGGTATTGGGTCTTGGAGATATCGGACCTGAGGCCGGAATGCCGGTGATGGAAGGCAAATGTGTGTTATTTAAGGAGTTTGGCGATGTGGACGCCATTCCGCTCTGCATCAGAAGCCATGATGTGGACGAGATTGTTAATACTGTCCGTCTGCTGGCCGGCAGTTTCGGCGGCGTGAATCTGGAAGATATTTCCGCGCCTCGCTGCTTTGAGATCGAGAGGAAACTGAAAGAGTGCTGCGACATCCCGATTTTCCATGATGATCAGCACGGTACTGCCGTTATCACTATGGCAGGTCTTATCAATGCGCTGAAAATCGTTGGCAAGAAGCTGGCCGATGTAAAAATCGTTACATCCGGCGCGGGGGCTGCCGGTATCGCCATCATCAAGCTGCTTATTTCCATGGGTCTTAAAAATGTTATTATGACAGATCGTCACGGCGCTATCTATGAAGGAAGAGATAATCTGAATGCCGTAAAAGAGGAGATGGCGAAGATAACCAATCAGTCTCATGAAAAAGGAAGTCTTGCCGACGTCATTAAGGGAGCCGATGTTTTCATCGGCGTTTCTGCTCCGGGAACTCTGACAAAGGATATGGTTCGCTCTATGGCTAAGGATCCTGTGATTTTTGCCTGCGCCAATCCGGTGCCGGAAATCTATCCGGATGAGGCGAAAGAAGCGGGAGCAGCCGTGGTATCCACCGGACGTTCCGATTTTCCGAATCAGGTTAATAACGTGCTCTGCTTCCCGGGCATTTTCCGCGGCGCCCTGGACGTCCATGCAGCAGATATTAACGATGAGATGAAGATTGCGGCCGCTTACGCCATCGCCGGCCTTGTCAGCGACGAGGAGCTGAACCCGGATTATATTCTTCCGGCAGCTTTTGATTCCCGGGTAAAAGACGCTGTGGCTGAAGCCACGAGAAAAGCGGCCATTGAGAGCGGCGCGGCACGGATATAGACATGATTAAAGTAGATTTGATTACCGGTTTTCTGGGAGCCGGTAAGACCACATTTATCAAAAAATACGCAAAGTATCTTATGGATCAGGGCCTTACGATCGGAATCCTGGAAAATGACTACGGCGCCGTCAATGTGGACATGATGCTTCTGCAGGAACTGCAGGGAGATCAATGCGACCTGTCCATGGTGGCGGGCGCCTGCGACGCCGACTGTCACCGAAGACGGTTTAAGACCAAGCTCATCGCCATGGGAATGAGCGGCTATGACCGGGTGCTCATTGAACCGTCCGGCATCTTCGATGTGGATGAATTCTACGACGTCCTCTACGAGGAGCCTCTGAACCGCTGGTATGAGACAGGAAATGTGATCGCCATCGTGGACGGCGGCCTGGAAGATAAGCTGTCAGAGCAATCGGAGTTTCTGCTGGCCTCACAGATCGCGGGGGCAGGTACGATTCTTCTCAGCAAGACTGACCAATGCAGCGAGGAAGAGATCAACCGCACCATCCGCCACATGAACTGTGCCATGGAGGAGGTGCACTGCGAACGGAGATTTCAGGATGAGATCATCTGCAAAGACTGGGACAGTCTGACTGACAGCGACTGGGAGAAAATCACCAGCGGCGGCTATGTCCACGCCTCTTATGTAAAAAAACCGCTGGAAGAGGAAAACGCCTATTCCACTCAGTATTACCTTGGCATACACCTTCCTTCGCCGGAGAACGGTCTGGAAACGCTCATCCGGCAGGTTATGGAAGATCCGTCCTGCGGAAATATTTTCCGCATAAAAGGGTTTTTAAAATGGAAATCCGGTGCAGATCAGGATTTATCGGAAGAATTCTCTGCTCAGCCCGAAGATGCATCGCCGGGCTGGCTGGAGATCAACGCTACCCGCAAAAATATCCGTCTCGAACCCATCGCAAAAGGGCAGGAAGTGCTCATTGTCATCGGAGAGAATCTCAATAAAGAGAAGATAGACTCATATTTTGCTGCGTATGTATAGATTTTTATCAATCGCTTTTGGTTAGATTGGTAATTAAACAATTAACGCGGTCAACTGCACGAGTAAATAAACTGAGAAGGAGGAACGGCACGAAGTTTTGTGCCGAAAGTGTATTATGAAGTTTTATGTGACCCGACACGGTGAGGCGGTTTGGAATGTATATAACAAAATTTGTGGAAGAACGGATGTGGAACTGACGGAAAGAGGACGTGCGCAGGCAGAAGAATTGGCTGAACGGGTAAAAGACTATCATATCGACCTGATAATAAGTTCACCCCTGCAGAGGGCTTTTGAGACAGCACGGACGGTAGCAAACAGATACCATATCCCTCTTCAGATTGACGAGCGTCTCATTGAGCAGCACTACGGCATTTATGAAGGAAAGGATCGGAAAGATGAAGGCTTCCTTGCCAACAAGCGCCAGTTTGCCTATCGGTATCCGGAGGGCGGAGAATCCATGATGCAGATGGCGTACCGGGTCTATGGATTCATTGAAGATGTGAAAAAGAATTACCCGGATAAAAATGTGCTGGCTGTCTGCCACGGCGGCGTCTGCCGGATCATCCGTACTTACTTTACCGATATGACCAACGATGAATTTTTCCATTACTATAAAGAAAATTGTCAGATTGAGGAATATAATCTGTAGGAACGGCGTTATATAAAACATTGACACGCCGGGTTGGCAACGTGTTGTGCCGCGTAAGATTTTGAATACATAAACCGTGTTTATAAAAAAAGGAGAGCGGATTGATTTTCCGTTCTCCCTGATTTTTTGCAGATTTTCATTTTGCGGCGACAAATAGCAAGAGTGATATTTTGCCGCGCTGTCAATATGTCACCTACACATTTCTTTCCACATCGTCCGGCAGGATGGCCGCCGGCACATCTCTTCCCACGGCTCCCAGCGGAAGCAGCTCCCCATCCTTTTTTAGATAGGTCTCCAGACGGTGATACTGGAACGCGAACGGATCGTAATCGTAGCCCAGATAATTGCAGAACGCTTCCATCACAAGCTGCGGTTTGAGATTCTCCGCGCTGCCGGTCACAAGGCGCATAAAGATCTGCTCGTCCTGTTCCCGGATGGCAAGGATCATCGGGGAAATGTCCACTTCCTTTTCGCTGCGCTTGGTTTTCTTGAGAATCGGGATTTGTTCCTGGAAATAGAACGGCTCCGTCCGTTTTAAAAATGCGTCGGTGTAATAATAACCTTTCCGGAAATCCACCAGATAATCGGCGGCAGCAGTCACCGCCATGCAATTTTTCTCTTTTTCGTCAATCTGTTTGAACTCCAGAACAGAGATGCCTTCGTTCATGACAGCGTTCATGCGGTCGAGCATCTCCTGACTGGAATAGCACCAGTCAAAAGACACGTCCACGTATTCTCCCTCACTGGTCATGCCGATGCCCAAAGGAGCGGCAAAGCTCATGATCTGGTGAGGGCTCATGCCCTTGGAGAAGGAGACCGGCAGCTCCGCCCGCATCATGGCCTTATGAAAATATCGCTGTACGTCCAGATGTCCGATAAACTTCAGGACGCCGGTTTTACTCCATTTGATTCTTGCCTTCACGACAGACACCTCCTCCAAAACGACTTGCGCCGCAGCCGGAACATTTTTCCCGGCAGTTCGGCGTTACTTTTTCTTCCATGGCGTTCTTCCATTCTCTCTTTAAAAATTCCTTGGTCACGCCGATTTCGATGAAATCCCAAGGGAAGATCTCATCGAGACTTCTTTCTCTCGTAGTATAAAAATGATAATCCAGTCCGTTTTCTTCCATGGCTTCCATCCAGCGGTCATAGTGGAAATATTCTGTCCAGGCGTCGTACAGACAGCCCTTCTTATAAGCGGAATAAATCACATCGGCGATACGGCGGTCGCCCCGGGCAAGGATACCCTCCAGCACTGTGGTCTTGGCATCGTGGTACTTGAAGGACAGGCTGCGGCGGTTATGCTGCGCCTTGAACTCGTCGTTGACCAGATGCGCCCGTCTGGTGTATTCCTCCTCCTCGCACATGGATGCCCACTGGAAAGGCGTGAACGGCTTTGGCACGAAGAAAGAGCAGCTGGCTCCCACCGATACCCGGCCGTTTCTGTACTGGGAATCCAGTTTGTAATAATGCATGGCCACTTTCTCGCAGAGATGGGCGATGCCCTTCATGTCCTCCTCGGTCTCGGTCGGAAGGCCCATCATAAAGTAGAGCTTTACTTTGTTCCAACCGCCCTTGAATGCCTCCTCGGCGCCGTGGAGAATCACTTCTTCCGTCAGTCCTTTGTTGATCACATCACGCATCCGCTGGGTTCCCGCCTCCGGCGCAAAGGTGAGACTGCTCTTGCGCACATCCTGCACCTTGCTCATCACGTCCAGAGAAAATGCGTCGATACGCAGGGACGGCAGAGCGATGTTGATGTTCTTGCTTCGGAAATTATCAATGAGATAATTACACAGTTCCGGCAGATGACGATAATCGCTGGAGCTTAAGGAACTTAAGGATATCTCATCATTTCCCGTTGCCTTTAAAGAATTTTCTGCCACCCGCTCCAGCATGGAGAGACTTCTCTCCCGGAGAGGCCGGTATACCATGCCCGCCTGGCAGAAGCGGCAGCCTCTGGTACAGCCTCTCTGAATCTCCAGCACGCAGCGGTCCTGGGTCACTTTGATATACGGCACCAGCGGTTTTTCCGGATAAAATGTATTATCAAGATCCATCTGCACCTGACGAAGCACGGTCTTCGGCGCCTCCGGGCAGTTTGGTTCCATGGAGGCAATAGTTCCGTCCTCATGATAAGTCACATTATATAAGGAAGGAACATAGATGCCCGGCACCTGCGCTGCCTTTTTCAGGAACTCCTGACGGCTGCCGCCCTGTGCCTTATGTTCTTTGTAAATGTCCATGAGATCATAATAGACCGTCTCGCTCTCTCCGATATAGAACATATCGAAGAACGGCGCCAGCGGTTCCGGGTTATACGTACACGGGCCGCCGCCGATGACAAACGGCGCATCCTCCCGGCGGTCTTTGGCGTAAATGCCGATCTGCGCCAGATCAAGGAGCTGCAAAATGTTTGTGTAACACATTTCATACTGGATGGTAATGGCCAGAAAGTCAAACATGAACACCGGATCCTGGCTTTCCAGAGCAAAAAGAGGAATCTTTTCCTCCCGCATGACCTTGTCAAGATCCACCCACGGAGAGAAAACTCGCTCGCACCAGACATCGTCCCGGCGGTTCATCTGCTCGTAGATGATCTTCATACCCAGATGGGACATGCCAATCTCGTAGACGTCCGGGAATGCCATGGCAAACCGTATATCCACCTTTTCCGGGTCTTTGATCACACTATTCACCTCATGTCCGATGTAGCGGACAGGCTTTTCGATTTTTAGTAATATTTCATCAATTAACGCTAAATTATTCACTGAATCAACACCTTTTCCTTATGCAATAGGGATTATGTTTCTCTGTCCCATACCTTCGCCACAGCAAATGTAAACAGGACAGTATATTTGCAGATTTCACCCGCCCGGCTCCTGTGATCCGGATGGCAGACGGCAAAACACTGCTGTTTATTGTACTAAATGAGGGAATGTATGTCAATCTGGAGATTTTATCTGCCACGGCAATATTTGTAAAATTTTTGGTAATTGAAATTTCCGAAAACAGCAAAAATATATCAAGTGATGCAGGGATTTTCTGTATTTATTGCCGATAATGTGATATACTATACTGTAAATTCGTATAGTATTGGATTCGATTGATAACGGAGGAAGTCAGATGCAATACCTTTCAGTTGCTGAAATAGCAAAAAAATGGAATATATCGGAGCGCAGTGTGAGAAACTATTGTGCTCACGGGCGTGTGCAGGGTGCTTTTCTTACCGGAAAGACCTGGAATATTCCGGAGAATGCTGAAAAACCAGAGCGTTCCAATAAAAAGAAAGAACACCCACCCACACTACTGAATATCTTACAGGAACAAAAAGCAAGTAAATATTCCGGCGGTATTTATCATAAGACGCAGATTGATTTGACGTACAACTCCAACCATATCGAAGGCAGTCGTCTGACCCATGATCAGACCAGATATATTTTTGAAACCAATACCATCGGCGTAGAGAATGAAGTTCTCAACGTAGACGATGTGATTGAAACCGTAAATCATTTTCGATGTATTGATATGATTATCGACCATGCAAAAAATGCTTTGACCGAGAGGTTTATTAAGGAGCTTCATCTGAATTTGAAAAGCGGAACCAGCGATTCCAGAAAAGACTGGTTTGCAGTGGGGGATTATAAGAAATTGCCTAATGAGGTGGGCGGCATGGATACTGCTCTGCCCGAAGAAGTTGCCGGTGAGATGAAAGCATTACTGACAACGTATAACGCAAAAGAAGAAAAGACCTTTGAAGATATTCTTGATTTCCATGTAAAGTTTGAGAGAATCCATCCGTTTCAGGACGGTAACGGTCGTGTGGGCAGGCTGGTTATGTTCAAGGAATGTTTGAAATATAATATTGTTCCATTCATTATTGAGGATAACCTGAAGATGTTTTACTATAGAGGATTGAAGGAGTGGGACAATGAAAAAGGATATCTGACAGATACCTGTCTGACCGCACAGGACCGATATAAAGCGTATTTGGATTATTTCAGAATTCCATATTAAGTAAAATAATTTTCATCATACTACATTCCATGCATTTTTTTCTTTAATTTTACATTTTGCAGGGGTTCACACGTTGAAATCGGATAATATTTTTAGTATAATAATTACAAACCGTTTTGGTGTGGAGGTTCTTTTTATAAAACAATTGTACATTTTTTAAAAGAAGACTCGCAGCAAAGAACATAAAGGAGGATTACTTATGGTTACATGGAACAACATGGACACTCTGGCATCTTACCAGAAGCTCAGCACGATGAAGGATCGTGTAAACATTATTGAAGCAATGTCAGGCGAAGAAGGAGCAGAGCGTGTAAAACGTTACACAACTCCTATGGCTGCAGGTATGTCTTACAATTACGCTGCAAAAGAAGTGGATGACGCCATCCTTGAGCAGCTGGCGGCTCTGGCAGAGGAAGCGCAGCTTGTGGACAAGTTCGAAGAACTTTATAACGGTGCTGTCATCAATACCGGCGAGAATCGTAAAGTTCTTCATCATCTGGCGCGGAGACAGCTTGGCAAAGACGTCATTGATAACGGAGTTAATAAACGTGATTTTTACACAGGCGTACAGGCAAAAGCTGCTGATTTTGCCAACAAGGTACACGCCGGTGAGATTACAAATGCAGCAGGGGAAACATTTACCACAGTCGTTCAGATCGGTATCGGCGGCAGTGACCTGGGTCCTCGCGCATTATATCTGGCTCTTGAGAACTGGGCAAAAACGAATAACACATTGAAGATGGAAGCGAAGTTCATCAGCAATGTAGATCCGGATGATGCGGCTGCAGTATTAAATTCTATCGATGTATCCCGTTCATTATTTATCGTTGTTTCTAAGTCCGGAACAACACTGGAAACATTGACCAACGAAGCTTTCGTAAAGGACGCTTTAGTGAAGGCAGGACTGAATCCATCTAACCATATGCTTGCCGTGACAAGCGAGACTTCTCCGCTGGCACAGGGAGATGATTATCTTGATGCCTTCTTTATGGATGATTATATTGGCGGACGTTTCTCCTCCAGTTCAGCAGTGGGCGGCGTTGTCCTTTCCCTGGCATTCGGCCCGGAAGTATTCGCTGAGATCTTAAACGGAGCTGCTGATGAGGATAAACTTGCCACGAACAGAAACTTATTACAGAACCCGGATATGCTGGACGCCCTGATCGGTATTTACGAGCGGAATGTACAGGGCTATCCTGCCACAGCCGTTCTTCCGTACTCCCAGGCATTAAGCCGTTTCCCTGCACATTTACAGCAGATGGATATGGAGTCCAACGGTAAGTCTGTAAACCGTTTCGGTGAATATGTCAGCTATCCGACCGGACCGATTATTTTCGGTGAGCCGGGAACCAACGGACAGCATTCCTTCTATCAGCTTCTGCATCAGGGCACAGACATTACTCCACTTCAGTTTGTTGGATTTAAACAGAGTCAGATCGGTACAGATGTTGTGATCGAAGGCACCACCAGCCAGCAGAAGTTATGTGCGAACGTAGCTGCACAGATCGTGGCCTTTGCCTGCGGTAAAGACGACGAGAACAGCAATAAGGCATTCAAGGGCGGACGTCCATCCAGCATTATCATCGGTGAACAGCTGACACCGGCTTCCCTTGGCGCACTGCTTGCGCATTTCGAGAACAAGATTATGTTCCAGGGATTTGTATGGAACTTAAACAGCTTTGATCAGGAAGGCGTACAGTTAGGAAAAGTACTGGCAAAACGTGTACTGGCTCACGACACAGACGGTGCGCTGAAGGTTTACAGCGATTTATTGGATATCTAATCTGATTCGACTGTCAGAAACAGGAATAATTGATTCAGATTCAGTAAGCAAAAGATATAGAAGAATCCGGGCAGATAAACATATGTCTGCCCGGATTTTGTGTGATAAGCCCGGAGGACGGCCGCCGTGCTTGCATCATAAAGAAAGGAATGTCTCCCGATGACGAAGAAAGAAGCCTGCCGTATCCTTGGCGTTGCCGCCGATGCGTCCTTACAGGATATCAAAAAGAGATACCGGCATCTGATGACACAGGTGCACCCGGACGTACATGTGTCCGTGCGGAAGCGCTACGCTTACAGCGCCAGAGAAATTAATATTGCTTATTCTGTCCTGCGGCGGGAAAGAGAGGAAGCGCAGTCCACGAGCAGCGGTCGTTCCGATGAGTTTTCTTCCGACGCTTCCTCTGAACCGGCAGATGGTTCCCGGAAGAACCGTGCAGCGGTTTGGGACGCTCCCGTCAATCCGCAGGCCTACATGGAGCGGGATATCTTTCATTATGCCGAGGACTTTGATGGAAGCATCATCGGACATTTCCCCATAGCCAGAGGAAAGTACCTCTGGAAAACCGAAGAAGATTTTCCGTTGTTTCTTCGGAGTATTTACCTGTGCGGGAAACAGCTTCTGGATGAGATTGATGACAGACTCCATCGGCGGGCGCCTGCCGCATCCCGCCTTGATATCCAGGCGGAACTTACGTATCTGCTGGCGCAGCAGTTTATTCATAGCACAGCGCTGCTTCATGAACTGGCAAAGGAGAAAATCACGGCAGAAGATGGCAGCACCATATTCCGGGTTGCGGCCATGCTGGAGACCGGCGGGGACTATGGCGCGCAAAAAAGCGGGACGCCCCTGGATTTACATTTTGTTACAAAGGCTCCTGTCCGGCATTCTTTTTCACTTAAGCCCGGCGACCTGCTTTATCCTGCCGGCATCCGGAAACACAGGCTTTATCTGAAAAATCGCGGGGGACATGAACTGGGCTATCTGTCCTTCCATGATGACCGCATGTATTATATTGTGGTGCCGCTGCTGGAACAGAGGGGTGTGATGGTGAGAGTGGAATCCGCCGGGACTGCTGGAACGAACGGAAGTTCCCCAAACAGAGAAACCGGAAGCCGACGCAGTCATCCGCTTCGTTTATGGCTTAAGCTGCCGCAGGAGGCGGGACATGTCATGCCGGAGAATCTGAATCTGAAGATTGAAAACCTTCTGAATGAATATCAGGGACAAGTATAAATCAGCTCCTTGTTTAGAGATTCTTATTATAGCAAATGCACGGGAAAGTTGACGACAGGCTCGACTTTCCCGGCCTTAGCTTTAGAGATAGTTTAATTATCCTCAATCTCTTTTTGATTTTCCAAAGATTCTCTTAAAAAACTTTTGAATACTGGCATATCTTCGTTCATAGTAACTCCTTTCTCCGCCAGCCCGGGTATTGCCTGAAAAGAGGCAATAATAATATAATATATTTTTATCATTGTTCGATTATAAAAATATATATTTCTTTCTGTAATAACAGTTTCATTATACTACAAATCATCCGTGAAAAAATAAAAAACTCTAAAATATCTCTCTAAAAAGTGATATAATCATCGAAATTGCTTTCACGCAGCCATTGAAGAAAAAAGAAAGGAACGGGGGAACCAAATGAACAATAAACTGATTATCACCGAAACCTCCGGTGTCATCCGCTACGGGTATTTCAGGGACGGTATTCCCGTGGAGCTCTACTGTGAGCAAAAAGAGCAGGAGAGTCTTGTGGGAAATATTTATGCTGCCCGGGTGGAACGGGTGGCCGATGGCATAGACGGAGCCTTTCTGGAAATCGGACAGAACGGCAAATGTTACTATCGTCTGCCGAAAAGCGGACAGCAGCCGGTGAAGCTGTCGCCGGGCCATGAGGACAGGCTGTATGGCGGCGATATTATCCTGGTGCAGATCACCAAAGACGCTGTGAAGACAAAGCTTCCGGTGGCGGATGGCAACGTAAGCCTCACCGGAAAATATTTCGTCCTGACGTTGGGCGACAAGCGTTCCGGCGTATCAAAAAAAATCCGGAACAGCAGAGAGAGGAAACGACTCTCTGCCGTTGCCGATACTTATATAAAGGATGAATATGGCATTGTGGTCCGCACCAACGCCGAGGACGTTGCGGAAGAAGAACTCAATAAAGAACTCACAGAGCTGACAGCCCGATACCAGGCGCTGATGAAAAAGGCTGCGTTCTCGGAAGCAAGGAGTCTTTTGTACCGGGAGCCGCCGTGTTATATCACACTGGGAAAAGAGCTGCCGGCAGCAGAGCTTAATGAGATTGTCACGGACAGTCCGGAAATATACGAGGAGCTGCGGCAATATTACGGCGATGGATGTTACGAATTTTCTGGCGGCAGTGCGCCATTGCCATCCCATAGTAAAAATCCGGCGGCATGTCAGCAGAAATCGTCAAACGGTATCTGCCGGATCACGCTTTATACTGACGCATACCCTCTGGAGAAGCTGTACCGTCTTGACCATTTTTATGAAACCGCCCTTCAAAAAACCGTCTGGCTGCCTTCCGGCGGCAGTCTGGTCATCGAGCCCACGGAAGCCATGGTGGTCATTGATGTCAACAGCGGCAGCGTCACCAAAAAGAAAAAACACGCCGACAAGATTTTTTATGAGATGAACCGGGAGGCGGCCGTGGAAATTGCCAGACAGCTGCGCCTCCGAAACCTGTCCGGCATCATCCTCATTGATTTCATCAATATGGAGAAAAAAGAACAGAGGCAGGAACTCCTGGCCTTTCTGGCGGAAGAATGTAAAAAAGACCGGGTAAACTGCCAAGTTATTGACATAACAGCCCTCGGTCTGGTGGAAATGATCCGCAGCAAAGGAAGGAAACCTCTTCATGAGCAGATGCGGGATGCGAGGAATTCGTGTTAATGCACCTTATTTATATCATTGTGGTAAAAGTATTCCCGGGGCGGGGATTGACTAGCTGAAAGCTACATGATAAAGTGAAAAAAATGATATTTGGTTTGTTTGAAAGTTGACGCGGCGGTTTGGTTAAACACAGCCTTTGCCGGAGAAAGGGGCGTGGGGAGATGAGGAAAAAACTTCCCATCGGGATTGATGGATTTGAAAAAATAAGGACAAATAATTTTTATTATGTTGATAAGACAATGTTCATTGCGGAGTTGCTGCAGAATTGGGGGGAAGTGAATCTGTTCACCAGGCCAAGGCGCTTTGGAAAGACTCTCAACCTGAGCATGCTGAAATGTTTTTTTGAAATTGGCGGCAGACAAGAATTGTTCGATGGACTGAAAATTTCTCAGGAAAAAGAATTGATTGAGGAATATATGGGACAGTTTCCGGTGATATCTGTCAGTCTGAAAAGCGTGGACGGGCTGAGTTTTGAGGCGGCGTCCGCGGCGCTGCGGAATATCGTCGGCAAAGAAGCCTCAAGATTTCAGTTTTTACGGGAAAGTGTGAGATTGTCTGAAAATGAACGGGAAAGATATGAAGCATTGATTCGCGTGGATCAGGGAGTATTTGCCATGAACGATGAATTACTGGTAGACGGCCTGCTGACACTTTCTCAGCTTCTTTCAAAACATTATGACCGAAAAATAATTCTTTTGATTGATGAATATGACGTTCCTCTGGATAAGGCATTCCAGGCCGGATATTATGACAGAATGGTCAGCCTGATCCGAAACATGCTTGGAAATGTACTCAAAACAAACGACGCGCTCTTTTTCGCTGTTCTTACAGGGTGTCTGCGGATTTCGAAGGAAAGTATTTTCACAGGATTGAATAATCTTAAGGTACACACAGTTTCAGACAGCAGATATGATGAGTATTTTGGATTTACCGATGCGGATGTGTCAGATTTGCTGGACTTCTATGATCTGTCGTCTTATAAAGACATAATGAAAGACTGGTACGATGGGTATCTTTTTGGAAAAATAAATGTATATTGCCCGTGGGACGTAATCAATTATTGTGATACCCTGTTATCTGATGAAGATGCGGAACCGGAAAATTACTGGGCGAATACCAGTGGAAATGATATCGTGCGACGTTTGCTCAAAAAGGCAGATCAGACCACAAAAAATGAGGTAGAGCAGCTGTTAAACAATAAATATATTGTAAAATCTGTCCGCCAGGAGCTGACATACAGAGATATCGACAGTTCCGTCGATAATATCTGGAGTGTCCTTTACTCTACCGGTTATCTGACGCAGTGTGGCCGCCTTCCCGGAAAACAGCTGAAACTGATAATTCCTAACAGAGAGGTTCACGAATTATTCACTGATCTGGTGAAGGAATGGTTTCAGGAAAAAACTCTCTCAGATTCTGCAAAGATTCATCGATTCTGCAGAGCATTTCCTGCAGGAGAAGTTGATATGATTCAGAATATGCTCCATGATTACCTGTGGGATTCCATCAGCATCCGGGACACAGCCGTCCGGATGGACAGAAAAGAAAACTTTTATCATGGTATGATTCTGGGGCTTCTGCGGAGCCAGGAAAACTGGTTGATTAAATCCAATGCCGAGACGGGAGAGGGATACAGTGATATATCCATCTATACGCCGGAACATATCGGCATCGTAATTGAGCTAAAATATGCCCATGATGGAAACCTGGAAAAAGCCTGTGCAAAAGCATTACAGCAGATCAGAGAGAAAAAATATGCCGTTGGCCTTAGGCGGAAAGGCATGGAGAGAATCATAACATATGGAATAGCATTTTATGAAAAAGAATGTATGGTGGTCAGTGGTTTGCAGGAAAAAATGTCCTGATCGGCTGATTTTTTTCTTGACTTTCATTGTGCCGTATGCTAACATGGCAAATGTATGCCGCACAGTTAGGTTGAAAGTTCCGTTTGGACACCAAAACTGGCGAGTAATGTTTTAGGAGGTGCCATATGTACGCTATTATTGCAACAGGTGGTAAACAGTATAAAGTAAGCGAAGGCGACGTGATCAGAGTTGAGAAACTGGGCGTTGAGGCCGGCTCTGCTTATACATTTGACCAGGTGTTGATGGTTGGCGGTGACGAAGTAAAGGTTGGAGAACCTTTAGTTGCTGGTGCAACTGTTGAAGCTTCTGTACTGGAAGACGGTAAAGAGAAAAAGATTATCGTTTACAAGTATAAGAGAAAAACAGGCTACCACAAGAAACAGGGTCACAGACAGCCATATACAAAGGTTAAGATCGAAAAGATCAATGCGTAATCATGATTACTGTTACAATTTACAGAAAGCCTGAGAACCAGTTTAAGGGATTTCAGGTGATTGGACATGCCGGAAGCACAGAGGAAGGAGCAGACCTTGTTTGCTGTTCCGTTTCCGTACTTACCATTAATCTCGTGAACAGTCTTGAAAGCTTTACGGATGATGAATTTGAGCTTATCCAGCAGGAAGAGCTCGGTCTGGTACAGCTTACATTTAAAGAAGCGGCGATCAGCGAGAAGGCGGCGCTGCTGATGCAGTCCTTTGATTTGGGAGTACATTCTGTTGCCGAAGAGTATGATACCTGGTTAAAAGTTATAACGAAGGAGGTGTAACGACCATGATGAAAATGAACCTTCAGTTTTTCGCACACAAAAAGGGTGTTGGTTCCACAAAGAACGGACGTGACTCCGAGTCTAAGAGACTGGGTGCGAAGAGAGCAGACGGACAGTTTGTAAAAGCTGGTAATATTCTTTACAGACAGCGCGGTACAAAGATTCATCCAGGCGTTAACGTAGGACGCGGTGGAGATGACACATTATTTGCATTAGTAGATGGTGTTGTTCGTTTTGAAAGAAAAGGCAGAGACAAAAAACAGTGCTCTGTATACCCAGTAGCATAGGGAACTCTTGTTTATCAGCGGCTTCAAAAGTAACGGTTTGAAGCCGCTTTCTTTATGGATATGAGAATCCTTTATGAAAGGATTTTGTCTTATAAAAAACAGAAAGGAAGTGTATCATCAATGTTTGCAGACCGTGCGCGCATTTTTATCCGTTCCGGCAAAGGCGGGGACGGACATGTCAGCTTCCGGAGAGAGCTGTACGTCCCTGACGGCGGTCCTGACGGCGGGGACGGCGGCAAGGGCGGCGATTTGATTTTTGTCGTGGATCCGGGGCTTAATACGCTTGTGGACTACCGCCATAAAAGGAAATATTGTGCCGGAGACGGAAAGGAAGGCTCCAAGCGCCGCTGTACCGGCGCAAGCGGAGAGGATATGATTCTGAAAGTACCGGCGGGAACCGTCATCAAGGACGCGGAGACCGGAAAGGTTATCCTTGATATGGCAAACCGGACGGAACCGGTAGTTTTATTAAAAGGCGGCCGGGGTGGTAAAGGTAACCAGCATTACGCCACTGCCACCATGCAGGCGCCGAAATACGCCCAGCCGGGACAGGAAGCAAAGGAACTCTGGGTGGATCTGGAGCTTAAAGTCATCGCTGACGTGGGGCTGGTTGGATTCCCGAATGTGGGCAAGTCCACGCTGCTTTCCCGTGTCACCAATGCAAAGCCGAAGATTGCCAACTATCATTTCACTACATTGAATCCGAATCTTGGCGTAGTGGATCTGGCGGAAGGAAACGGTTTTGTTATAGCAGATATTCCGGGAATCATTGAAGGGGCTTCTGAGGGCGTCGGCTTAGGTCTTCAGTTTTTAAGACATATCGAGCGGACGAAAGTAATGATTCATATGGTAGATGCTGCCTCTGTGGAAGGGAGAGATCCAATCGCAGATATTAAGGCCATTAATCAGGAGCTGGCTTCTTATAATCCCGAACTGGCGAAGCGGCCTCAGGTTATTGCTGCCAATAAGGTGGATGCCATGAGTAAGGAAGATTGTCAGGTGATCGTAGAAATGCTGGAAGAAGAGTTCGGATCCCAGGGTATCAGGGTCTTTCCGATTTCTGCTGTCAGCGGCAGAGGAGTAAAAGAACTCCTGTGGCACGTGAACTCTTTATTGAAAGAGCTGCCGGACGAACCCGTTGAGTTTGAGCAGGAATATTTCTTTGAACTGCAGCAGGAAGAACCGGCGGAGTCCATCGTGGTCGCCATGGCGGAACCGGGTGTGTTTACTGTGGAAGGACCGAAAGTGGAAAGAATGCTTGGCTACACTAACCTGGAATCTGAGAAAGGTTTTGAATTCTTCCAGAAGTTTATGAAGGAAAACGGCGTTCTTGCACGTTTGGAAGAACTTGGTATTGAGGAAGGCGATACGGTCCGCCTTTATAATCTGGAATTTGATTACTATAAATAAGGAGAGAATAAATGACAAGTAAACAGAGAGCCTATTTAAAAGGCCTTGCCATGACCATAGATCCGATTTTTCAAATCGGTAAAGCGTCCCTGACGCCGGAACTCATCGAGGGTGTCCGGGAAGCCATTGAAAAACGAGAATTGATCAAAATTTCGGTTCTGAAAAATTGTTTTGACGACCCAAAAGAATTGGCGCAGATTCTTGCAGAAAGAACCCGTTCTGAGGTGGTGCAGGTCATCGGCAAAAAAATCGTGCTGTTCAAACAGGCAAAGGAAAAGAGTAAGATTACCCTGCCGTAGATCATAAAAAAATTTTGAAATATGTACGTTTGCGGGGAATCACAGGAGCGATCATGACAGAGGTGCAGTATGAGTAGAAACAGAAAAATCGGTATTATGGGCGGAACATTTAATCCCATCCATTTTGGTCATCTGTTGCTGGCGGAAACAGCGTATCATCAATTTTCGCTGGATGAGATTCTTTTCATGCCTACAAAGAATCCTTATTATAAGAAGCTCGGCAATTCTGTGACAGAAGAAGACAGAGTACAGATGGTGAAGCTCGCTATAAAAGACAACGCCCATTTCACATTTTCCGGGGAGGAACTGAACCGGGAGGGAACCACCTACACGGTGGAGACACTTAAAAACCTGACGCAGAAGAATCCCGACTGTGAATATTATTTTATTATGGGAGCAGATTCCCTTTATCATATCGAATCGTGGAAAGATACAGAGAAAGTGCTCCAAATGGCGGTCATTCTGGTGGCTGGCCGCGGGGATTTGTCCAGTTCCCTGAACAGCCAGATAGAATATATCGAAAATAAGTACGATGCCTCTATTCATTTTCTTAATTCTCCAAGTCTGGAAATATCATCCAATGATATCCGCAGGCGGGTTCAGACGGGGGAAAGCATCCGCTATCTTCTTCCCCGGGAAGTAGCGGACTATATTTATGATCATGGGCTTTATGTGATGTAGGATAGATGGGAGTGGACAAATGACCAGAGAGGAAATCAAAAAAGATCTGAAAAATCTTTTATCGGAGAAACGATTTGAACATACGCTGGGGGTGGAATATACTTCCGCATGTCTTGCCATGCGCTACGGGGCAGATATGGAGAAGGCAAGAATGGCAGGTCTTCTCCATGACTGTGCCAAATACCTCTCAGCGGAAGATAAGATTTCATACAGTAAAAAATATGGAATGCCCATATCCAAGTATGAAAAAAAGAATCCGGAGCTGCTCCATGCCAAGCTGGGAGCCTGTTTCGCCAATGTGAAATACGGCGTTTCGGATCCGGAGATTCTTTCCGCCATCACCTGGCACACCACAGGCAAACCGGATATGTCCCTGTTGGATAAGATTGTCTATGTGGCGGATTACCTTGAGCCTAACCGGAATCAGGCTCCGAATCTTGCCGAGGTCAGAGAGCTGGCTTTCCGGGATCTGGATGAATGTCTGTGCCAGATTCTTGAGGACAGCATAAAATATTTATCCAATAAAAAAAGCACCACGGATCCGATGACGCGCCGGACGTGGGAATATTACAGAATATACAGGATGAGAAATCAGGAGGTGTAACATTGGAAGAATCAAGGAAAATGACAGAACTGGTGATTGACGCACTGGAAGAAAAAAAGGCGGAGGATATTACCATTTTAGATATCAGTGAGATTTCCGTACTGGCTGATTATTTTGTTATTGCCGACGGAAATAACAGAAATCAGGTGCAGGCTATGGCGGACAGTGTGGAAGAAGCCCTTGGAAGAGCCGGTTATGAACCAAAGCAGATTGAAGGCTACCAGACAGCCAACTGGATTCTGATGGATTACAAGGATGTCATCATCCATGTATTCAGTAAAGAAGACAGGGGATTTTACGATCTTGAGAGAATTTGGAGAGACGGGAAACCGGTGACGATCGAGGAAATCCGCCAGGAAAGAGAGGCAGAGTAATCTGCGGTATATTCCAAACATTATGTGAAGCGCAGCTTCGATTTTTATGATAGTTTTGTCTACATCAAATGTGGCAGCCAGAGAAGTCCGATGCGGACACTGGCTGCCATTTTGTCTGCTATTTATCTGTATATTCTTATGAACGTTCCGGGCTCTCCAGAAGCCGCGACAACAGCCGGCAGATCTGTGCGGTGGTCTTCTCCCGGCTTCCCTCCTTATCGATGGCGGGATGATCCAGAAGCAGCCCGAACAGGCCGTAAGTACAGAAGGTAAGGGTCATATCCATATCCGAGTAACTGATGGAGGTATCCGGCAGCTTCAGCCGGAAAAAGTCCTGCAGAAAGTTCTTCAGGGAACTGATCAGCAGGCGGCTGATAATTTCATGGTATTTAGAAGACAGCAGCTTTTGAATAAATGCGCGGTTATCTTCTGAAAAAACAAGAAACATCGTCATGGCCTCTTCTGCACTGTCGCATTGCAGACTTTTTGCGAGCAGATCTTCCATGCGGCGGTGAAAAATCCATTCCACCACTTCCAGTATATCCTGATAGTGATAATAAAAAGTCTGCCTGGAGATCTGGCAGTGTTCCGCCAGATCCTTCACTGAAATCTTATCCACATTTTTTTGTTTTATTAAGGTAAGAAATGCAGCAGCAATTCGGTCTTTTAATTGTCCAGTCATGTTTGTCACCCTTCATTTCTATGTTTATACTGGTGTTTTATGACAGAAAACTATTTTTGTCAAGACATATTTATGAATTTATAAATGATAACTTTTTATGAATTTTGGTAAAGTTAGATTACGAAACAAAATGGAGGTAAATGCATGAATGAAGTAAAAAAACCGAGAAAACCATTGATTTTTTATTACTGCATTGTCTTAATCTGTCTGATTCTGTTTAATTCCATTGCTGTCCCTTGGCTGATGGAAAGACAGGTTAAGGAAGTCGATTATGGAACTTTTATATCCATGACCGAGAAAAAGCAGGTAGACAGAGTCGATCTGGATTCGCAGGAAAATGTGATTTATTTTACAGACAAAGAAGAGCAGATATATAAGACGGCCATGGTGGAGGATGCAGGCCTGACAGATTTCCAGGCACATCAGATGGAGCATCAGCTGGGAGCCCTTACCGACTGCAACCACGGACAGGGACTGGCAGTGATTCATCCGGCCTACTATCGTCATATCCTGAAGGATGCGGAGGCAAAATTTACCCGGTTCGCAAAAGAAGTGTTTGGCGTAGAGACAGCGGAGGAAGGCATCAATGCGCTGGAAGCATTTATTAAGGAATGTGGTCTTCCGACATCCTGGAGCCAGCTTGCATCCAGAGTCGACATCACGCCGGAGCTGCTTCGCCGGGTGGCAGACACCTGCAACCTTATTCCGAGCGGACCACGCGCCCTTGACTGGGATGAAATCTATGAGATCCTCATGGAGTGTATGTAAAAATGAGAAATAGACGCGGCTATCTTCGGGGCAGTATCGATTCTGTCCTTGAAAAAGCTGCTTTTTATAAAATGGAGGTTAAAACAGAGATGTTATTTTACCCCATGGTAAAGGAATTCTTAAAAAAAGCAGACTTTGACACAGAGTATTTCTATATGGTGCTCACCTACGGAAACCGCCACGGCGGCGCTGCGGAGCTTGCCATGGATTACTGTGAATCCTGCGGCATCCATCCGTCCTATATCAACGTCCTTATGATGGTGGATAACTGGCTTCCGAGCTTCGACATGAATGAGCAGAAATGTATCGATAAAAAGGTGGAAGAACATTTGCGGGTCATAAAAGAAGAGATTGACAGCCGCACAGAGCGCATCTCACCGGTGACGGACGCCGACCGTGACGCCCACCAGCAGTTTCTGGCAGGGCAGGCAGCGCTTCCGGAGAATGCCTGGCAGTATATGATTCAGATAAAAGAGGAGTGCATCGGCTGCGGCATCTGCCAGAAAGTCTGTCCGTCCGGTTCCATCCGTATGGAAAACAGTAAAGCTGTGCACATTCCGGGAAACTGCCAGAGTTGTCTTGCCTGCGTGCATCATTGCCCGCAGAAGGCCATCGGTCTCAGCATTCCGGAAAAGAATCCGGACGCCCGGTACAGAAATGAACACATTTCCCTGCAGGAGATTATGGAAGCAAATGGGCAGGGCGCCTGAGTACGCTACTCTTCCGGCGATGGCAGCCGCACAGTAAAGACGCTGCCTTTACCCGGCTCGCTGGACACATGGATATCTCCGCCGCACAGGTCGAGGATGATCCTGCAGATGGCAAGGCCCAAGCCGTTGCCCTGCTCTTTCCGGGAGGAATCTCCCTGATAAAACTTCTCAAAAATGTGTTTCTTAGTCTCCTCCGTCATTCCGATGCCCCGGTCAGAAACAGTGACGGTGATATAGTTGTGGTACTGGCGCAGGGTGATGGCGACGGAGGAGCCGGGATTGGAAAACTTGACAGCGTTGCCGATCAGGTTGGTCCACACCTGGAACAACAGGGCGGACTGCCCGGTGTAGGATAGTTCCATCAGATCCACATCCAGAGTGATATTTTTTTTGCTCCACTTGGGCTCCAAAAGCACGATGGCCTCCCGGATCTGTTCGTCCAGCCGGTAGCGTACCGGTTCACGCAGGGCGTTCTGATTCTCCAGCCGGGATAACTGCAGAATATTGCTGGTCAGGTCGTTTAGCTTTTCAATATTGAAAAACGCCATCTGAATATATTCATTTCTCTCGTTTTCCGATAAATCCGGATCCTGCAGCAGAGTGACATAGCCGGCAATGGAAGAAAGGGGCGTTTTGAATTCGTGAGATACATTTGCTATAAAATCATTTCGCATGATCTCCACAGAATTCAGCTCCCTTGCCATAAAATTAAAATTGTCAATGGTCGTCCGGATTTCATCAATACTGCCCTGATAATCAATCTGCGAGCTGTAATCTCCTCTGGCAATCTGCCGGGAAGCGCGGCTCATCTCTTCCAGAGGATGGAAGACATTCCGCATCAGAAAGAAGGAAATCACATACCCAAGCAGAAAACAGAGAAGTCCGATCAGAACAAATGTGACGGTGATAGGAACAGTTACCGTGCCGACAGATATCCCATTTCTGGCCAGAAAATATAAAACGCCCGGTATCAGAAAGAAAAAGGGCAGAATGATTACAAAAAAGGTCAGTGTGAACCGTTTGCGGATGTTCCATATTTCTTTATTCCACTTCATCATTTTTCACCACCCGATATCCAAGACCACGTATGGTCACGATCTTAAAATCCACATTATCTTTAAAACGCTCCCGCAGACGGCTGATATGAACATCAAGCGTATGGGAATCTTCATAATTATTCATCCCCCAGATATCATCCAGAAGCTGCTGCCTTGTAAAAATCTGCCCCGGATAGGATAACATCTTGTAAAGAAGCTGAAATTCTTTCTGGGGAAGCATTTTTGTCCCTGTGTTATCCGTCACTGTCCATGTGTCATATTCCATACATGTGCCGCCAAAGGTGAGTCTGCGCTCGCTGACACTTTTGACCCGGCGCAAAAGGGCGTTTACCCTGAGCACCATCTCGTGAATGTCGATGGGCTTTACCATATAGTCGTCGGCGCCGGACTGAAAGCCCACCTGCTTATCGAGAATATCACTTTTGGCGGTGATGATCAAAACCGGCAGGTCGATGTTTGCGTCCCGCAGCTGGCGTATAAAAGAAAAACCATCCATGCCTGGCATCATGATATCTGTAATAATCAGATCAATGGTCTCATTGTCCAGAATATTCAGCGCTTCCGAGGCATTTCCCGCCGGGAAGGTATGGAAATTATTTTTTTCCAGAGTCTTACAAAAAAGTCGTTTCAGACTGTTGTCGTCCTCTACTACAAGTATTTTAAACATATCTGTCCTCCTTGCAAACTGTAACAGTTCAGCCATGTCATCCCGCAAAATATGTATTTATTGTGATTTCTGTGGCATTTTTCTTTATTTCCCGTTATTATAGACAGGAAAGCTCAATTTTAGCTCAACTCTTTCGCTGTCGGAGATATTGTATCATTTTTCTTTCCCGGCAAGCGTAACAAAAAAGTAAGAAAATCTCAATGAAAATTGAGGGTGAGTTGAGATAAATTTGAGGTTAGTATTGTTTAATAAGAATCGTTATTTTCCAATGTGCTGCCATGTCTGTTTTTCAGAGAGTCCTTCTCATAATGAAACGGCGGCCGGAATGAAAGAGAGAAAGGAGCGATTGCCACGTTTGGATATATTATCTGCAATAAAAAGGGGTTGTCCGAAGAGGAGCTGCGGAGATATCAGCAGACGTACTGCGGCGTCTGCCGAAGTTTAAAGAACCGATATGGACAGATGGCGCGGTTTTCCCTTAATTTTGACATGACATTTCTTGCGCTTTTTCTGACGGCCCTTTATGAGCCGGAGGAGAAAAAGGCGCTGTATCGCTGTCCTGTGCATCCGCTGAAGGAAAGAACGATTCTTCATAACAAATACATAGATTATGCGGCAGACATGACGATAGCACTTGCCTATTTTAAGTGTCTTGACGACTGGGAGGATGAGAAGAAGCATACCCGCCTTGCCTACAGCAAAATGCTGCAGGAGAAATATCAGGAGGTAGAGGCCCGGTACCCGCGGCAGTGCGGTACGATCAGGAAAAGTCTTGCGCAGCTTGCCGAGGTTGAAAAACATGCGCCGGAGCAGGCGGATATGGCGGTAAACTTATCCGGAAAGATGTTGTCGGAGGTTTTCGTCTTTGACGCCGATGATTTCTGGAGCGGCAGCCTGAGGAAGTTCGGATTCTCCCTGGGGCGTTTTATCTACCTGATGGATGCCGCCATGGATTATAAACAGGATAAAAGAAAAAATAATTATAATCCTCTTTTTTATATGGAAAGGAAGCCGGAGGAGATGGAAGATATACTGACAGACAGTATCAGCCTGGCCGCCGGTGAATTTGAAAAACTGCCTATCGTGACAGATGAACATCTGATTCGCAATGTCCTTTATGGAGGGGTATGGCAGAAATATTATGCGAAGTTCAGAGGAAAGGAGACCAGACATGGTTGATGACCCGTATAAAGTTCTGGGCGTCTCCCGGGACGCCAGCAAGGAGGAAATAAAAAAAGCATATCGGAAAATGGCAAAGAAATATCATCCGGATCTGCATCCCAATGATCCGGAGGCGACGCAGAAAATGAATGAGATCAACGAAGCCTATGATATGATTAACAATCCGGATAAATATCAGAGGCAGGCGCAGCAGAATGCCGGAAGAGGCGCCTATGGCAATACCGGTAATCCCTACGGCAATCCTTACGGAAACCGGCAGGGCTACGGCGGTTACGGCAGTTACGGAAACGGCGGTTATGGCAATGGGAATGGAGGCTATGGCAGCGGCGGTTACGGCGGCTATGGTTCCTTTGATTTTGATGATATTTTCGGAGGATTCGGGCGGGCCAGCTACGGCCCCGCAGGGCCGACGGTACAGCCAGGTGATAGTGATGTGATCCGTCAGGCTGTTCAAAATATCAATGCCCGGCGTTACGCCTACGCTGTGCAGGGGTTAAACACAGTGGTGAGCAGCGGCAGAAACGCCCGATGGTATTATTTAAGCGCTCTGGCCAACTACGGACAGGGCAATACGATTCTTGCCATGGAGCAGATCCAGCGCGCCGTTCAGATGGAACCGGGCAACGGTGTATACCAGCAGGCCATGCAGACCATGCGTCAGTCCGGCAGTACATACAATGAAACCGGACAGGAGTTTCAGAAGTACGCCGAAGGCATGGGACGTTTCTGTACCACATTTATGATGCTGCAGTTCTGCTGTCTGTGCTGCCGATGCTGATTTGTAAATGATAGATGGAGGAATGAAGATGAGCAGAATAATCGGAATCGACCTGGGAACCACCAACAGTTGTGTGGCTGTGGTGGAAAACGGACAGCCGGTCATCGTGCCGAACAGTTCCGGTGCAAGAACTACTCCCAGTGTCGTTGCATTTACTAAAAAGGGAGAACGACTGGTAGGCGATGTGGCAAGGCGGCAGGCGGCCACCAATCCGGACCGTACCATAAGTTCCGTCAAACGAGAGATGGGTACGGACTGGAGCATCCGCATTGACGGGAAGGATTATAAGCCGCAGACCATCAGCGCCATGGTTCTGATGCAGCTGAAGAAGGATGCGGAAGAGTATCTGGGTGAGACAGTGACTGGAGCAGTCATCACTGTCCCTGCCTATTTTAATGATGTGCAGCGGCAGGCGACGAAGGACGCGGGACGGATCGCGGGCCTTGATGTGAAGCGTATCATCAACGAGCCGACCAGCGCCGCTCTGTCCTACGGCCTTGACCACGGGGAAGCACAGAAAGTCATGGTTTACGATTTGGGCGGTGGTACATTTGACGTATCCGTCATCGAGATTGGCGACGACGTCATCGAGGTTCTGGCGACAGCCGGCGACAACCATCTGGGCGGCGACGACTTTGATGAGCGTATTGTCCGCTGGCTGGTAGCGGAGTGTAAGAATCAGAACAACGTAGATCCATCCGGCGATTTCACCGCCATGCAGCGCATCCGTGAGGCGGCGGAACAGGCAAAGAAAGAGCTTTCCACCGCCCAGAGCAGCAATATCGTGCTGCCGTATCTGATGCAGGCAAAGGGAACGCCGATTCATCTGGAGACAACGCTGACCCGGGCCAGATTCCAGGAGCTGATCCAGGATCTGGTGGAGCGGACCGCCGCGCCGGTACAGCAGGCGTTAAATGACGCGGGCATCGCCGCTTCCGAGCTTGGCCGTGTTCTGCTGGTGGGAGGTTCCACACGGATTCCTGCCGTCCAGGAAAAGGTTCGCATGCTGACCGGAAAGGAACCGTCCAGGAATATCAATCCTGACGAATGTGTCGCCATGGGCGCTGCTGTTCTTGGCAATACATTGCAGGGCAGCTCCTTAAGTGTGGCAGGTTCTGATCTGCTTCTCCTCGATGTGACGCCAATGAGCCTTTCCATCGAGACGGTGGGAGGCGTTGCCACCCGTCTGGTGGAGAGAAATACAACGCTCCCGACGAAGTATTCCCGAGTGTTCTCCACCGCCGCCCCGTATCAGCGGGATGTGGAGATTCACGTTCTTCAGGGTGAACGGCCTATGGCGAAGGATAACAAGACCATCGGAAAATTCCGGCTGAAGGGAATCCGCCGGGCTCCAGCCGGAGTGCCGCAGATTGAGGTTACCTTTGATATCGACACCAACGGAATCCTGAAAGTGTCAGCCAGAGATCTGGATACCGGCAAGGAGCAGTCCATTACCATCACCGCCGATGACCGTATGAGCGACGCGGAGATCGAACAGGCCATCCGGGACGCCCAGCAGTACGCCGGCCAGGATAACTTAAGGAAAGAAGCCATTGCTCTCACCGGCGACGCGCAAAAGGTTTTGAGTCAGGCGCAGCGGGCGTTGAAAAACGGCAGCAAACAGATCGACCGTGCCGTGAAAAAACAGGTAAAGGGTGATATTAACGCCCTTTCCAAACTCATGGGCAAGTTCCGCCTTGACCGGATGACGGAGGATGATCTGACAGCTATCCGTCAGGCAAAATACAATCTGGAACGGTCGGCGGGAGAGATTATCGCGCAGTATGGAAACTGAGGAAGAAAAATTTTTATAGAATATTCCTTGGATGAGTAATACATTTTGAAGAAAAGCATGTGTTCAGGAGGTGCAGAACCATAGATAAATTAAGATGGAAGTTATCCAATTTTATGCAGCAGAGAAACGGCAACGACGAGATGTGCCGGACCGTGTTTATCGCCTCGATCGTCGTGTACGTTCTTTCAATCATTTTCAGAAGTTCACTGCTTTATTGGCTGGCGTTTGTGGGAATCATTTATTCACTGTTTCGTATGTTTTCCAGAAATGTGGCGGCAAGACAGAAGGAAAATCAGCAGTTCCTTCAGTTCTTCAGCCTGCAGAAAAAGCGGTTCAATATGCGGAAAGAATACCGGATTTTTACCTGTAAAGGCTGCGGACAGCATATCCGTGTGCCGCGCAAAAAAGGAAAGGTGGAAGTGACCTGCCCGATCTGCGGAAGAAAGGCCATTCACCGAACATGAAAGACCGACAGGATTTCGTTTTCGTTATACGGAGGTTGTCTATAATGGCGTAAGAAAAAGGAAGCTTTCCTGAAAAATAAAAGCTTCCTTTTTGAACAATATGCAAAAAATAATCTTCAAAACCTATTGAAATTCTTATGGATTAAAAAAACTTATTGAAAAATGCGGAACAGGCCGATAACCTTTCCGACAACGGAAAAAGGAGTGGTCTGAGGTACGATAATTGGTTCCATAGCGTCATTTTCCGGCTGCAGGCGGAAATAACCGTCTTCCTTATAAAATCTCTTCACGGTGACAGAATCTTCCACCAGGGCGACGACAATCTCGCCGTCGGAAGCCGTTGGCGATTCCTCAACAAGAATGTAATCTCCGGAAAAAATACCAACATTTATCATACTTTCACCTTTGACCTTGAGCATAAAAGTCTGTTTGTTTTTTAAAAATTCCGGTGAAATCGGAAAATATCCTTCAATATTCTCAACAGCCAGAATCGGTTCGCCGGCTGTTACTGTACCGACAATCGGTACATTGACAAGTTCTCTTCTGGTCAGATTAAAATTATCGTCAATAATCTCGATAGCTCTCGGCTTCGTCGGGTCGCGTCGGATATATCCGTTCTTCTCCATAGTCTCCAGATGGGAATGAACGGAGGAGGTGGACTTCAGATGTACAGCCTCACAAATCTCCCGCACGGCCGGCGGATAGCCCCGGTTTAAAATCGACTCTTTTATAAATTCAAGAATCTCCTGTTGTTTAGGTGTAATCTTGCCATAACTCATATCAGAACTCCTTTTCAGTCAAACGTATGTTTTGTTCTCTACATTTTAACACTTTATACATAAGAAAACAAGTGTTTTCGAATATGTTTTCGGTTTTTCCACGTAAAAGAAAATATGTTCGAAAAAATGTTCGAAACCTGTTGACAAGAGAAAGTATGTTCGGTATAATGCAAACAAATGTACGAAACATATGTTTGCATATTATGAAGAGTTATGTCATACTGGAGGGATAAGAGATGGAAGGAAGAGCAAGAACTTATAATTGGACACCGTATCACAGTAATACAGAGAAGGCGGACAGAGAACGAAGCATTCATAAAGCATCGTCAGACAGATATGGCGTGAACGTCAGAAGATCCGTGAAAGCGCAGTACGCCCGCCGGCAGGCACGCCAGTCTTCCGGAAGCGGCAGCAAGCTGATCTTTCTGATTGCGGTTTCCGCCATGCTGTTGTTTGCGGGCATCGTTTTCTTTTCAGGTATGACGCCATCCGGTATGTCTGTCGTTGAGGCGAACCAGCAGCTTGGAGAGCTTCAGTACAGAATTATCGAGATTCAGAAAGGTGACAGCCTCTGGAGCATCGCAAAAGAGAACATGAATCCGGGATTTAACGATATTTTCGATTATATCCGCGAGGTGAAGCGATGTAACCAGCTTGACTCCGATAAGATTACCGCCGGGAATTATCTGATGATTCCTTATTACGAATAAGCCGTTTTTGTCGTGTGGTTTTATGAAGATTTCCGCATAATATAATTATATTAGTCTGGCACCTGTACTTTCTGATAAACGTTTATAGAGGACAGGTGCCTTCTGTTTTTCGGCCTTTTGTGATAAAATCACAGAAAAGAATCTTTTCCTGTGATAAGCTGGCATCATCAAGATTTGAACAGGAGGAAAAATAAATGTCAGCATTAAATATAACAAAACAGAATTTTCAGGAGGAAGTCCTTAACAGTGATAAGAAGGTGTTGATCGATTTCTGGGCTGCATGGTGCGGTCCGTGCCGCAGAGTCTCTCCGGTTATCGAGGAGATTGCGGAGGAAAGACCGGACGTCAAAGTATGTAAGGTCAATGTAGATGAGCAGCAGGAACTGGCAGCAGAGTTTCAGATTATGAGTATTCCCGCGCTGGTCGTTATGGAACATGGAAAGATTGTGAACCAGTCAGTGGGTGCGCGGCCGAAAGCTCAGATATTAGATTTGTTATAGGGGAGGCGCCAATGAATCTATTCGATTTTTTCAGAACAGAAGATATTAATGAAGGAGTACGTCAGTTTGAACAGACGTCGGAAGCAGTACTTCTGGATGTAAGAACGGCAGAAGAATATCAGGAGGGGCATATCCCGAAAAGTATAAATATTCCCCTCCATGAGATTTTTGAAGTGGCCGAGATTATTTCTAATCATAACATTCCGTTATACGTATACTGTCAGAGCGGGGCAAGAAGCGGCCAGGCAGTGGAGAGCTTGAAGAAAATGGGATATACAGAAGTAAAAAATATTGGTGGAATCAACCAATACAGAGGAAAGGTGGAGAAGTAACATGAGTAAAAAGATTATTATTGTCGGCGGAGTAGCAGGGGGAGCAACAGCCGCAGCACGTATTCGCAGACTTGACGAGCAGGCAGAGATCATCGTCTTCGAACGTTCCGGTTTCGTATCTTATGCCAACTGCGGACTTCCATACTATATTGGAGGAGTGATTCAGGACAAAGAAGAACTGACGCTGCAGACGCCGGAGAATTTCCGGGAGCGTTTTCGGATTGATGTGCGGGTGCGGCATGAAGTCACTGCGATTCATCCTGACAAAAAAACAGTATCTGTGAAGAATTTAAAGACCGGCGAAGAATTCGAAGAAAACTATGACAAGCTTCTGTTATCTCCAGGAGCAAGACCGGTGCAGCCGAATCTGCCGGGAGTCGGCATTGATAATCTTTTTACATTGCGGACTGTGGAAGATACACTTCGTATTCGTGAATTTGTCCTGAAAGAAAAGCCAAAGTCCGCTGTTCTTGCAGGCGGCGGCTATATTGGACTGGAAGTCGCGGAGAATCTTCGGGAAATTGGCATGGATGTGACTATTGTGCAGCGACCAAACCAGGTTTTGAATCCGCTGGATTATGAGATGGCAACCTTTGTTCATGCAAAGATGCGCGAAAAAGGAATTCATTTGATGCTTGGCCATTCCGTAGAAGGGTTTGAACAAAAAGACGGCAAAACTATGGTCATATTAAAAGACGGCGAACCATTGAAGACTGATATGGTCGTTCTGGCCATCGGTGTTGCTCCGGATACCCGCCTCGCCAAAGATGCGGGTATCTCTCTCGGCATCAAAAACAGCATTGTGGTCAATGAACGAATGGAGACTTCCGTGCCGGATATCTACGCGGTTGGCGACGCGGTGGAGGTTCATCACCGGATAACCGGGCAGAAAGCGCTGATTTCTCTGGCAGGACCGGCCAATAAACAGGGACGGATTGCTGCCGATAATATCTGTGGAGGCAACAGTTCCTACAAAGGTTCTCAGGGTTCTTCTGTCATCAAAATATTTGATATGACAGTGGCGACAACAGGTCTGAATGAACAGGCAGCAAAGCAGGCAGGTATTGACTGTGATAAAGTATATTTGTCTCCGTCCAGTCATGCTTCATATTATCCAGGCGGAACAATGATGACAATGAAAGTTCTGTTTGAAAAAGAGACTTACAGACTTCTGGGCGCACAGATCATCGGTTATGATGGTGTGGATAAGAGAATTGATGTTCTTGCCACTGCGATGGCTGCAGGAATGTCTGCCCTGGAGCTTCAGGATCTCGATCTGGCATATGCGCCTCCGTATTCTTCTGCAAAGGATCCGGTAAATATGGCAGGCTTTATGATCGATAACATTGAAACTGGTACTTTAAAACAGTTTTTCTGGGATGAAGTTGGAGAGCTTCCTGACGACGGCAGCGTCGTTTTGCTTGATACCCGGACGACTGAAGAATATGGAAGAGGGCATATCAACGGATTTGTCAATATCCCTCTGGATGAACTCAGGGAGAGAATTGGAGAGATCAGGAGAGGTCTTCCGGTATATGTAATGTGCCAGAGCGGCCTGCGCAGTTATCTTTCCTGCCGTATTCTGGCACAAAATGGATTTGACTGCTATAACTTCTCCGGAGGTTATCGTCTCTATGAGACGATATACCGGGACTGCGTTGCGGCTAAACAGTCTTATCCATGCGGTATGGATAAAATAAATTAGTCTGTTTCTGCCAGGTTCTGTATTCTTTTGTGGTCAATGATTTCGATGGTCCCCCGGCTCAGACGAATGAGTTGTTCATTCTGAAAATAACGGAGCATTCGTGTGACCACTTCCCTGGCAGTTCCAAGATGGTTGGCAATCTTCTCATGGGTGATTTTTATAATATCACTTTCCTCGATATTGCTTTCTTCCATGAGAAAGGCTGCCAGCCGTTTATCGAAACTCTTCCAGAGTACCTGCTCCATGAGCCACATGACTTCAGAGAATCGACCGGCAATCACCTGATTGACGAAATTAGAGACTGGCAGAGATTCATCCATGAGCTTTTTAAATATATCCGGCGGGATGATCCACAGTTCACTGTCTTTTTCTGCTTCGATAGTGATATCAAATTGTAGATTGCGAAGCATGCAGGAGGCGGAAAACATGCAGGTGTCCCGGTCGAACAGGCGATATATAGTAATTTCCCGGCCTTCCTGAGAGAGGATGTAGGCCCGTAGCTGACCTGAAGAGACAAGTAAAAGACCAAGGCAGTCACTGGAACCGTTATGAATAACGGTTCCTTTTTTTACGGTTCTTTTTACTGCAGAAGAAATCAGGAGCTCCTGCTGGTATGGTGTAAGTTCTTCCCAAAAAGGGAAAAAATCAGAAATATTCATGATATTCTCCATTCTGTTACATTTTATAGTGCGCTCTAGGGTTCCCGAAGCTTCACTTTGCCGGCAGCTTTGCGGCGTCGCTCGTCTTCGATGGCGGCATAATGTTTTTTGGTTGTATTGACGTCTTTATGTCCAAGCACATCTGCCACCAGATAAATGTCTCCGGTCTCTTTATAAAGCTGTGTGCCATAGGTACTTCTAAGTTTGTGAGGAGTAATATTTTTTAAAGTTGTCACCGTCCGAGAATATTTTTTTACCAGATTTTCCACCGCACGAACACTGATACGGCTGCGCTGCATGGACAGGAAAAGAGCGTCCTCGGATCCTTCTTTTGCTGTGATCAGCTCTCGCTCGTCAAGATAATCAAGAAGAGCCTCCCTGACTTCATCACCGAAATACAGGATTACTTCCGAACCTCCCTTGCGCAGAATCCTCATGCCGTTGGTGTCAAAATCCAGATCCTGAATATCAAGGCCGACACACTCGGATACACGTATTCCTGTACCGAGAAGAAGGGTCAGCATGGCAAGATCTCTGGTTTTTGTTTTATTGTGGTATTTCTGCTGAGATTTTGTCAGTTTGTCGCCATTCTCCACAGAATCCAGCAGCTTGGCGATTTCATCAACTTCCAGACGAACAATGGCTTGTTCATGCTTTTTGGGCATATTTAAAAGACTGGCCGGATTATTTTGAATCTTTTGTTTGCGGTAGAAAAATTTATAAAAAGATCGGATGCTTGCCGCCTTGCGCATCCTTCCCCGTTCTTCGTTGGTATGTACTTTATTGTCCGGATCTTCATAAAGTTTGATATAATCCAGATATTCTTCCAGTTGTGTGAGAGTTATTTTATCGAGTACACTCAACGGCCACGATTTTACCGGTCCTTCCTCCAGATCCGGGTATTCTTCCTCCAGAAAACGGAAAAATATGCGGAGATCGTATCCGTAGGCAATTCTTGTACGAGAGGAAGTAGTAGGTTCAATTCCGCGGAAAAATTCTTTGCAAAAATCGGGGAGTTCCCGGCAGAGTTTCCGCAGACGCTTCTCGTTTTCAATGTTGATCTGGTCTGAATAACTGGCCCCCTGCACAGCATCCACCTCCTTGTCAGTAAAGCAGAATCAATGATTTATTTTGATTCTGTCCGTATCAAATGCAAATAACTTCATTAAAACATTATTATTATAACACACTTTATCGGAAATAGAATAAATTTTGCAAAAAGAAAGTGTTATTTAATTAAATAACACTTCTAGAAAAATATCTTTACTTTTATAAAAACGAAGAAACTACTTTTCTGAAACCGGCGGACATTTTGGATTTATGAGACCGTTTACGATAGCTCGGAACATCCGTGCCTTTGCTCCCGGGTTCTCGTGATTTAATTGATTGACCAGATTCTTAGCATATTCACGTTTGGTAGTTCCATCTACCGGACACGGGCTTTTTACAACCGGAAGCTGGTTGGCTTCCACAAATCCCTTTACGTCTCCCTCATACAGATACATCAACGGGCGGATCAGAGTGAGCCCGGTCCTGTCCAGGTATGTGACAGGAGAGAAGGTGTGGAGTCTTCCTTCATAGATCAGAGACATCATCATAGTCTCAATGATATCATCTTTGTGATGGGCGTAAGCAACCTTATTACATCCTATTTTTTTTACGGCTTCATTGAGAGCGCCCTTACGCATTTTGGCGCAGAGAGAACAGGGATTGCTTTCGTTACGAACATCAAAGACAATCTCAGCAATATCAGTTTTGATAACTTCATATTCTACTTTTAATGTATCGCAAAGTTCACGGATTTTTTCCAGATTCAGATTCTGAAATCCCAGATCAACAGTGACAGCTACGATATCAAACTTTTTTGGGTAGAAATAGCGAAGGTGGGCGAGAGCATAAAGCAGCGTCAGGCTATCTTTCCCTCCGGAGATTCCCACGGCAATTTTGTCATTTTCCTCAATCATTCCGTATTCATCGATGGCTTTTCTTGTATAGCTTAATAATTGCTGTAATTTCATTTTTATCGGTTCCTTTCTCAATGCGTAACAATCAAAAAATATACCATGAAAGCGCTGCCTGATAATTGGTATCACCTATTTGGCAGAATGCTTCATGGCGAAACTGCTAAGATGATAGCATGTATTTTTTTTAAATTCAATACATAAGATTTTTTAACGGATATTATTTATGGGGAAAGATGGAATTCAATATATGAGGTCTGCTGAAATTTCATTTTTGTTTTTGTATATAAATCATGGTATAATATGCAAAAGAATCAGCATAAAGGAGGAAACATGAAACATTTTGTACAGAATCTGATTCTTGTCATTTTATTGACCATCCTGCTCCTGTTTTCCTATGCATTTGTACAGAAAAAAACGGAGAAGTTCGGATTTTCAGAATTTTATCAATTTTTGATGAATCATGAATCCGGACAGAATAACGAGAGGGCAGGAGAGAAGGAAGACGCACCGGCGGCAGAAAAACAAAACAGTACATACCGGGCGGTATGGCTTAGTTATCTGGAGTTTAACGCTTATCGCCGCTCTGTTGAGCAAAACAACGAGAATAATTTCCGGAAATTTTTCCGCCGGGTATTAAATCGGAGTAAAAAATGTGGTTTAAACAGAGTGATCGTGCAGGTGCGTCCTTTTGGGGATGCGCTGTATGAATCCGGTTACTTTCCATGGGCAGCATGTATCTCTGGAACACAGGGAACTGATCCTGGCTATGACCCGCTGGCGGTGATGGTGGAACTTGCCCATAAGAAAGGCTTTCAGATTGAAGCTTGGATTAACCCTTACCGGGTGTCATCCGGCAGCGATCTTGATGTTCTTTCTACAGATAATCCGGCGAAAGTATGGGCGCTTTCCGATGATAAGACCCGGAATGTACTAAGCTTTGACGGTGCACTGTATTACAATCCGTCCTCGCAGGAGGTACAGGAGCTTATCATAAATGGTGTGAAGGAAATCGTAGAAAACTATGAAGTGGATGGCATTCATATGGATGATTATTTTTATCCGACTTTCACTGAGAGCAACGTAAATTCTGCTTTTGATTCACTGGAATATCAGAAGGGACTGTCTGCGGGAGCTATTGAGAAGACGCTGACACTGGATGACTGGAGACGGCAGAATGTCAATACTCTGGTGTCTGCAATATATCAGGCCATAAAATCTGCTAATGCTGACGTGACTTTCGGCATCAGTCCGGCAGGAAATCTTGATAACCTGAGAAATGATCTGCAGTATTATGTGGATGTCGATACATGGGTGAAGAGCGAAGGCTATATCGATTATGTGATGCCGCAGATCTATTGGGGATATACCAATAAGGAAGCGCCTTTTGATGAGATACTGAAAGAGTGGGTGGAGCTTGCAGAAGGTTCGGATGTGAAGCTTTATGTGGGACTGCAGATGTACCGGCTTGGAACCAGTGATGATGGTCAAAGTGATTATCAGGAACTGCAGGACGGCGCTTTAATTCAAAAAGAAATCACGCAGCTTGAACATACGCCGGCTGTGGGCGGATACTGTCTGTTCAGTTATCAGTATCTCGATGCAGATAATAAAACTTATGACTATGATTCCAATGTATTTGCTGCAAAAAGAAAAAAGATTTTAAAAGAAACTGTAAAACATCTGATGGAAGGACAGAAATAAAATTCTGATCAGAAATTGAGTATTTAACGGATAAAGGTAAAAATACACTTAACTCTGCGTTAAAGTTGTGTTTTGCGAATAGTTGAGCCGGGCTCTCTTTCATATTAAATAAAAAGGAACATCCACCCTTCTGTGCAGATGTTCCTTTTTATATTCTAAAACTTAAGCTTCACAGGAAGCTACAATTACATATTCATCCGGAATTCCGTAAATATTATCTACCGGTCCCAGTTCCCACTGGATCTTACAGAGGGTTTGCCCAATGACATCTTCAAAGTACAGCATTGCTATACCTGCGTCTATCCGTTCTTCATATTCACTGACATCGTTGTCTTTACGCATGAGCAGGACAATTTTTCCACCGTCAATCAAAAATCTCCACGGCTGACGGTTCATGGTAGACGGCGCTTTTCTTACACAGTCCATCGGTTCATACAACGCTCGTTCCAATAATGTATTTACATCGGCGCCTTCTCCCCATTTGTCGATGTAGACCATTTCCTGCAGAGGCAGAACTTTTGACTGACTGCTTTCTTTTTTGCGCATATCTGCCTGGGAATAATTGTCGCCGGTCTTCAAGGCTCCCAGGGTGATCGGTGCCTTCTTTTTGCCGTATCCGATAGTCAGGATACCCACAACCTCTTTATTTGTGACTATATTCAGCCGGTGTATCACTTTTTCGCTGCTTGTAAAAGTAATCCAGCAGGAATCGACGCCCAGCTCTGACGCCTTCATGGAAATGCTCTCTCCAACATATCCTGCATTTTCCAGATAGTGCTCCTTATTTTCGGATAATAAAATAATATAATGCGGCGCATTGATCAAAATGCCATGATAACCGGCAAAACCGTCAAGCTGACGGTAAACCACATCATTGTCCATGATGCGAATATCCATCTCGATATCATCGACCAGTTTCGGGCAGGTGTTTGCATACTGCGAAAGTTCTTTGATAATCTTCGCATCTACTTTCTTTTCCTTATAATCCCTCACAGAATATTTATTTAAAATAATATTTTTGTAATCCATTTACAGATTCCTCCTCTTTCTTTTTAATTGTCATAGCATATAGCGTTTTGATATTCTTCCCTATTATAGCACAAAGAAGTGCAGGTATCTATTTTCTTGAGAAAAAATGTTTGAGAAAAACATACATGACAATCACAAAAGCAATCAGATATCCCAAAGCGCCAAGGGCCGGTATCCCCAATATTTTGGGGGTCATGTCTGTCGTACAGATAATACTGGAACTGATCAGCAGCGCCATGACCCAAAGACCCATGACGATATTGCGGATCAGCCGCCGTAAAAGTTGTGACAGATCATCTGACACATGCAATTCCAGATTAACCTTTGTCTGTCCCTTCATGTGCCCCTGAAGGATATCGGCGGCCAGGGAAGGAATATCTATGGCGCGGCGCAGGGAACGGACAATACTCCTTACAGTTCCCTTCACTTCTTTTTTCAGATTCTCTTCCTGAAAAAACTGGTCTTTTATGCGCGCAGAAGCAATCTGTACCATATTAATATCGGGGCTGATGGAGGCAAGGATACCCTCCACGTGGGTGAGACCTCTGGCAAGCAGCGTCAAACCGTGAGGCATGACAATCTGATTATTTTTCATGGTTTCCATGAGACTTTTTACCAGATCTGCGATATCAATACTCCCCATGTCAGCGGTGCCGTATTTTGCCATCAGTGCCTGCAGATCGTCATAAAGCTGACTCTGATCCAGTTTGCCCCGAAAATCTCCGATAGCAAGGACACAGTCCTGAATCATGCCGATATCGTTTAAGGCGACACCTTCCACAGCCCGGCTGATGAATTCACGGTCGCGGTCTGTAAGGCGTCCCATCATGCCCATGTCCATCCAGACAATTTTCCCGCCGCGGACCATCACATTCCCCGGATGAGGATCTGCGTGAAAAAAGCCATCGTCAATGACCTGTTTGACAAAATTATCGACAAACTTAGTTCCCACTTCGTTTAAATCATATCCGTTTGCCAGCAGATTAGCTTTATCATCAATGGCAAAGCCATTCACATATTCCATCACAAGAACCTGAGTAGTGGTATATTCCCTGTAAAGGCGGGGAACCCCCACAAAAACCACGTCGTCATTTTTATCAGCGAATTCTTCCATATTGGCGGCTTCCATGAGAAAATTCATCTCTTCCTGGGTTACCCGCCAAAGTTCCGTGAGGACTAAATCCAGATCCACCAGATCTTTGATGGCTACCGGAGGCAGAAGTTTGACTGCCCGCCGTAAAAGTCCGATATCTCTGGACATCGTTTCATAAATGCCCTGCCGCTGTACCTTTATGACAACCTCTTCTCCGTTCTTTAACGTGGCACGGTGCACCTGCGCGATGGAAGCGGAACCCAGAGGCATCATCTCAATATCTGAAAAAATCTGACGCCAGGAATAGCCGAAAGAGGCGTTGATGACCTCTTCTACCTGTGAAAACGGCATAGGAGGAACTTCAGAACGAAGTCTCATCAGTTCGTCACAATACTTCTGTGGAAGAATATCGGAACGGCTGGACATAATCTGCCCCAGCTTAATATAAGTCGGTCCCAGATCTTCCAGTATCTGCCGCAGTTTTTCCGGAGTAATACCCCGGGTGATCGAATTCTTCCTAAGCACCGCTGTCATCTCTTTCAGTCTTCCCCGGTAATTGTCAGAAGTACTGTTGTCTGAGGCATTGTTTTCCATAGGATCTGCTGTATTCTCCTGCATCTACTCTTCCACCACATCCTCACTGGATGAGGTATTACAGCCGTCAGAAGAATCCTCATCCATCTCTTCTCCCTCCGCCCTGGCAATCTGTTCTTTTAGCGCAGCCAGCTGTTCCGGCGTCATTTTATCGATCAAATCCTTTAATTCTTCAGGAGAAGAAGGTTTTACAGAAACATTGACATTAGATTTCATTTTTTCGCGAATATCGTGGCGCAGCTCCTGATTGAGAACCTTTCCCTGCTCCACGGTAAGCTCTCCCTTTTTTACCAAATCGTCAAGAATCTCTTTTGATTTTTCCGCAGTCATCGCTGCAGAACCGATACCCGCCAGTAATAATTTTCTGATGTTTTCGCCTAATTCCATAGTAACTCCTCCTTATTATAAAATGAACTTAAAAAATACCGATAAAATCAAGAACCTTTGGAACAAAAATCACACATCCGATGATAGCCGCCATGATGGCGGATATGAGAACCGCCCCTGCCGCCGTATCTTTGGCGACCTTGGCCAGAGGCTTTCTCTCCTCTGTGACCAGATCCACCACAGATTCCACCGCTGTATTGACAAGTTCCAAAGACAGGATCAATCCGAACAGAACGAGACAGATGCACCATTCCGTCACGGATAAATGTAAAACAAGCCCCGCTGCTATGACAAGAAACATGAAGACACAATGTATCTTGATATTTCTTTCTTTTCTTATACATGTAAATATTCCCTCAAATGCATAAGAAAAGCTTTTATAGAGCGGAGCCTTTTTTCTGTCTGACATATGAATCACCTGCTTTGGCGCGGTTTTCAAATCAGTGTGATCTGACCGGATCTTTGAGAAAACCGCACAATTTTTTAATTATTATATTGTATATTGTACCACAAATTAGACAGTTTGTGCACATCTAAAAAACACGTATTTATGCGGAAAATTCAGTATATAAAGCGAAGCAAGATTGCCCAAAATGATACCATTTAGTAACAAATTAGTAACACAATTTTACTTCCTGATTTGGGCTATTTCTTTTTATTTTTTGTACTTTTTTCAGTTATTTTAAAAAACAAAGCACATCTCAAACTGCTGAAAAAATAACAAATGACAGCCCCGCTTCCGGCAGCCGCGGCAGTTCCCATGAGCCTGAGTCGCTGCAGAGCCATAGGGCTTTTTTCTCCTGACAGAAATGTAGTGAAGTTCTCCGTCTGTTTCTCCGCCCATCGGCTCCAGAAGGAGAAGTCCGACCAGCGGGTGGGGATCATATCTTCCGGAATCTGCGGATGAATTCCCGTCAGAAAGAAAAACAGCCACACAAGGCATAACAACAGCAGCGCAGCCAGAAGAACCCGGACCGGATATCGCCGGTTTTTTCTCATCAGAGAAAACGTTTGTCCCAGTAGGCTGCTCCACAGCGCCACCGGCAGCAAAAAACTGAATGCCGCTGCCAGATCGGATATCCCTTTCTGGCGGCTGATCTCTCCCGTAATCCCATGTCGGACCATAAATTCCTCTATTTGACTGGAGCTGCCCTGCTGCTTTTTACCGTTGCTTCCTTCCGATGGAAACCGCAGGGAAATATGATGAAAGGCGACGGCGCTGCTGCCGCCTCCAGCGACTCCATTTTCAAAAGATACTCCATTTCCAGCGGAGTCATGGTCAAAAACGGCCTCCTGCACCACAAGTACCGGCGTATCCTCCGGAAGAATTCCGCGGATGGTGAAAGTCTCTCCATTGTACTGAAGTTCACTGTTGACAACGTTCCGGCTCCCGAACAGGGTTTCCGCTGTGAGAGCGTCAATGAGGCAGCCGCCGGTATCGTCCTTTTTCAGCACCGGTCCGTCAAAAAGCAGATATGAATCTCCATTCAGCAAAAGAACGGATACATTTTCCTGCCGGTCCCACGCTGTATTTTCCACCAGTGCGTCTTTTTCTTCCTCCCAGAGAGTGAAAAGAAGCGGCGAGTCCTGCTGCTTTTCCAGCATCCGCATCTCTTCGGCGGCGTCTCCCGTGACAGTGTCTCCCGCCAGGAGAATCTCTGCATCGGCGGTCAGAGACAGTCCGGCGGCGGCAATTCTTGCCAGGACAAATAAGACGATGGACAGCGCTGTCATAAACATACTACGAAGTCTCTTCTTCCTCCCTGACCCGGTCGCCGTCCTCGACGGATCTGCTGGAAGAAATGATGATGGTACTGTCTGCATTGATGACCCCTTCCTTTATGGCTGCGTAAGTTTCATTTTTATCAAGGACGGTGACTTCTGTCCGCTGGGCAAACCATTCCTCTCCCAGAACAGATTCTCTTTTCTCCACCGTCAGAATATATTCTTTATTATTTTCTTCCCGCAAAGCGGAAAGAGGAATGGTGGAGGCATATTTTTCTGACTTCTGGGTGACAATCATGGTGGCTGTCTGCCCGATAGATAATCCGCTGTTCGTGAGAGCGTCGCCGGTGAGCAGTACTGAAGCGTCCAGAGAATCAGCACCCGCAGTGGTTTCTCCATCCGCTCCGCTTTCCGTCACGGATTCCAGGGACAGCCCCTCTGCTACCGGAGTCTCTCCATCTAAAGACAGGGAGATTTCCGCATTGTCCGTCAGATATTTTTCATCTTCTTTAGAAAACTGAGCCGTAAACCGTATACCGGCACTCAGATCCGCCATGCGCATGACTGCTTCCTCTGTAGTCATACTGCCGGCTGTCACCGCCACATTGGTGATGACTCCGTCATTGTCCGCTTTGATCTGCCCTTTTGCCTCCTTTATTTTATTCAACTTGCTAAGATTTTTTTCATAAGTGTCTATGGACAGATCGTTGATGGCTCCAGTGTTATCCTTTTCCAGCGGCTTTTTTGCCTCGTCGATGGCCTGCTGCGCTTCACTGAGCGCGCTTTTCTGACTATTTTTGGCGTCCTCATAAGCTTGTTCTTTTTGTTCCACCAGGCTTTTCAGGCTCTCAATGTTGCCGGTATCCGATTGTTTTCCTTTTTTATTTGCTTTTTTCTTATCTTTTTTAGCCTGCCGCAAATCCTTTCTGGCCTTTTCCAGTTCTTTCTTTGCCGCCGATACAGCGTCGGAGCCGGCGCTCTTGGCGTCAGCATAGTTTTTCTCTGCCTGACGAATGGATTTGCTTCTGCTGTCTTCCTGCAGATTTCTGTTATAATCCAGAGCGTCATTGCTGAGCTGCAGAGATTTTATCTCCTTTTCTACCTCGTCAATCTTCTCCTGGAGCTGTTCCAGATTAATTTTTAACAGCACGTCATCTTTTTTTACAGTATCTCCCACATTGACATATACAGATTCCACCTGCAATCCGGACTCCACCGACACAGCAGTTTCCCGGTTCTGTATGGCGGTCCCGGCGGCGGAAATTCTATGTTCGATGACCCGGGCCGCCGGCGCGTCCACCTGTACCCTCGGTACTGTGACACTGTCCGCCCAGCGGGATAAAAATGTAAATAATACCATAATGGCAAGGAAAACTGCCAGCAGCCGGATAGCACGGCTGCGCAGGGACTGCTCGGTCTGCCACTGAAATTCCAGAATCGCTTTGAGACGATGCTGTACGCCGGATAAAGATGTTCGGAGATCGCGGCTTTTTTGGATATTCCGGTTCTTTTTCATGATCTTTAGAAATCCCCCTTTTCTATGTTCTGTCATAATTTCATCCTTTCAGACCGGAAGCGGCAATGCCCTGTTCCAGATAATTCTGTCCCGCCAGAAAGACCAGCAGAGCCGGAAGCAGTGTGATGACAGACGCCGTCACCGCCATACCGGCATTGGACAGGGTAATATCCGGCAGAAATAAAGACAACGGCCACAGCCGCTGATCTTTTAAGAATGTCAGCGGCTGTTCCACCAGATTCCAGTATTCCAGAAAACCGAGCACCGCCTGGGAGATAATACCGGCACTGCCCAGGGGAAGACCGAACTGCAAAAAAATCTGCAACTCCCCCGCTCCGTCGATCCTCGCAGATTCCAGAATTTCCACCGGAATGGAGGAGAAAAAACGGTAAAGAAGAAATACCGGAAATGTGGAAAAAATACCCGGCAGAATGATGGAAAGCTGCGTATCCATGAGACCCATTCCGTTCAGAACCAGGTAATTGGACAGCATGGTAACCTGAAAGGGCATCAGCATCAGCACCATATACAGGGTAAAGAGCAGATTATGGCATGGAAACCGGTAGCGGGCAAAGGCCCAGGCCGCCGGAACTCCTACCAGCAGCTGTCCTAAAAGAATCCCTCCGGTAATTTTCACGGAATTCCAGAACATGATGAAAAATTCCGGCGTATCCAGAAGAATTTCAACATATGACCGCAAAGTCGGATATAAAGGAATCAGAACCAGACGGACAAAGCCGGTGCGCTCCCCGAGAATCGCCCCCAGTACCTGTCCGATCTCCGGGTTTCCCATGAGCGAAGCGCCGAACAAAAAAAGAATCGGATAACAGGTGAGCAAAGCAAAGATTCCAAGAAAAAATAAAAGCATATGGCTGCGAATCCAATTTCCCATGGCAATATCCTCCTTCATATATTGTCTTCCTTCTGCAGTCTGTTTTTCAGCAACAGAATCAGTACGAAAATAATGAAAAATACCAGAACCGCCGCTGCGGACAGTTTGTCCAGGGATAAATCCCGGAACCAGTTTTGAAAAACATGCTGCAAAAGATACATGTGCTCTTCCGGGTAGCTGCCGCCGATGAGATATGCCTCCCGGAATACCTTGAAAGAATTCAGCAGAGAAAGCACCGTGATGGTAAAAAAAGACGGCAGCAGATTAGGCAGGGTGATATAAAACAGACATTCCCGCTCACCCGCCCCATCCACACGGGCAGCCTCATAAATACTTTCCGGAATGGCGGAAAGTCCTGCCAGCCACAATATGACATCATATCCGATGTTTTTCCACAGATAAGTAAATACAAGAATCCAAAAAGAATACTGTGTATTCATCCAGTCTGCTCCGGAGATTCCAAAAAGATGAAGAAAACCGTTGAGCAGACCTTGTCCGTGGAAAAAATATTTCCATAAAAGCACAATGGATGATACGGGAATCGCCATGGGAATCAGGTAAATACTTTTGAAGAATCCCCCTCTTTTTCCTATGCGCCGAATCCAGAGACTTAAGGACAGCGAGGACAGCAGGAGCAGAGGAATACAGATGACTGTAAATCGGATGGAATTGCCGGCGGCCTGCCGGAAAGCGTCGTTTGTCAGGACCGACTGAAAATTGGAAATCCCGACAAACTGACCGCCGATGGCGGAAGTAAACGCCCGCCGCAAAACATCCAGAAAAGGAAGCAGTACAAATATGCTGACTCCCGCCATGCTGGGCAGCAGGAAGAAAACGCCCTTCCATACATTTTTTTTCATCATTCGGACAGATACAGCTGTATTTTCTGCATGGCAGTCTGCACCGTATCCTCAAGTCTCTGATTACCATTTAGATAAGCTTCGCCTTGTTCGATGATCTGTTCCCGAACCACTGTATCAGTGACCGCAGCCGTATCCAGCGAGTCAATGATACCGGAGAGGGCTTTGACATCTTCCTCTGTCGGCACGGTCATATCCAGACTGATCATCTCTCCATCCTCATTGGAGAAAGCCATAGCGCCGCTGGCTCCTTCCTCCTGCTGCATGAGCGCCTCAAAAGCGGTACGGTTTACAGGGAGACCGTTTCCAGATACAGAGCCCACTTCCTCAGAAAACATGGTCTTAATAAAGGCTTTCGCCTCCTCAGCATGTGTACTTTTACTGCTGATTCCGGCTGATAAATACGGAATAAAAATCTTCTGCTCCTGATTATTGAAAAGACCATAAGAAAACGTCTTTCCTTTTGTCTGCTGGTTGACTGACAAAATAGCCATCAGATCGGCATCTGAACCTATGGTTCCAAGATTTACGTCTATATCCCCGATGAACAAATCCAGAGTGCCGCTGCTGCCCACATTGGCAATCCCCTGTGTTTCCAGATCCAGAGCATTTTCTTTGTCGCTGTCCGCGTCGTAAATGGTCTTCGCCGCTTCAAAAAATTTCTGAAGACCCGCCTGATCTACTTTTGTCCCGTCAATCCACCCGGCGCTGTCCGCATCGAACAAATAGCCCAGTAATGTCTTCGCCGAAAGATTAATGACCGGGTTATCGTTCCCGTTTTGCGCCAGAGATTGTATATGAGAAGCGAGACCCTCAACCGTTCCGGCGGCGTCCACTGCCTGTTTCTCTCCCTCTACAAATGGCAGAAGGAAACGGGAAGGCAGTCCGTAATATTTTTCATCCTTTTTATAAACTTCACAGAGATTTTCGAAGAGACTGCTGTCTTTTTTTATCTCTTCCGCCACATCGCTGATATCCATGAGCAGGCCCTTCTCAATGTAATTGTCCACCGGCATGCCGTCCAGAATGATCACATCCGGCCCCTCTCCCGCCATGATATCGGAATTCAGGGTCCGCAGAGCATCATCGGCAGTCACAGCATTATCGCCGCTGCGGCCGATTTTCAGATTGACATAAATATCGGCGTGCTCTTTCTGAAAAGCAGAGATAGCATGGCGGATTTCGGAAGAATCTTCCAGCGCATAGACGGTCAGCTCTTTATCCGGCACCGTGGAGGCGTCGGCGGAATAGGCGTATTTTAAAAGCACGTCTCTGTCTGATTCGTCCTTCGCCCACAGAAGAAATGTATCCTCATTGATATGGAACAGTTTCCGGAAACTCGTATTTGGATTGCCAAGGGAATTAAGTTCTCCGTTGACCATCTGCTCACTGACGCTTCCGCCGGTATTATAGTGATAAATACCCTGATGACTGGCATAAAAAATATCATCGCCATCAGAATCAAAGACCATGGTCTTATCTCCCTGTACATAGGAATTGTCCGTATTTTCTTCTACAACGGCGTCCGGCAGCACGCTGTCCGCTCCGTTTTCTTCGGCGTCCGTCCGCAAAACATGTATTTCTCCTTCGGAAAAATAGAACAGACGGTTTCCGGAAGCATTAAATATCCTGGCATCGTCAGATGTTCCGGCCGTACCGGAAACTTCTCCGGTTTCTCCATTGATCCGATAAATATTTTGCTGTAAATCCAGCGCAAACAGGCTGCCGTCCTCCGTGAACTCTCCTTCGGAGACAAAATTACCAACGGATCCATCCCCGGACGATTCGGTGTCCTTCAGGGGAATGTCCAGTTTTCTGCCCTGACCGTCGGCGGCAAAAAGCCAGTTCTCCATAGAGGAACCGTCTGTTCCGAAGCCTCCGTTGACAAAAATCTTTCCGTCGGCGGAGATGGCGGCAGCATAAGTAAACGGGCAGTTTGCGGCGTCAAGCTCTTTTGGAAGAGCAATTTCTTCCCAGGAGCCACCGTTATTTTTGGAAGAGAAAAGTTTTCTCTCTGTTCCATCTCCTGTGAGAGCCATCATCTCCAGGGAACCGTCCGAAAGACGCCCGATGGTCTCGATCATGGTGATATCCTCCGGCAGAGTCAGCTCCTCTTCCAGAAAACGGCCTTTCGCTGTTTCACCTGCTGAAGTACTTCCCTCTGGCGCGGCATTTCCGCAGCCTGTCAGGGATATTATAAGAAGAAGCAGACATAGCAGCCATAAAATCAATCTATGTCCCGAAAATCTACTGGTTACCTGCATGTATAAGCACCTCCTGAAATGTTATGCCGTTATCTTAGCACAGCAGTCTCTATTTTTTCTCTAAAAGAGTCTCTAATTTTTGTCAGGTTTTAGAGATAGTTTAGAGAAAAATGTGGTATCATACCAATGTTTTGTGAAATAAAAACAGAAAGGGAAAAGCTATGAGAATTCTGTTAATTGAAGATGATAAAAATCTCTGTGACACATTGAAATATCAGCTGGAACGGGAAGGCATCCTGGTAGATGCCTGCACCGACGGGATGGATGGGCTGCACTATATGAAAGAAGACGCTCATGATATGGTGCTTCTGGATCGGATGCTTCCCACCATGAACGGCCTGCAGGTACTGAGGCGGGCCAGGGAAGCGCAGATAAAAACACCGGTCATCATGATCACCGCTCTGGGCGAGCTTTATGATAAAGTGGAGGGGCTGGACAGCGGAGCGGACGATTACATCGTAAAGCCCTTTGAATTTCCGGAACTTCTCGCCCGGATTCACTCTCTTTCCCGCCGCAGCGGCCAGTGGGAAGCCGGCGATTGTCTCTCTTATAAAGATATCAGTTATGATGCAGTGCTCCGCAAGCTGCAAAAGGGACGGCAGCAGATTCTTCTTTCCCGGAGAGAAGGCTCACTGCTGGAATTTTTTATCCGCAACGCCGGACAGACTCTGCCACGCAGCCTGCTGCTCTCCCGGGTATGGGGACCGGACGCAGAGGTGGAAGACGGCAATCTCGATAATTATGTACATTTTCTCCGCCGCCGGTTAAAAACTGTAAACAGTGAAGTATCCTTGATCACCGTGCGGGGCGTCGGTTATGTGCTGGAATAAATCAGATATATTCTGGAATGAAAAGAGGAGAATCCATGAAACAGAATAAGGACAGAAAGAAAAATATTTATCAGAAATTTCACTGGAAACTGACGCTTTTTGCCACGGTGGTGACCGGCTGTATCCTCGTGGGCGCCACCCTTCTCTGCCTGTCTCTTTCTGAGCGGGAACTGGAAAGAAATCAATACATTTCTTTCTTAAATAATGTCAATACCACCTTGTCCCACATGGAAAATCAGGCAGTCATCAGCCACCAGTGGCTGTCCCGTCTGGAAGCCAGCTGTCAGTTTATGATTCAGATTTATGATAACGGTACTCCCCTTTATTATCAGCAGCTGCACCATTCCGGAGGAGAGCTTTCTGTGATGGAAAAAGCTTCTGCGCTGGCAAGAGAAGAACATGGTATGGATATTTTTGCCGCGCCTTCTTCCGATAAACTGCTGCATCACGTGGAATACGCCATGGAAGATGCCGGCGTCACCTATTATGCCAGCGCCGCCACTCTTCCCATGGAAAAGGGATATCTTGGGATTCTTCTTCTCCATTCCACGGAAAATCTTCAGAAAGACATGCAGAAACAACGCCTGATTTTCCTGCTGGCTGATTTGGGCGCTGTGGCGGTTCTTTTTCTCTTTTTCTGGTTTTTTACCGGACGGCTGATCCGGCCGCTCATGGAAAGCCGGGCGAGACAAACCCGGTTTATCTCCGCCGCTTCCCACGAGCTTCGGGCGCCTCTGACAGTGATCATGTCCGCTCTGTCAGCCCTCGAGACGGCATCAGGAAACGACAGGCAAAGATTTATTGCCATGATGCAGTCGGAAGGCAAACGAATGTCACGTCTCATTGAGGATATGCTGTTTCTTGCCGGTTCTGACACCAGATCCTGGAGATTCTCCATGGAGGAAACTGAACTTGATACTCTTATCCTTGACGTATTTGAAAAGTATGAGACTGCGGCTGCAAAAACAAAACGGCAGCTCACCGTCCGTCTTCCGGAACAGGAGCTGCCGCCCTGTCTGTGCGATCCACAAAGAATCACGCAGGTACTATCTATACTTATTGATAACGCCCTCTCCTACACGCCGGAGGACAGCCGTATCACCCTTTCTCTGTCTGCATCCGAACACCGGTTTCTGCTGAAAGTCAGCGACAACGGTCCCGGCATCCCTGACGAGAATAAAGAAAAGGTCTTTGAGCGATTCTACCGGGCCGAGGACTCCCGGACCGGCAAAGAACATTTCGGTCTGGGACTCTGCATCGCCAGAGAAATTGTCGAAGCCCACGGCGGGCGCATCCAGGTGACCGACAACGTTCCACAAGGAGCCGTATTCTCGATCATGCTGCCAGACACATGAGAAATATATTCAGCCTATTACCGCGGCCAGCGGTTCCTGGCCACAGGAAACTCAGCAAATGGCTCATGGGGTTCCGTCTGATACCAGTAAGCCACCGTCGCCACATCATCCTGCCGCTCAAAAAGTCCGCCGTGACTAACACCGATCTGCTGCAGAGTTACTTTGAGTTCTTCCTCGAAGCAGATCGGGTCCAGGATGTGCCAGCGGTACAGACCGCGCATCGGCATACAGTCATCATTGTGGTAATCGTTGTGAATCAGATCGTCCTGTCTGGAATAGTAAGGATAGCCCATATACGGCATAGAATAATTCTGTTCTACCGTTTTACCGTTGATCTGGCGGGCAAAACTCCAGGAACCGCCGAAATAATCCTCTGTTCCCGTACCACAGATGGTCGGATATTCTTCATCACCGTCCAGATAGAACTTTACCTCGCCTTCTCCCCACCAGTATCTCTCCAGAGTGGTGAGCGCCAGATAGGTACCGACATAATGTCCGCTGCCACGGACGCCGTCGAGAATCACATAATCCTCCGCTTTTTTTGTGATTTCCTGCCGCCGCCACTGGGCATGAAAATAGCAGATATCCTCCGGAAGTTCTTCGCAGAGACCGTAATCAATCTGATAGAAAAAAGCAGGAATGGCGTTGGCATGCTGATTTTCCAGAGTGATTCTTGCTTTCTTTCCGAAAGGCATTGGAAAATAACAATTGAATCCCCGGTTGGGAGCTACGGCCACAGGAAGGGAATTGACGATGCATTCCCTTCCAAAGCCGCAGCAGAAGAAATCGCCCAGAGGCGTTTCCACCGAAGGCTCTTCTTCTCCGTCCCAGTACATCCGAAGCACCAGATCTCTCAGCACAAAGCAGTCCGCATCGCTGGTTTTGTTATCCACCGTAATCCAGATGTGTTGAATTACACCCGGGCCGTCAATGTCCGCCAAGGTGACCGTCGCCCCGGAAGGAATATCCTTCAGACACGGGCTGCCTTTCCTGGAAGGGCCCAGCGGGCTTGCCGCCCTGCCGCCCTTTCCCTTTTCTCCGGTGGGATTTTCCGCATTGATGGCGCGGCTTTTCATATGTTTCGACAAAGGAAGCGCACCAAGGCCGCCAAAAAAACTGTTCATCATATGTCTTTCCTTCTTCCTTTCTATTTTTTACTATATTCTTTATTCGGTCCGCAGTGCCAGTACCGGATCGCTCTTCGCCGCCTTCTTTGACGGGATCAATCCGCCGAGAAGAGTCAGACCAACACTTAAAAGAATCAGAATAACCGCAGGAACCGGTGACAAAACGGCGTTAATATCGTTGCTGCCTGCCAATTGATGGATAAGCGCATTTCCCGGAATCAGAATGAGCAGCGTAAGTCCAATGCCCATTAAACCGGCGCACAGCCCGATAATAAATGTCTCCGCATTAAATACCTGCGAAATATTTCTTTTGGAAGCACCGATAGCCCGCAGTATACCAATCTCTTTTTTTCGTTCAAGCACACTGATGTAGGTAATGACGCCAATCATGATAGAAGACACAATCAGGGAAATCGCCACAAAGGCAATGAGCACATAGCTGATGATATCCACGATATCCGTCACCGAAGACATGAGCATGCCGACCATATCCGTATAGGTGATGACCTGTTCATCCTTTCCTTCCGATTCCATCTCGCTGTTATAATTGTCCAGAATATCCACCACATGTTCTTTACTTTCAAAATCCACCGGATAAATATCTATACCGCTCGGCTCGGCAAAATCCGCATAACCAAGAGTCCGGAGATTATTTTCATATGTAGCGCTCTGCGCTGCGCTCATGGATGTCATCAGTTCAGAAAATTCATCAAAATCCATATTCATGGAAAAAGCATTGGCAAAAGCGTCGCCGTCAATATTCATCATATCTCCCATACCACTTCCAAGCTGTGACATCATCTGCTGCATGGCATTGCCCATATTAGCGCCAATCTGATTCATAATCTGAGTCATAACGGCGTTCATCAGTGTCTGAATATCATCGGAATATTCGTCTGTCAGGTCATTCGTCGCTTTTTTTACTGCCCTGGTCAGATTCTTCTGCAGCTTTCCGGTATCAATCATATCAAGAAGCCCGGAATTTAACTGCTGCTGTGCATTGTCCGTCCCCAGATAATCTTTAAAATATTTACCGATATCCGCCGGATTCGGCATTCCATTTTGTGAAGCATATGCTTCATATCCGGCTGAAAGATCTTCTGCCAGTGCTCGGAGCTGTTCCTGTGAAACTGTGATATTTCCGTTTTTATCAATGACCTCACTGCCCCAGTCGCTCAATATCCTGCTGCCGGCATCCGTCTGCAGATACTCCAGTAAATATTCGTCAAACTTATCAGGGTCCGTATAGCCTTTGTCCGCAGCATATTTCTGATAACCGGCCAGCACCTCTCTAAATAAGTTTTTCATATCTTCATCTGACACGGAAAATGTACCATTTTGTGCCAGTATATTCATCAAATTCTCATTAATGATCTCTCTGGCGCTGTCCGTACTCAGGTAATTCATGAAATATTGTCCCAGATTGGCGTAATCAGCTTCCGGATGGGAAGAAATGTACTCCAGATAACCCTCCAGGAGCCTGGACGCCAGACCATTGAATTCATCTGTAGAAACCTTCATATCCACACCGTCAAACAAACCGTCCAGATCCAGGTCTTTCATCTCAGGTAGTTTAAAATTCATCTTATTCGGATCCAGCATTTTTGTCAGGTCAATGGAGCCTCCGCTGCTTCCGAACATGTCGGACATATCAAATTCTCCGGCGCCTCCAAACAGGGAATCCATATCAAAATTGAAAATATCTTTAAACGCATCTTCATTGACCGTGAACATGGAATCCATATTAAAATCTTTGTTTTTTCCGGTTTTTCCAAATTTCTTTCCAGTAAATATGTTTTTCTTTTTATGTGCAAGCTGTTCCTTTACAATCTCGCTGCCGGCAGCATTTTCCACCACATGCTTTGTAAGAGACGGCGGGTAGGCGATGCCTGCATTGAGAAGCAGACCTTTGGCATCCTCCGCCGGCTGCACAATGCCGACCACCTGGATATCTTCTCCGTCCGCCACCAGCTTTTTCATATATTTTTTATTATCTGATTTATCTGTCCAGACTTCGTAATCTTCATCATATTCATAAAAGTCCGCACTGTTGACCAGTTTAAACGTTGTCCCCAGAATATCCTTGTAGGAATAGGAACCCATATCTCCCGGCGTCTCCACGGTTTCCTCATCAATAAATTGCTGAATCATATCGTCAAGCTCCACTGCATCACGAAGTCCCAGTGTATAAAGCATAAAATCGCTGATACTTCCATCGGAAGTCAGAACTACAACACATTCATTATAATTTTCCGGCCATCGCCCCGCCTTTACCTCATACTGATTCTCATAAAGGCTGGTATTTTCCGGCATCTCATAAAATACATCGGTTCCCATCATGGAAGACATCATACTGTTGGAGCCCATGGAGGATCCAAAACCCAGCGCCTCAAAAGACTTATCCGGATTCACCTGACGGATCTTTGTCTTTCCGTCTTTCTCCTCCTGACGGAAAATCTGCGGCGCCACATTATAAGAATATTCCACCGCACTGGTATAATCCTCTATGCCGCTTTCTCCGCTGTCCAGATAAGTTTTCAAAGATTTTAAGTCGTTGGAATCCATGGTTGAAAACATATCTGACACCATCTCAATGACATTGACCTCTCCCTGTTCCTCATCTTTCTGCCCGGAATCTGCTCCAGTCATCATCATCGAGGAAAGATCAAAACCCGTGCTCTGAATCGTCAGCGGATACTGCGATAACGTATCCGTCTCCACGCTTTTAATATAATCATTGACACCGGTAGAAAGAGCAAGTATCAGGGAGATGCCTATAATTCCGATGGAACCGGCAAAAGAGGTCAGCAATGTCCGGGCCTTTTTGGTCCGAAGATTATTAAAACTCAGGGACAATGCCGTCAACAAAGACATGGACGACTTCCCCATGTTTTTATGCTTCAGCTCTTCCTGTTTTGTTTCTTCTATTATAAATGGATTACTGTCAGAACGGATTTTTCCATCCCTCAGATTCACAATACGGGTGGCGTACTGTTCCGCCAGCTCCGGATTATGAGTGACCATGACCACCAGACGGTCTTTGGCCACCTCCTGAAGCAGATCCATCACCTGCACACTGGTATTGCTGTCCAGCGCGCCTGTCGGTTCGTCGGCCAGCAAAATATCAGGATCATTGACCAGCGCCCTCGCGATTGCCACACGCTGCATCTGCCCGCCGGAAAGTTGATTAGGCTTCTTATGTACCTGCTCTCCAAGTCCTACTTTTGTGAGAGCCTGAATGGCCCTCTCTCTTCTCTCGCTTTTTCCCACACCGGAGATAGTCAATGCCAGTTCCACATTGGAAAGAATTGTCTGATGTGGTATCAGATTATAACTTTGAAACACAAAACCAATGGTATGATTCCGATAGGAATCCCAGTCTCTGTCCTTATATTTTTTTGTGGAAATCCCATTAATAATCAGATCACCGCTGTCGTACCGGTCAAGACCGCCAATGATATTAAGAAGTGTCGTCTTACCGGAGCCGCTGGGACCCAGGATTGCCACAAACTCATTATCCCGGAGATTTAAATCCACATGATCCAGTGCCTTCTGGACCAGATCTCCTGTCCTGTACTCTTTACAGAGCTGTCTGACTTGAAGCATTCTGCTTAATTCCCCTCTTTCTGTCTTTACATTTTCTGTTATCGGATCACAATCCCTTTCAGGAAAACAAACATTCCATATATATTCGAGCTCTCCGGAAAAAATACATTTCTTCCCGCTGACACCCTAAAAACCCAGATACTGCAGAAAACCAGTGCATCCCCGGATCAGATCCTCATACGTCTCGTCAAAATTACCGGTATACCACGGATCTGCGATCTCCCGCCGCTCTCCGGCGTATTCCAGAAGCATATGAACCTTATTCTCCGGATCCCGTCTGATAATCCTCATGATATTGCGCACATTCCACTCATCCATGCAGATCAGATAATCAAACGCATCGTAATCCTCTCTTGTCAACTGTCTTGCCCAGCGCCGCTCATTGGGAATCCCCATTTCATCCAGCTTTCGTTTGGCGCCCGGGTGCAGGGAGCGGCCGATTTCCTCCGTGCTGGTGGCACAGGATTCAATATAAAACTCATCTTCCAGGCTCTTCTGCCTGATCATATCTTTTAAAATGAATTCGCACATTGGTGATCTGCAGATATTGCCGTGACAAATTGCTAATACTTTGATCATACCTTATAAATTCTCACTTTCTTTTATTATAGCCCGTATTTGTGCAGTGTTTCGCAAGATACAAGTGTAGCATAACTTCGCATAAATTGGTATATTTTTTCCACCGAAAGTGGTAAAATAGTGGTAAAATCAGTGGCAAATTGAAGGGTTTACCACTTCATTTTATGTTAATATATCATGGAAATCTAAACCGAACCTAAACGCATAAGCTCCTCCCGGGCAACTTCTATACCTAAATGTGTATATGTATTCATGGTTACACCGATATCCGCATGTCCCATTAAGTATTGTAGAACTTTTGGGTACATTCCACTCTTGGCCATATTGCTGCAATAGGTATGTCGGCAAATATGCGGTGTTATATGAGGCAGCTGCAGTTTATAAATATTATTGTGTTTTTCTACAGCATTATTAAACCATTTGTTCCATTCATACCCGAGTGTAGGGCGAAGCCCTTTCTTTGCCCTGTAGTTAAGCCAGATAAATCCCGTATATCCATCAACCACAGGTTCTATTGCAGGTTTTATCCTGGAAGAAACAGCATGTTTTAAGCATTGGTAGACTTCTTGGCTCATAGGTAATGTCCGTATCCCGCTTTTTGTTTTTGGAGCTTGAATATATAAAATGCCACCCCGTTTATATTGTAATTGTTTAGTAATCTTGATTTCGCGTTTTTTGAAATTGATATCTGATATTGTCAGGGCACAGAGTTCAGAGATACGTACTCCGGTTTTAAACAAAAAAAACATCCCATCATAATATTGTGAAAAATGCTCGTCTTCTTTCACAAATTTTAGGAATTTTCTCTCCATTTCTCTGGAGATAGCATCCCTAGTATGGCTGTCATCAATTAAAACATTGGCTAAGGGCCAGTCAAAGGGGTTTTTTATGATCAAATCGTCCTCATAAGCCATTTGGAATGCCGGACGTAGAACGCCCCGGAGAATATGGATGGAATGATATTTTTTGCCATTTACTTTTTGTAGTTTAATTAAAAACAGTTTTGCGTCAGATACATGTACATCACGAATTTTTTTGTATCCGAAGGACTCCTTTTTTAATAAATTTAATGCGGTTCGATGGCATGATTTTGTAGTTTCACGGAGTCCTACCAATGTACTGAGGTAGCGCTCACATAACTCTACCACTGTTAAATTTCCGCCATATGGATCGACTCCTTTAAATAACGCTTTTTTAATTTCCTTTTCCATATCCCGCAAAGCGGGCTTATCTTTTTTTCCAGGAGGAGTTTTGTCACTTGCAACTAATCTCCAACTGTAAATAGACCTCTTCTCTCCGCTCATATCGATGTAGCGATATTCATAAGACCCATCTTTTTTTTGTATTTCATTGGTGTCTAAAATACGTCCTTTCTTATCTCTTCGTTTTTTATCGTTTTTCGCCATACTCTTACTCCTTATATAATAGCAAGAGCTAATCTAACTGCTTTTATTATAGCATTGATGAGCTCTTCCTTTATAGAATAAATTTCTGCGGTTCTACAGCAATAAAAATCAAATATCACTAGTGATATTCAAAAATTTTTCAAAGGCTGTCCGATGAATCATCAATTTTACCCCATTATAAGTAAATAGCCCTTCTCCTTTATGCTCTTCAGCAATCTGACGTATCTTTTTTTGTCCAATTCCAAAATATGCAGATGCTTCGGCAACGGTTAAACAATATTTTTCAGCTGGTTTTAAATGAATCGTTGTTTTTTTACCTTCCATAATGTTCCTCCTTATACAACAAAGAAATAATTTCGGAATTAATATAAAAAAAACAAAAAATCATTCGCTGCTCACGCACGATGGATTTAGGGTAAAATAAAAAACTCGTGTGGTTTTCTTATATACCACACGAGTTTTTATCTTTTTTACAAATGAACAACTCCATCAAGTACATCGAAGAGCTGTGCTCTTATGGTTTGTAAAAATGTATCCTCTGTCTGAGTTTGAAGATTCCAATTTAAAGTATATCTGTATGGAATACCGTTAATGATTGCACTGAATTCACAAACCCTAGAATGATTTTCCGAATAGTCAAGTTTGAAATCAAAATCATCTGTAATACATCCCAATATATCTCCAAACTGCTCTTTAATGAGCGAAATTTCTTCGTGTATGTTCATTCCATTTCCTCCTACTCTGTTACTGGGTATAAGACGATATCTGCAGGCTCTATGCCTTCAATTTCAGCGATTTCTTTTCTTATACCCTCAAGACTATAAAAATGGCAATATGTTCTATATCCAGAGATTTCATCTGGACTGGAAGGAATATAATCTTCATCATGGATGATCCATTCAGTCCCCTCGTTGAAATATTCCATAGAGAAGTTTTCTAATGACTTATCCGTCCACTGGTTTACCGGGTAATAGATCGTATTCCAATCAGATTGACCAGATCCACGAATCGTCATGTAATCCCATGGCTCCCCTTCCACGATAGCGAGAAGACTGCAGATGATCTTATCATTATCTGCTCTTGCATAATCGAAAGACCGGATTAAACTTTTAATGGAGTTTAATTCCTCAACGGAGTATGATTCTCCTCCCTTTTTTGGTAAATTGCAGGTAATATCCGTGTATTCCCATAATTCACCATCATCTAAGGCATCTTTTACACGAGAGAAAGAATCCGTCAGGTGTTCCTTGTAATGTGAGTTTCCGGACACGACAATATTGTCTGGAAAGCAGAGTTCATCATAATATAGTGGAGACTCCTGAAGATCCAGTGATACTTGCTTCGCATACACTTTTCCACCATATCCATGTTCTTCTAGCCACAGCTGGAAATCTTCTGCGGATAACAGGAATTTCATATAATCTTTATCCTTGTATTCCGCATCCATAAATTCGTCAAAACAGGCCCACAGGGAACCATTCCAAAAGCCATGCTCTTCCACATATTTTGAAAAAGATTTGTTGTAATCATGGGCCTTATCCCAATCTGCGACTGTTTCTGAAATGTCATCCATGGTAATGCCATGGGTCAACATCCAATGCATTTGGTATCTGAGATAAGCCTTTTCATGTAAATCATTTGCTTTCATAATATTTGCCTCCTTGATTTATGATTTTTTTTATGAACTCAATATGTCTGGAGAAAAATTAATTTATCAAAAAAAAGAGCGCTCAAAAATAAGCGCTCAAAGTTGTCTTATCACATAAACCCATCCATCGTCATTTTGGTTCTGATAGCCTTGATTTCTGACAGAACAGGGAGAATGGATTCATCCTGTTGATCATGTAAGTGTTTTTCAATAGCATTTTTAAAATCATTGATAATGAATGTGATCTCTGAACATATTTTATTTGATACATTTGTTTGCACAGGCTGATTAGTTAACGCAACATATTTTTTCACCAAATCAATGATTTCCGGGACATAACAATCAAGAATCGTTTCATCTGAAGATGTTATATTCGGATATGCAGTATAAATAGCAGCCAGCAAAGAATTGATTTCTTTTATCGTATGTACGAATTCCTCATTCTTGATATTTTCTGTTGGGATAGAATATTCTTGTTCGCATCGCTCTTTAAACCGTTTAGAGATAGCCTCTTCTTTAATTTGTTTGGATAACCTCTTATAATCTTTACTTACATCTTTTCCAGTGATTTTGCTTAAAACAGATATCCATTGACGGTCTGAACCCCAAAAAGGTTCCGAATCCCGAGTAACCTTTATAGCCCAGATAATGCCAAAAACACAAAGTATTATGAGACTAAAGTAACAAATTATAAAAAAAAGTTCAGCGCTCATATAATTATCCTCCTTTTTATTACTGTTTTTTCTTTTCTAATATATAAAAAACAAAAATTATTTTTCTGTTTCCTTACCATATTTTTTATGAAAAAAATCAAAACAAGGAGGATAAAAACATGACAATGGAAAAAGCATTGATACTGAATGGGTATAAAGACCGAAATAAATTCTCTTTATGGTATCTGCTATACGGGAATGATGGATTAGAGGATTACTTCGAGAAGTATCCTATCGAAAAAATATCTAATGGGAACCATAGTCTTTGTCCGTCAAAAATCAAGGATATCCTTTCAGATGATCCTGAAAGTTTCCTGTCGTATCAAACAGTGGAAGAGATTTTGGCAGATAACCCAATTTTAATCCGTTTAATGGATCCCGAAAACGCAGAAAGGTACTGCACGGAAAAAACACTTCCATTTTTAATGACAGTCCCTGATGATTGGTTCGGAGATTATTTGGCAGCAAAAGACCCTTGGCAGATCACAGAAGAGGAATATTTCCGGGCAACAAATGAACAATTAGAAAAATGTTGTAAAGAACACAGTTCTCTTCTGGAACAGATTCCAGAAAAAAGATGGGATGCTGATTTGGTGCATCGTTTAATGGACAAGTTAGAAGCCATAAATATGTCTGTTGATTATGGACTTAAAATTCCAGAGAATCTGAAAACAGAAAAATATTGGCGAACACTTTGTTCTGTTAACGGATACTATTTCAGACTACTTCCGGATGAGTATCACTATATATTGACCGAAGATTTTGTGCTTCATGCTCTACAGAATAACCGATCTTATGTAGGGTATTGCCATCTTTTGGAAGTGATTCCTGATCAATTAAAAACGTGGAAGGTTTGTTTAATTGCGTGTATCATGCATTTCGCTGCGGTGAAATACCTGCCAAAAAGATTTCAAAACGACACTTTTTATGAGGAACTGATAGAACATAGACAATATGATTTTATCAGTTACATCAAGTTGGATACTATTTCAGCTCCTGTGTTTGAAAAAGCTCTATCAAAAATAGATGTAAAAAGCAGTATCTTATTTCACGATATCAAGAAACTACCAAAGCATTTGTTAACCGAAGGAGTCATTTATGAAATGGCAAGACATGGGGAAATGAATCTCATCCCAACTGTGTATAAAGATAGGAACTTTTATTTGACTGCCGTTCGTTACCAAGGCAGTGATTTAGATAAAGTTCCAGAAAAATACATGGATACGGAAATGTGCCTTGCCGCATTAGAATCTAATGCATATGCAGCACAGAAATACATCCCAGACAGAATTAAAACAAGCAATTTCTGGAAGAAAGTTGTAGAAAAAAGATTGTTTTCCAGTCCGGCAGACTTGCCAGAAGAATTCTGTACAGAGGAATTAGTGAAGGAGACGGCACACTATCTGGATGATATTCCAGAAAAATATTTGAGCGATGATACTGTCCTCCCTATTTTGAAACAAAGAAAAATGGTTGCACCCATGGATCTGAAACGGTATCAGTCGCAGGCCGTATATGATTATGTGATGGGAACATGCCAAAAAAGAATGTATGTCTATTATTTAAAGTTATTCAGAAAAGAATTCTGGAAACAGGAGCATATAGACTATGCATTACAGTATGACCCGGAATCGATAACCATACCAGAGTTGGAAGAAAGAGACATTAAAAAGTCTTTGGACTATTATCCGGAAAACATCATTTTTGCCCCAGATGGGGTTATGATACCGGAACAGACTCTCCAAGACAAAGAAATGAATCCTTCTTCTGATAAAGATGATAAAACGATTATGGCTGCGCCATTTGCACAGCTTTCCATTTTTGATTTTTTGACGACATAATGAAAGCTCCGGATGAAACCGGAGCTTTTTTTAGATTGCTTTAACTTCTAAGGTCATGATGCACTCATTCGCGTGAATGGAAGCGTATGTACTCGTATTCTTGTACTGTAAATTTTCCCTCTCTTTTCCTTTTATACAGGAAATTAAAAGATCAAATTCTGCTTGCAATACAAGTATTGCCATTTCATGATCCATGATCGAGTTTCCTGTTGGGCTTTCTAAGAAGGACTTTTCTTTCCTTCCGTCCGGATAGGAAAATGTCCGTACTACCGCAAATTCAACAGATTCTTCCGGTATATGAATCTGTGTGGTGATATAAAAATCAGGAAACTTTTCAAAACCGGCATCATTAAATGCTTGAGCGAAATTAACATCATCTTCTTCCCAGTAAACAGCCATTATCTTAAAGGCATAATCTGGGTCATGTTCTTTCTCTGGCTGTTCATATTGCTTTGTCATTTCCATTATGGAATCTACAAAAGGTTCATCGGAGATTTCCTCATTCCATGATAAAAAAACATCTGTTCCTTTCTGTTTCACGGTCGGTCTGCTAGACTGGCAGTAGTGATTTATGGAATCCAAAATTTCTTTCGCGGCCTTTTTCCCAAAAGCCATTGCTATACATACGGTTTGTTTCATTGCGCGCCTCCTTTATCGATAAAATTTTCCCACGTTTAACCTTTGGCTAAGTGCGGTGTTTTCTTATTTGAGCCGGATATAATAATATCCGGTGCGTTCATCTTTTTCTCTGTATGGATTATAAAAGCCCATCGTGACCATATCTTCCATATTTGAAGGAAGCATCGTTTTGATCGTGTACATCAACGCCCGGGTTTTTTCATGATCAGAGCAAAGGAACTCTTTTCCGTCCGTCCATAAGAGTTGGTTAGGAGTTTTAGGTAAAAAGCCTAACAGTGCATAGAATAAATGCTGTAAAGCTTTTTTGTCACCGTCTTCCCGATCATGATTATGTTTCGTCTGACAGGGCTGAGCTTCACCCTTTTTCTTATATAAGGATCCTTTTGGGTCGATGATGTAAGAACAATCTCCAGACCAGCGGATCAGATTCGCTTTGTCGGAAGGAGATAGTTTGGCGTAATCAGTGTAGCTGTTTAACAGATTTTCTAAGGAATCAACGCCGGTAAGGAAATCCTCTTTAAAAGCATTGATAATCTGTTTATCAGCCTCGTAGTGGAAAAAGTCAGTATAATACCTTTCTGGACAGTCGCTTTCCTTCATACAGGAAGGGATGATCTCTTCTTGCGAAGCGATGATTTCTGTACCATCCATAAAGCGGATTCGCCATTTTGGAATGATATTGGAGTTTATGGTTTTAGGCGCACGCCCACGTCCGACAACACGAAACCTTTTTCCAGTAAACTGTTTATGTGAACGATTGCCCCAGAAAAAATCGGAAAAACCGTCCTTTTCCAGTTCGTTAAATTTGGAATGGAGTTTACGTACAACAGAACTTTGTTGAATAGCATCTGATTTATTTGTGAATACAGATTTTCCAAAGTCATCAGCGCTTTTATATACGGTTGCAGAACTATTATTTTGCAATTGAGAAAACATCAGTGATAATACAATGCGTACCTGTCCGCCCTTGCATAAACGAACTTCGTCCGCGATTGCAGGGATAATATCCGCGTTCTTCCAAAGAAGGTAAACCTTATCCCCTGGTATACATGGCAACGCAGATTTGGATACCACGGTACCCATTTCATTTTTTATGATAATTTCTTTTGTTTGCTTCATAAAAAACAACCTCCTTAGTTTGATTTACTTTGTTTACTGATTTAATATGTTCGCGGATAAGTGAAAAAAATCAGGATACCCAAAATGGGTACCCTGATGCCTGATTAATACGGATATGGTGCCACCGCACCGTATTTCTCGATTATTTCTTCATTCGTTGCGTCCGGCATACCAAAAATATATTTTGGTTCGTCACATCCAGATCGGAAACAATCTGATACCTTTATCATCCCTTCTGGTGTTAAATTTTCACAACCGGGGGAACAAGGAATCCTTGAGTCAATTTTACAGCTTTGGCACCGACCTTCCAGGCCGCAGTTTCCTCCGCACCATCCTTTAATAGCCATTTTTGAGTCACCTCTTCCTATTTTTGAAATACCCGTGACTTTAGTCATGGGTCATTGACACTTGTTTAATCGTTAATTGTGTCCGTGCCAGATTACATTGCACCATAATCCCAGGCAATAGGATATAAGCCCCGTAAATCAGTGCAGATGTTACGGCATGCTCTGCATCCTCTTCCGCAACATGAAATTCGTTGGAGATTACGGAAGCTTGTTTTTCTACATCAATAGAAGAAATAAATTTTTTAATCTTTTGGAAATCATTTTTAACTTCCTTGGAATATCCCGGCATCCCATAGGTTTTTGTTAAATAATCTGCACGGTTTAAGAGTTTCTGGATATTATGAATAACATCCAGATCACTCTCCGCTCCTCGGAAGAGGATATCCACCGGCGTATTTGGATGCAGCCCCATTGCACGGACAACTCTCTTTTTCATTTCCATTTCCACATTTTCTTTCATCAACTTCATTTCCTCCCTTTTCGTTTGATCATTTATTACTTTTTTAATATGGAAACGAAAACAGCGAAAAAATAAAACCCTCCATCACTGAAGGGTTTGAGTCATTTTTTGTAATATTTTTCATACCATCGCTCTTTCCGTACATATGGCTCTTTTTCGATGGGAACAAATTGGTACGAACATTTTTCTTTGTATTTGCATAAGCTGTTTTCTTTTTGAAAATGTGGACAAGAATTGATGTCCGATTCCAATGTGCAGCGCATGGAAATCCCCCTTTCTTATCTGCTTCCATTGTAGCATATTCCATAGAATGACGCAAACATATGTTTTCTTTATAAAAGAAAAAGCAGGGAAACCCCTGCTTTTCCAGCTACCGTGAAATCACAACTCTGTGCTTGTTCATATATCCAAAATCTGGCGGAACCGGTTTTCTTCATCGGTAGTAAACCCACCATCTTTCAAATGAAAAATGGCCTTTTCTCCGTATTTCTCATTCAGATCCTGAATGAAATTATAAAACTCCTCAAATCTTTCTAAGTCCTCGACCCGGAGCAGATACCGTTTTACCTCTTTGTTGGGGAGGTATGGGATAAAATAATCTTCTGCTGTTATAGGATTCGGGAAAAGTCCGGCAACCTGTATTTTGCTCCGTCTATCATCCTGCATGCTGCAATCAATCATATTGACCACAGCATAATTCATAAATTTCGTATAATCTTTCATTCGTCCTCCTTATAAAAATCATTTCTATTTGATAACATCTTTCCCTTATGCTTCTCGACAGATATCCATAATAGTATCCGCAAGGTTTAAATAAGAGTCAACGCTATATCCATGCAGAGCAGCCAGTAGATCGCCCGTCTCTTTATCTCGCAATTCGCAGTAATGTGTCCATTTACCTTCGTCTTTTTCTAAGCTGATATCTAATTCATTCCCAAATTTTGATTGAAAATCATAGGTATGGATCAACGTTGAAACATGGTCCGGTTTTTCTCCTGCGCCATCCCACTGATATGGATTTACGCTGTTAAGAAAGTCAAGCGCGATTTTTTCTGCACCTTTTCTATCAAACATATATTCCCTCCTATTTGAAATACTCTTTGCCTTTCTTATTTATCTTGTATTCTCTTTATATGACAACCTGCAGCACAGAATCGGATAAATACACTTCCTGCCGTTGATCAAAAGGAATTTTCAAAAGTCCTATACACTGGAAAAATATCCCTTTTGTAGTCATCAACCGTTCAAAAATATCACCGATACAATCCGCACCGTTATCACTGGTATGAAATTCTTCCGCCGCCTGTTCCGCAATTTGTCCTATCTCTTCTTTCCGGTTTTCCGGAATCAGGTACACTGCCGGTTCTACGCCGTATCCACCGGATTCTGATGGATTGTTATAGGTGCCATCAAAATCTAATACCATCAAACTATAATACATAAAACAACCCTCCTTATTGAGCGAATAATTCTAAAAACCGGGATTCAGAAATGATTTCAATTCCCAGTTCTTTTGCTTTTTTATTCTTTCCTGACATGGAATCTACGTCATTGTTGATCAGATAACTTGTTTTGCTAGACACGCTGCCAGAAACATTCCCGCCTTTTTCCTCGATAAATGCCTTCATCTCTGCACGGTTTTTAAAGTGGGATACATTTCCCGTGATGACGAAAGTAAGTCCCGTACAACTTTTTTCAGTTTCATTTGTACCGGTATTTACTACACTGTCATCTGTGACAGTAAGCTCCCCAAGTAGAGCCATGTATTCTGCTTCATGCTCGGAAAACCACTGGCGAATCAAGTTCCAGGTTACATCTCCAATTCCGCTTATCTCCGGGAAGGAATCAATTAATTTTAATAATTCCATTGATTTCTTTTGTCCTGGCTGTAAATTAGCATTAAAATACCCATCAAGAAGTTTCGCCACATCATGCCCAGCATTTGGGATTCCCAGTGCGTAAAAAAGGTTCCGGAACGTGGTGTTTCTTGCTGCTTCAATGGCTTCCATGATATTGTCATAAGATCTTTCACCAAAGCCATCCATCTGCATGATCTGTTCACGGTATCGCTCTAAATGGAAAAGGTCTGCCGGCTCAGAGATAAAACCAGCTGACACAAAGGACTGCAAAGTCGCTTTGGAAACACCAGAAACATTCAATCCGTCCCGGTGTACCAGCCGTTCAAACCGTCCGATATGTTTGGCCGGGCAGTCTGGATTTACGCAATATAAGAATTCGGAATCCTTATTTTTGCCGATCCTGCGTTCAGTGGCTCCACCGCAGACCGGACATTTTTCCGGGATATGGATACTGCATGTAACCCCTGTCAGGTTTTCATCTACCTGCGGAATGATCATATTCGCCTTATATATCGTGATGGTATCCCCGATATTTAAACGAAGATCCCGGATATAAGAGATATTATGTAGGCTCGCACGTCTCACTGTCGTCCCTTCCAGCTCTACTGGATCAAAGATTGCTACCGGGTTGAGCAGCCCACTTTTCGATGCAGACCATTTAATAGCCCGCAAGATTGTTTCTGCGGTATTGTCGGCCCATTTAAAGGCCATGGAATAACGAGGATATTTCCCGGTACTGCCCAGCGAACGGTCGATGTCATTATAAGTTAAGACCAGCCCATCTACCGGGTACGGTAACGACTCCACCGCATCAGAGAAGCTGTCCAGCATCACACGAAAGCTTTCTTTGCTGATCAGCGCGTGGGCAACGACATCGAATCCCTGATCTTCCATCCATTTAAAACACTCCTGTTCTGTATTTGGAAAATCAGGATTGTCTTGTACATATGGATTGACCAAGGAAAATGCTTTGAAGCGCAGGCAACGGCCTGCTGTTTTTTTTGTATCCAGTAATCGCACACTGGAAGCAGCCAAGTTTCTTGAATTGGCATACGGTTCTTCCCCAGCATCAATCACCGCCTGATTAATCTTTGCGAAATCCTTATGATAAATTACTGCCTCACCCCGGATAGTAACATTTCCTCCATAAGGGATCGTTGCCGGGACCCCTGCGATGTACGGCGCATTGTGGGTCACATCGTCCCCGACATGACCGTTTCCCCGTGTCACTAAGCTGGAGAGCTTGTGATCAGCATACGTGGCGACGAGTGTAAGCCCGTCCATCTTATATGATAAAACAGCTCTTTTGATTCCCATCCAGTGCAGGATTTTATCGCGGGCTTTTGTTTTATCCAGAGATAAGGCCGGATACCAATGCTGTCTTTTTGGCAGGTCGGATACGACTTCATAGCCCACCCGCCGGGTTGGACTGTTGGTAAGTACAATTCCCCGTTCCTTTTCCAATTCTTCCAGTTCAGCGTAAAGGGCATCATATTCTTTGTCTGACATGATGCTGTATCCTTCTGAGTAATACGACTTAGCTGCTTTGTTTAAACGTTCCACTAATTCTTTCATGTTCATTGTGTTACCTCCTTAGTTTGAAATTTTTTACATAACTAATATGAGCTTGCCATTTTGTTATTTTTTGCAAGAGACAGAGCAATGGGGTTTTTCATATTAAAAGAAAAAAACAGGAGGTATTGAAATGGAAAAAGCAGGATTAACAGGCGATGTATTTGAAATCCATGACCCGGAAGAAAAAGATTCTATTTATTTTCTATTGAAGGACCGAAGTCATGAGTTTACAATAGGTTTATCAGATGTCTTGGAATGCCTGAAATTTGCAGAGGAGAAAGGAGAAGTACCGGAGCTGCCAGAGGAATGGTGGTATATGCTATATGGTATGTATCCACAACTTTCTGTACACCGGGAAATAGAAAAAAACAATGAGGAGGTTTAAATTACATACTGGCTATACGGAATCCTATGAGATTACAAAAGAAAATTATGAACGAGAAGTCCGGGGGCGAAAAGATTTTACCTATATTGGTGTAGATGGGGTACGCCGGAGTTTCGCTATATGTCCTGCCTGTGATAATCCGATTCAATTGATCGGATTGTATAAGAAACTGGAAAACACAGATCGTCCATATGGCAGGCATTATAACAGGGACACAAAGGTTGCAAAACATAATGAACAAACCTATCGGTTTTGTCCATATGCCAGTCACTCTTATCATGTGACAAAAGAATCATTGAAAGAAGAAATAACTGAATATGAGAAATCCATATATGAAGGCGCAAGGGATTATTTCGATCTGGTGGCATATGTGATAAACCAGGATACAGGGATTTATATTTCTAAAAAATTGGCGGCCAGGATACTAGATGGATATCTTGCCGGACAAGGATATATGTATTATTGGGCGACGCAATATAACCTTCCTTGGATGTTGCTGTACTTTATGGGAGAAATTCCCTGTTATGGGCTATTGGTAAAAAAAGGCTGTGATTTGTGGAAATATTTTTCTACCAGGGAAGATGTCCTGTTGCAGCATAGCTATATAGAGGGATATGACAGACTAGATAAAAGGGATCATTTTTTAAACCTTAATTTAGTTTTTTTACTTCATGATCGCAAGGTCATAGATGACCGGGTAGAAGAAACAATTGAACTAAATGTAACTACAGCAGAAAAAAATAAGCGATTGCCTAGAGTAGAATACAAAAAAACTCTTTCAATCAATGAATATAGGTTTCCAAATTTTGTTTGTAAAGCAAAGTATAGGAATACAGGATTGCTCGCACTGGCAAAGGAAAGGCTGCCGGAGCTATGAACTGCGACAGCCCCTTTTTTGAATATTAGTTAGACGAAATAGGTTACTCTGTTGTTCCATTTTTATGAAAAAATTCGAATCGTGCTGAACCTCGAACATGTATATACATGCTCTGTGATCAGAGGAAAATGTAAGTGTTTTGCCAGATATTCCCCGATAGCAACAATATCCAGCCAACGGATGGAATCTGAATCTGTACAATCAAACGACTCCGCAGAAAACAACAAGTCGCTTTCTTTGCATTTTGTTTTATTATCCTGTACATAGTCAATATACACATATTGTCTTTGATTGACTTCACTCAAAGAGCAACGTATTTCTGTCTCTTCCGTAATACGCCTCATATCGATTTTTTTCATGATCTCTTTTTTACATTCATTTGTCATAACGCCGCCTTCCATACTATTGAAATTCAATTGCTTTCTGTTCTGTCATCGTTATTCATCCTTTCTCTTTCATGCTCTTGGCAATTTTTGTATTGCGATCGTCATAGTTTCTAATTTTTTCACCTTTTTTCTCAAACGGATAGCCTCTTCTGTCCGCATTCTCACGGCTTTCTGTTGAGCAGCTTCTAGTGTCTCTTCCACCTCTGATACAGGTAATAAATAGTTACCTATAGCAGTAGAAAGTTCATAACAAACTTGGGATTCTTTTGTATCACTGTCTTTAAGATTGACTTTTGCCAATATTTCCGCTTCTAGGATTCCTTTATCCAAAGCAAATTTTGTGATATATACCATGTATGTTCTCCTCATTTCCAAATATATTTTCTGATAAACAACCAAACGATCCCCATGGTAGAACAGGAAAACCAAAACTCTACAGTTTCCCTGCTGGCGCCGACAGCAGCGGCAAAGCTTGTGATCATGCCTACTTCGCTAATGTAATAGCATACACATGCGAGTCGGCTTTTTCGCCTTCGATACCAGAAAATTGACGAGATAAAAATAATAAGCATGATGATAAATATTAGGATAGCTGTCATTCTTCATCCATCTCCTGATTTTCGTTTATTTCTTTTTCTTCATCTTTCTCAGTTTTTTTGAATATCAATAAAAATGGGAAAACCCATAAGGTAGTCCCGAGAGTAAATAGAAGCATAGAAGTGCGCTGAAGGAGTTTTGTACGATAAATAAATAGTTCAACTGGGAGATTTGGCGCACAAAAAAGACCTAAATCAGCGATTTGCCAACAGCAGAAGGATGCTGCCAAGAAGGCTGAACTACAAAGGAATAGTTTAAAAGCTCGAGATATTCGTGTCTTATCTATCTTATTCATAGATTCCTCCTTTCTGTTTTTAAACCCCTCGAATTCGAGGGGTTTAAGTTCATTATTTAATGATACATTCCACGCCTGCCGGCATGTCTTCTGTATCGATCTTTACTTCATAATCCGAGAATTTTCTTGCAGGGCCTTCAGATACCCGTTTTACAGAAACTCTGTCAAACAGCTTCCAGGCTTTTTCATTCCCAGTCGCACTTTCATGCTTGAAGACGATCAGATTACGCACTGCCATATCCGGTCGTGCGGAAGATGCGTCATCGTCAAACATGTTCAATAAAGCCTCCATGAGAAGCTCATAGTCTTCTTCTGAGAAACCGGTTTTTTTCGCCTTTTCAGCGGAGATATGCCCGCATACAGTATATACTGCGTATGGAACGATCCACTTTCTTCCCATGGTGGAGGATTTCGCCTCCGCTTCTTTTTCAGAAGCGACCGTGATACGGTCGATCGTGATCGACTGCGGGTCGATAGGGTCTACACTTCTTCCAAAACAGAGCTGTACCGGGCCGTTTACCCGGCCATCTCCCAGATTGTTCTTGGAGAGTGATGTGAGAACAGCTCCAAACGTGCGGATATCAGAGAAATTGTCACAAAGGTATTTCTTGACGATCTCACCTGCCTCGTAAGGTTGTTTCTCCTTTGTTTCTTCGCTGGTAGCATCGATCGCTGCTGCCTCCGGACGGTTTGTCGGGATTCCCGCAGTGATATAGATTCCGTATCCGGCTTCCCCTGTTTTACGCTTTGCCACATAATCACGGATTTTCCGTTTTAAGCAGACATCTGTGATCAGCCCATGTCCGGTCTCGATATCTGTTCGTGGAGCGTTATCCATATCCGGATCGCCGTTTGGGTTTCCGTTTGTTACCTCAATGATCATCATAAAATCTACTTTGTTCTTTAATACTTCACTCATAGTCATTCTCCTTTTTATTTCATATTTCATTTTTCTTTGTTTTCAAACCGTTTCTGCCGGGCGTTGAAGTAACCCAACGAAAATAAGCCACGGTCTTCCAATGACAGCTGCATCGGGATATCTCCGATATCCACTGCCAGATCTGTCACAGCCTTATCAAGATTGGTTGCGTATCCCGGCGATACCCGGAATAACTTATTTTTGTGATGGACATTTAACCGGAACATGACCGGGAATACCATCCCTGGCTGTGTCATGGCTCTTCCAAAGAACCGGTCCCGGAAAGACCGCCCCAACGGAGTATTGGTAAGCCGCGCAGCTTCTTCTTGTGTCTGCTCTAATAACGAGAACAGAGTCCCCATTTTATAAGCTTTTTCCTTTTCCATGTTTTCTCCTTCCTTTAAGCAGTTTTTGCTCAGGTACGCCTGGATGAACGAGGCTTTCCTGAAATTGACTGCATTATTTATCCCGATCTGGTTCAGTACCTTCTGGTATATAGGTTCCGGGTATTTTCTGTCATAAAGGATTGCAGTAAGGAATGCTTCTATCTGCTCCTCATTTAATTCGGAAACCTTCGTTCCCGCCCGTTCGATCTCTAGCAAGATCTGTGTGACGGAAGGGATCCGCAGGTCTGAATCCATCTTCATCCGTAAAAGATGGTTGCTGACCCGTTCCATCAACCCGTTTAAGGTGTCCTGATAGAAAAAAGACACGGAGATCCGTCCGGCATTCCCACGCAGACCAGCAATGTAATACCGGTCTGGTAAAGAGGTCCGTGGCATTTTACCCCGTAAGAGCCTGTTCATAATCTGGTACATAGGTTCTTCGGGTTTTGAAAATCCACCGATCATTTCTTTGGCAAATGTCTCCATTTCAGGATCATCCGACCAGAAAACGATAGAACCATTTTTAAAAGTCAGATGATGTGTCTGATCCATCAGAAGATAATTTAACGCGGTAGTATACGCAAACTGTGTATGCTCCGTCATTAAAATATTTTCCCCATTCTTTTTCCCGTAGCTTTGGAAAGCGACAGGCTTGTACGAGATCAAAGATCCGCCCGTAGGCCGTGCGCCCGGTACACCTTTGATCTTTTGATGGACGGGGGCGAATACCCCAGCCTTTCCGGTAATGGCATCCCGGCAGTACATTCTGCCTTCCTGATTTAAGAATATATCTACAGCAATCTGTTCCAGTTCTGGCTGCCGCATGATATATTCGCCGTTATGGACAAATACCATGGATGAAGCCTTTTCCAGTTTCTTATTTAAGTCTTTATCATCCTTAAATTTATCTGGAAGCGGGCATCCGTTTTTATTTTTCTGGAAATACCGGTAAAGGACCTGCCCTGCCGGGCATTTCACACCTTCCAGTTTCTCCAGATGCAGCGTCCTTGCACTGGAAAAATATCCTGGATCTTCTGTGATACCAAGCATATACTTTGGGTTATCACAGAGGAAATACGGCTTTTTCCCATTGCTCCGGGTTGGCTGGTAAGGGACAAGGAGCCTTTCTGCAGGCTCTTTTTTGTCATGGAATTCGATGTCAACGATATCCCCGTCGTCATTTAAGATGATCTTCCCGGATATCTTGACTTCCGTATACCCGTCTTTCGGGACTAACCCGGCGGCCGCCAATTTTTCATAAAGGTCTACCAAAGATTTTATGAACATGCGGACACCTCCTTCTGAAGTTCCAGCCGGAAAGTCTGCACATTCCGCAGATCCAGACATCCGTTGATCATGACAGCATTGAACATGATCGGAGTATTTGTACGATAATCCCGGTCATAGTGCATAAGCCCCAGTTCCGTGATACCTTCAAATGGTGTCTGGATATCTGATATTTTCCCCTCATAGGCCTGGAAGTTCGCGGCGAATTCCTTGAAACCGAAATATGGCTCACTATGGCATCCACCCTGCCTTAACCGCCTATTAAGGATGCTCATGACCTTACCGGCCATATTGACGCCATGATCTACTTCAACTGATGTCGTGAAATGAGCGTCGATAATATAGTGAACATCTTTCAGCAGCAATGTGTTTCTCTGCTGCCGGAAAGCTTCCGGATTCAGGGACAGGTCTGTTCTATGTGACCGGATGGCAGCCTGAATGGAACGGGATGAAATCTTTTCACTGACTTCATTCCGCTTGATGTTTATTTTTTTGATCGGATTTAATACAAAGATCCGGTCAATGATCCACTGGACGTTTGGGTGCCAGTAGATGGATTCTACAATACCCCTGGCAGCAGATGGGGTCATCACGTCATAAGAGACCCGTTCTGCCCCGAATTCCGGGCGGGTGAAGCAAGCCCACTCACCCCATACTTCAATCAGCATTTTTTATCCTCCTTCATTTGATTTTTAAGCAGAATCAATATGAAAGAAACAAAAAATAATTATTCTAGGAAAATAAAAGCGTAAAAAGAAGAACCGCCCAAATGGACGGTTCCAAGAAATTTTTTCATTTGTCGCAAAGGAAATAAGAGATTTTTTCAACATATTTTGATTGTTCTTTAAGAAATAACTCCTGAAGGATAGAAGTTTCACCAATTTCACGGTATTCCCTTAACCCCTCAATGTATTTCATCCGATACCTATCTTCAATAACGACTGGAACGATATCAGCTTTTAAACATTCACGGAATAGAATCAGACGCCCGGTTCTGCCATTTCCATCTTGGAAAGGATGAATGGATTCATACCTAGCGTGGAATTCTGCCATGACAGGAAGTTTTTTGTCTGGTACATCATGATACCACGCAAGAAGCTCTTGCATTTTTTCTGGTACCTCTTTTGGAAGAGCCGTTGTGTACATGCCAACCATATTGGGGCGTTTTTTGTATTCCCCAATCGCATAGCCATTCGCGCGGTCTTCAAATACTCCACTTTTCAGCTCAAAGTGAAATGTTTTGATGAGTTTTTCGCTTAACGGTTCATCCAATGTATCAATCATCTTATTGAACATCAAGAAATGTCCATTGGTTTCCTCCACATCTTTTGCCCGGTAATAATCATCGTTTTGAGGAAGCATACCGATATCAAACAAGGAAGCGGTTTGCTCCTCATTTAACGTAGAGCCTTCAATCTTATTTGAATTATAAGCCAGCGTCCGCTGGGTATAGGCGTAGATTCCGGAACGATCAAATTTTTTCCGCTCAATCTGGAAACGCTGAATTAATTGATCATTTTTCATAAGAACTAACTCCTTAAACTTTTTGAGTATATTGTAGCACAATATAGATATGTTTACATCCTCATTTTTTGTATCCACGCTTCCCACTGGGAAGCGACCAAAAGAAAACTATTCTGCAGAGAGAAGCATCTGGTCAATTTCTGCGACCCTCTTAATAAGGGATTCCCTTTCTTTTTGCAGGGATTCGATATCAACCGTACATAAAGTGATGCCCTCTTTTCCTTTTTCTAATTCGTATGTAGCTGCCGGCACATCGGCTTTCACCACTGTCCCTGTTTCCCATGTAACACATGGATTATTCCTGCTGCCACCGGAAGGACAAAATTCACCATTTACCAAATATGCCCAAGGGGCTAATTTGACATCAGCATCACGGAATCTCCGGGATGCTAAAGGGAACCCTCCGAGGTAGATTTCTGAATCCAGTGTATCATAGAACAGGTCCATGTCTATTTGGACTGTGACGATAGCCGGTTCCTCTTCCCCATCCGTCCCATAAATTTCACGGAGGAGCTCTTTTACTAAGCTTTCTCTGGAATCAGGGAAAGACCATGCCGAGGACTCCCTATCCCATGATCCGCCCAAAAAGCGTGCTTTTTTTACAAAAAGGGTATTATATTCGCTTTTAACGAATATATTTCCGTTATCTTTTTTTACCATAGTCTTTTTCATAATTTGCGCCATGTTCTTTATACCTCCATTTTTACATCTCCGCTTTATCACTCTACTTTAAATGTAACTATATGCCCAGGATTTTCTTCAATCAGCTTCTTTTTCAGATCCTCCACCATCATATGGTTGTCTAACGCTGCCTGAACAACGTCCACAAGTTTTTTGCCATCGAGATAGGCCCACACAGTCTTATTCTTCTTTCTTCGCACAATCTTCCTCCATCAAATCATTGATTTTTTTAATGATAGTTTCCAATTTTTTGATTTTACGACTCATGCGGGGCGCACCGTAATTAAATTCATACACCTCAGTAATAAGCCTTTTTGCTTCTTGCAGCTTCAGCTGATCATATTCGTCAAAAACATCATTCGTCTCCTTAATGCATGATGACACAGTTTCCAACATAATACCTAACCCCCGTTTCTGCCTCGCGGAGCCATCTTTCCAAAGGTAAAAAACAATCTTCTTCCGTATGGACAGCATCCCCGTAAGGGTCCTCGATACAGGAGCGCAGCGTATAAAGGTTTGATGTTGAAAATTCCCGCAGCGTCATGCTGTCAGCAAGTTTTTTGAACTTAGAATAGTTTTCAGAAAATATCTTTTCCTTTACCGTTTCTGTCAAGATAAATGAATTACCAGAGATAGGCGTACCAAACGACCTTAACCATTTTAAAAACGTTTCGGCATCGGATGCTCCTTCGCTCTTCTCTTCGTTTTTGACATAATCGAATTCTATGCCGTTCATTTCGTAGAAATTTGATTCATCCATAAGCCCCAGATTCTCTGGATCTTTGCTGATTTCATAAATAATGCCTCTCATTTTGTTTAACCTCCTTAAGTTTGATGATAATTGTTACAGTCCTAATATGGATAAGCTGCATAGAAAAAGTTCACGGGAAAAATTCGGGGTATGGTTATTTTTCATATTAGGGATGTAACTGATGTGGTAGCGAAGAAAGGAGCTAGATATGTTTGGAAAAGTAAATGACGGAGTGATCCGGGAAGGGTTCATGACAGAAAAAGAAATGAAAAGATTTTCGAAAGGAGCGGATATGGGGAAAAAGATCCTTCTCTCAAAACATCTGCAGCGGATGAAAGACATTTCCCAGAGTAGGATGAACAATTCCTTCTTATTGATTGGGGAACGAGGAGAAACCAGTAAGAATTTCGTAATCCCGAACATCAAGGAACATAATTCCAGTTATGTTGTCATTGACCCGGAAGGGGAAATTTACGGGCAGGTGAAGGATGACCTGGACGGGTACACGGTGAAATGCATGGATCTCTCTTCTGGGATGAAAGATGGTGCCGTGGCATATTATAACCCATTCCATTATGCGAAAGCAAAAAAAGATGTAATGAATATACTAGAATGTTTGTTAGGCGATAACAGCGGGTTTTTCGGAGGAGCTAAAAATGATTTCCTCGCGGCTTGTATTTTCCATTTTCTGGAACACAATGAAGATTTATCTTTTTGTACTCTTTGGGAATTTGTCAGCAACTTCACCGGCAATGAATTTGAAAAAGACGATAAAGATGGGCTGGCAGTAGAATATTATGACCGGTTCTCCCATACCGCAGTAAGACAGACACAGGAATCAGTGATAAAGGGATGCGTTTCCCTTTTGGAACAGTATCTCTATCTCGATGCGAAGGACCAGTTGGGCCTGGATAAGATGCAGGAAGAACATATTGCCCTATTCATCATCCCGCCAAAGGAGACGGATAAGGCAGCGGATAACGTGATCTCACTTCTTTTATCGCAGTTATGCGATATGCACTCCGGGGTATCTCATGCAGAGAATGTACATGTAAAGCCTGACCATACCATCGAATGCATTTTTATGGACATGAAGCATGAAAAAAATTTTGACTTGCCTTATTATTCGGCCGTTATGCACACTGACGAGGTAAACTTTGTCATTTCCATTTCGGCGGTAAGCCAGTTAAAGGATATCTACGATGATAAGTGGAGGGACGTTGCATATAACTTTGAGACTTGGATCTTTTATAGCACATATGCAAAAGACACACTTGACCTTGTTTGTAAAGAGGCTGGCGGTAAAGTCGGCTTCCAGTTTTTCCATCCATTATTGACCTTAGATGAATTGGATGATCTTGCAGGTCAGGGAAAGTGCTTGGTTCTGCAGTGGGGGCAGAAACCAGCTATTGACGATCCTTTGACAGCAGATATTGAATAATAAGAAATGAATTCCCTCTGGTACACATATGCGCCAGAGGGATTTTTTTTCATTGGTCTTTTTTGTAACAGTAATATATATTTTTACTTGGGGAGAATCCCTGGTTCGGGTCATCACCGCTTACAAACCCTAGCTTCTGCCCAATTTCAGACGGTTCTCCAGAAAGCCGGAGCTTCTTTCTGGTAATGAGCAGTGGGATAGGATGGCTCAAAATGGTGTCAATCCAAACCATCTTTTCCTTCTGATTGCCAATTTTTGGTACTTTACATTGGAAAGGTTTTTGTGATTTTTCGAATTTTTTATCGAAAAAATAGGAAATGCCCACTTCTCTGGTTGTTTGGCAGTAGCGCATGGAAGACCTTGCTCTTAACCCAACAATCATTGCCTTGCATGCATTTTTAAAATCATATTGTTCTTCTTTGTCGCGGACATATTCTACATAATGCTTACCCAAGTACGCTTCCAGAGCAAGGATGACGTAAATATCTACAGAAATTGTCTTATGGCCTATTTCACAAGAAAAATTTCCATACTCATCTGCCGTTTGGAAATGTATTGGGTTTGGCAGATTTGCCGCCTTTGCCAAAGCATTGGTGATGTAGATATATCCTTGCCCACCTCGGATATTTTTTCCATTATCCGCATAGGTAAAGTCAAAACAGCCCATTATCCACGCTCCTTTATATTGATTACTTTCCCTTCATAATATGCCCGCAGGATCTGCAAAGCATTGTTGTCGAGGTTTATGTTTTTGGTCTCTGGACTACAAAGCTGGGCATGGAAATACTCATCCTTTGCCATGCAGTTCAACATAATGTCAATCATCTTCACCTTATATGGGTCGGATTTTCCATGGAATGAATTCCGTTTGGAATTAAAAATTTTGTTGAAAGCTTCAAAATTATTGTTCCCGGCCGGAATAGCGAAAATAACCTTTTTGATGTCCCTTTCAGGAAGGTTGTTTTTGAATATTTGGGCAACTTCCTCCGGGTCTTGTCCAAAGACCCCACAACCCCAGGCGCCTAAGATCAAAGTATCTACCTTTTCATGCTCGGCGATATCCAGCAAAAACTGGATACGGCTGTTTAATGCCGCTGTATTTTCCTGCGGTGAGACACCGCAATATTTACGGGCGGTAGACAAATTCGGCGCTGCACAGGTGATGACATCGGCCACATATGTATTCTCACCATGAAAGAAACGGACATTTGGGGAGTACAGAGCCCGGTTTTTGTACAACCCTCTGTTTTTATGCTCATTGTTCCACTGGTAATATCCTTGACATTGTGCAAGGACGTTGTACAGGAAAGAAGAATGGCAAAGAGATTCTTCCTGTGCCATACTACCTTCGATAAATTTTCCGCCTGGTTCTTTGTAAGAGGCGAAATTCAGTACTGCGGTATGCCCGTTCATGTATTTTGCAATCGCATCCACTGTACTAATATCATCGACCACAACATCAGGCGATCCATACGTTATCCCGCTGAATGAGAAAAAGTCTGTCACAGAGTGATACGTTCTTGTATGCGAAACACAATCTGCGATTTCCTTTGCATAAAGTCGCTGCATTGCGTCAGTATGTGTTTTGGCTCTTTCTTCATTTTCTTTTTTATTCATCCAATATTCTTTTACCATATAAACTCCTCTTTCTTTTTACAAATGAGGAGACCATTTTGATCTCCTTATCGATTGGGTAACAAAACCTTCATCGGATCATCTTGTGGTCAACATAGGCGATGACGTTGGAATCCTTTGTTGTCGGGTTATAAATAAGAAAACTTTTACCTGTTTACCTACTTTTGTTTTTTTGGCATAATCAATGACTCGCCCTTTTTCATCAATCCCATATTCCCCATGGGAAATAGAATAGACCTTTTCAACATAGATAACGAGGTCTCTCATACGCCGACGTAATTTCTTTGGTGTAAGATTTTTGCTTTGGATAAATCTTACCGAAAAGTCTGCTTCCTGCAAAAAATTATCGTTCAGGAATTCATACACCACCTCTTTATTTGTCAGAGCTGATGTCTGTACTGGCATAGTTGCCAATGATACGGCCACCAGTGCCATTCCTACATATTTTTTTACTCCTTTTACCATGTTTTTATCCTCCTTGATTTGATTTTTTTACATTGATAATATGTCCGCATTTCTAGTAAAATTTTGAAAAAAGCAGGACATTCGCCCTGCCTTTCGCGTCATCTGCCATTTCTTATTAATTGTTAAAAATTATCTCTTTGTCATCAGTGACAATCACTTTGTATCCAACGTCGTAACCAAATAAATCGAGTAAATACTCGATTTCTTCTTTCGTCAAATCTTTTTTTGCTTCTTCATCTTCCAATACTTCGTCCTCAGCGACTTCTGCTTCCAGGCAGATATCGTACCATTTCTTTACCATTTTATTCATTTTCTTACCTCCTGCATATTTTGAAATTAATTATTGCATCAGTAATATGCTTACCAAGAAAAAACAAAATTCATGGGAATCATTATATTGAAATTATAAGAAATCAAATACAGGAGGAAATGATACATGAATACAACAAAGGAGATAGACCCAAGATGGTCTGAATACGACAAACGGGTGGCGAAATGTCATCTTGCTAATTATGGAGTTATCTTTTTGGACAGATATGGATGTCCAAATGATAACGAATATGAAGTAGAGGAAGCTCAGAAAGATTCAGGAAGGCATTCTCCATGATTATCTTTTGAAGCATAAATCGGAGGTGAAAGATATGGTATTGACTGAATACGATGAAAAAAAAGACTATGGAATTATTAGCAAAGGAAGAACGGGCAGAAGGACGGTTAGAAACCTTTGTTGAATTAGTCAAAGACGGTTTGTTATCCGCCAGCGAAGCAGCCAAAAGACTGTCTATGTCCGAGAAAAAGTTTAAAACATTTCTGTAAACAACAAAAAGCGGAACTGAGTTCCGCTTTTTGCATTTTAGGAGATTTTTTGATTTCCCCATCGGATGACGGTTCCATCTTCTGTCTTCTCTTTGTACATTAAATTTTCCAGCATGGCTGCATCAATACCGAACCTTTCGTATAATTCTTCATCCGTCACTTCCTGATCTTTCATAAAAAGGTTCAGCTTATCTTTCACCAGCACCATTTTCAGTAAATTGCTTTCAATGAAATCCTAGCAGGAATCTCCCGATAGCATCGGGAGAGGAATGCGTCATTTTGTGTTCTGGTTACGGATATACTTCTCTACCACCTCCTTACTCATATTTCCCAGTGTACTCATATAATAGCTATGGCTCCAGAGATGTCCTCCCCAAAACTGACTGTCCCGGATCTCCGGATGGGATTGAAAAAACAGCTTGGCACTATGCCCCTTGAGGTATTTCACGATGCTGGAAGCTGCGTATTTTGGCTTAAAGCTTATCAGTAAATGGATATGTTCCGGCATGACCTGCATCTCTTCGATCTCAATATCCCCTTTCCTGGCAAGATCCCGCAGGATACTTTCCATCTCGGATATTAATGCTCCTGATGTAAATACAGGCTTCCGGTATTTTGTGACCCATATCAGGTGAAAGTGGAAATTGTATACGTAGTTGCGTTCATATTTCGCTCCCTGGATACGTTCCAAGCGTTTCATATGTATCACTCCCTTCTCCTGTATTATAGATGATATCAGGCTTGTTATCAAGCTGCATATGTGTTATGATATAAGCAGGACAGAAAGGGATGATTGTCATGAAGAAGATGAAGGAACTCCCGTACCATATCGGGCTTAAAGTTAAGATCTATCCATCGAACCAGCAGAAGCACATCATTGCAGTCAATGATGGGGCGAAGCGTGCTGTCTACAATCATCTTGTCGCATGCGGGAACGAAAAATACCGCCTGTCAAAAACAGCGGAGTGCGTTCCTGTTTACCGTGACCGTCTGGATTACCTTTCCTCTGTTACCGGAGATGTGAAGAACATCAAGAACGCACTTCCCTATCTCTGGGGAGAGGATGTGGATGAGCAGGCCATCGCCAACGCCAGGCAGAACTACTATACAGCCTGGAAAAACAGGAAGGAGCTGCATCGCGGCGTCCCTGTTTTTAAGAAAAAATCAAACGAACAGTCCTATCAGACCAATGCCCACTATTATGCAAAGGATACGAAGGATGGGCGTAACAGCAACGTCTGGTTTTTAGATCGTCTTCATGTCACCCTTCCGAAACTGGGGAGGATAAGGATCGGTGGTTCCCGCAGGGAGATCAAAGAAGTCATACGGCGCCAGGAAAGACGGGATATCCGGATCGGCACCATTACGATCCACCGTGATGCAGTGGGGGAATACTGGGCATCTTTCCAGATCGCATCAGAGACCCCGTTCCGTAAAACGCTTCCCCAGACTGGTTCCAATCTCGGTATCGACCTTAACCTTCTGGAACTTGTTGTGGATTCCAATGGGGATATCTTAGAAAACCCAAGGTTTTTGATCCAGTCCAAGGATAAACTGGCAAAAGAGCAGCGCAAGCTCAGCCGTATGGCAGAGCGGGCGAAAAAGGAAGGCCGGAAACTATCCGATTGTAAGAACTACCAGAAGCAGCGGAAGAAGGCCGCGTATTTAAACCGCAAAGTAGCACGCCAAAGGGAGGATTATCTTCATGCGTATTCCCGGCATGAGATCGAGAACCAAGATCTGATCGTCGCCGAAGACCTGAAGGCAGGAAACCTGAAGCGGAACCACAAACTGGCGAGGGCGGTCAGTGATGCCGGCTGGCGGAAATTGCTGACCATGCTGCAGTACAAGGCGGAACTTTATGGAAAGATCGTGATCCTGGTGCCGCCAAAAAATACAACACAGACCTGCAGCCATTGCGGGCATATTATGTCTGGAGACGAAAAACTGACATTAGATATCCGGGAATGGGACTGCCCTTCCTGTGGTACGCGTCATCTCCGGGATGTAAATGCAGCTATTAATATCTTGAACCGTGGGTTAAAGGCTGTTTCACAGTCATGACCATATAGCACGATTGAAATACACACCCTGGTATGGCAACTCACCAGGATAACCGTCCTCTAACTGGCGGACCTCCACCTGTCTTCCTGCGGGATGACAGGCGAGCCTGCTGTATCTGGATAAGCTTGCACGCCGATCCATTCGTAGGTTCGGCTATGTAAGCTCCCGACACCGTCGGGAGTAGTTGACGCAAAGCGATCTTACGCTGGGACTCCGATTCTCTTTTTTCTGCAGTTTCTGTCCTCTGTTTCATGCTGCAGCAGAAATCATTTCCGATATTATCTTCAGCAATCTCAAAGCATCCGTCAAAAGCCTCACCGATGTAACTGTTTTCACCAAGTTCATCTACAATTTTCTTAATCTTATTAAGAGCTTTGCGCTCATCTTCCTTGCTTACGCTTATCGTTCTTCCTCCTCGTATTCTACCTTCTGATCACAACCCAGAAGGTATTTCGTGCTTTACCCGGTCCTTTTCTTCCGCTCTTTTTGCATTATTAAAGCGGTCTACACTTCCTACCAGGTATCCAGTGATTCTGCGGATCCGCTCAAACTGGATATCTTGTCCAACTACATCATTGTTTTTTCTCTTCATGGCAATACCTCCATTTCATAACCCAGGAAATTGAACTGTTCTGCCAGTCCGCAGTAAACGGCGACAATTTCTTCATCTTCATCCAAATCATCAAAGTCATCAAAATCAAGAATCTCCATGAATTCATCCAAACCATATTCTTCCATCTGCTGGCGCAGTGACAAGAATTCACTTGGTTCCCATTCTTCCCGGCAAAATGTATTATTCAAGATAAAATACATCCCTTCTGAACAGGAGTACTGTCCTAGAACCACCCTTTGGAGCGGATCAGGAAGCTCCTTGGCAAGAGGCTGTTTTAAAAGACGTTTCACAGATGCATTAATGTCTGGACCTAAATAATCCTCCAATGCTTTGAAAAGATTTTCTCCATAGCAAATATCAAGGTCAATCACTCCCTTATATACTGGCCGTCCGTCCTTAGACATTTCGTATCCAATATAAGTAACTTCTGGATCATTGTAAAAGTCATCATCGAATATCTCAAAAGAATACATAGTTGCTCTCCTCTTTTCAAATAGCGAGGGGATACCCACACCATTCACTAACAAAAGTTTATCCGCATCCGATAGCCGATCCTCTTCTTTTACCTCAAAATTTTTGAATTTTTTAAGCATACTCATTTGTTTAAACCTCCTTAATTTTATTTTTTACATGATCAATCTGGAAAACGGGATAGAATATTTTTTGGTAGAAAAGCACCCTAAAGGGCTGATTTTATGATAAAAAAATAATACAGATGAAAAAAGCCACAATGAGAAATTTGCTGTTCCTCATCGTGGTCAATTATAAAAAAATCCCCAGATTTTTCCGGGGACTTTTCTTTGTATCTTTTCTTAATAATTTCCAAGTGTTTCTTCACCATGCAAGATATTATTCTCAATCACATGTCGATACCGTTTTATCTGCTTCTCATCCTGTACATCACAGATAAACGGCAGGTCATTGAGTTCGTCCTTTGTTTGGGCTGTCCGCTCAATCATTTCTTTAGTCTTTTCATCAATACCAAAACCGATAAACATAAAGAGAACCTCCTCTACTATTTTTTATTATTATATCACACGGAGAAAGAAAAGAATTGATTTCCCTGCAAAAAAGTAACCTGCCAGCTATACATAGCCGGCAGGAAGAGATCAACTCCAGTGATAAGCTTTATCAAAACGGCTGCCTGGAACATCGGTATTTGTCTTAAAATACCCGATCTTAGTCCCGGACTGCTGAGCCTCAAAGCACATACCATCTGAAATGTAGACAGCAACATGTCCCGGGTGCCATAAAATATCCCCTGGGGATAAATTTTCTGTGGTGACTTCTGTCGCATGGCTTTCCAGATAAGATTTCAGGCCATCAGAATTCCGGTACCCGTCTAAGTATCCGATCTGTGTCAGGCAATAACTAATCAGGCCGGCACAGTCAAACCCGCCATCAGATGGGGACTTTCCGCCATAGATGTATGGCAGTCCTTCATATTTTTCAAGTTCTGCGATAAACGCATTCACTGTAGCCCCATTTCCTGTTGCAGCAGATGTAGAGCCTTTACTTACTGTATAGATATCCATAACCCGTTTCGCAAAGTTTGGGGATGGGGAATAGCCATCTCCTTCAGGGATATCTGCAAAATAAGATGGTACTGCATAAGTATCGGAAAAATATCTTGCGCTGTCTTTGGAATAAGCGCCGCCGTCTGAGCTTGTGTAGAAATAGGTGTATGTATTTTCCGGGACCGTCGCATTTTTCATAACGACTCCTTCTAATACAGTCTGCAGATCAATGATATCACTCTCTTCTGTCGGAAAAAGGTATGGTTCACAGACATCCCCTGCTTCTGCAATAGCGTCGGTGATCCCTTCTTTTTTCTTCGTTTTGAAAGCCTGGCATGCCGTCATATATGCGTCGAACAATGCACGGATGCTTCGGTCTTTCGCTCCTGTATCCAGCAAGCCTTTATCAAAATCAGGGTCAACACAATATCCCATGCTGTCAATCCATGACTTTATATTCGCACCGGATCCATCCTCAAAAATACCACAGTCCTCTGCCAATATTTGGATCATAGCAAGCATAAGTTCCACATAATCTTCCATTTCTGATTCCGCCGCTGTTACATAATTTGATGCGGTCAGAACCCTGCGGATATCTGGCTCCAAAGCCCTTACCTCATCATTGACATCGGCGTTGGCATGGGTACCGACATTGACATCCAGAATAAGTTTATTTTGAAACTCAGACCAATCTGTAAACTGCCAGACAGTGATCGCATCGTCTTTTGTGTCATCATCCCATGTAAATTCCGCATCTAAGCGGTCATATATCTGGTCAGTCCCTGTTGAAGTTTCCGGGTCTCCGGCTTCTGTTGTGGCAGTTTCTGGTGCTTTTTCATTTTTTTTCGCAAAAACGGGGAAAGAAGTTCCTGCTATGGTGATTGCTAATAGCAGGGAGAATATTTTTATCTTGTGTTTTGCCATAGTTAGTCCGCCTCCTTTTGGCATCTGTACATTCTTTTTGTGTAGCTGTTTCACAAATTACATACTTAATATGTATTTTCATAGGAATGTATTTTTTATTTTTATCGTCCCCGAAATAACTTCAGTCGCACTTCTTGCGAGGTGCGACTTGGGTAAGAGTAAGAGTTATATCTTGAGGCTCTATTTACATCCACGCACCTCTCGTGAGGTGCGACATTTTAAGAGAAGTCGGCGGCTCATCCTCGGCAATTCAATTGCCGAGTAGTTCACCGTTGATGAGAAAAATAGGCAATCAGTTATTTACATCCACACACCCTTCGCGAGGTGCGACAAACATCCATAAATTTATCCCATTTATCTGCACAATTTACATCCACACACCTCTCACGAGGTGTGACAGTGGCAAGTATGTTAATGTCAGGATTGTCATTTACATCCACGCACCTCTCGCGAGGTGCGACCTCCGCAATCAATTCTTCTTTTGAATATGTATCAATTTACATCCACGCACCTTTCACAAGGTGCGACTTTATCATCAGGAGATGGATTTTATTCCTATCTGCATTTACATCCACGCACCTTTCGCAAGGTGCGACGAGCGGACAATACAACATCCGTCCAACATTTACATCCGCGCACCCGTTGCAAGGTGCGACAGCAAGATATAGTATTTTACACTATCTTTTTGCTATATCCAGTATTAACATATCGACACAAATAGAGTGATTGACTAATAACACGCCATATGTGCCGCTTTTTAATGCGACCTCTCGGGATTTCTTGTTCGCTTTGAGTTCGCACGAGTTTCTCAGATTATAATATCAACCTCCTTTTTTGAATCATGTTGTGTACATTCTTAATATGAAAACTCTTAAAAAAAATTTGAAAGTAGAATGAAGCGCCCCCAAAAAAATAATCATTCTTTTACAATTTTTCTTTTCTTAATTTTTTCTTTTTTATTTCCATAAAGACATCAACGTAATCGATCTGACAATCAGTGAAAAAGGGAATCTGAAACAAAAAGTATTGTTAACTGATTATGGGATGGTATTCATAAATGGTGATTATGACCCAAAAGCAGATTGGCATTGGCAACAGTTTTTAGTCGCAAATGAGTGCCATGCATTGTTCAAAGAGAACCCTTATCTTGGTGATAAGTGTTTTCTTGCCGCTTCTGACGGCTACGGTATTGACTATACCGCTTATGACACGTGGGAAGAAGCGGAAGAGGCAATGAAAAAAGCTTACAACGACTCAAAGCCGTCAAAATGGGACGAAAGTTGCGAAGACATGTCCTATTGTTATGGCGGGTCCGCATTACTGTATGACAATGGGGATACTGTTTATTCCTGGGAAATTATACGGGCAGATCTGAAATGCCGAAAAAAATCGATGGATTCTGATTGTATTGCCATGATGGGTCAGACGCTTCGGGTTTCCAGAGATACTGCAAATCGAATCCAAAAGGATTTATCCTCATGGGCAGATGTCGCCGATCTCCATGATAGATATGGGAAAAACTATACGGAAAGTTACACTGTCACATTTGCTGATGGCATGCAAATGGATGTTAAATTATGTGGCAGTTCAGATGATGGTTCAGGACAAAATCCGCTTTGGACAGAGGCTGTTTTGTTTGATGAAAACGGTAAAGAGGTTGCCTGTACGGACTCGAAGGATTTTTTCTTTGGTACATGGGAACTGGATTATGAAGGTGTTTGCTACCGTGTAGATGTGATTGAAGAATAATACAGAGGATAAAGAAAAGCGGAGATTTTCCCCGCTTTTTCTTTATTTTTTAAGCTTACTATAATAAGAAGAAATCGTTTCATTCCAAAAACCCTTTTTTGTGTTTTTTGCTTTTTTATACGGTGTATCAAACTGCCCGTAATACACCATATCTTTCCGGCGGTTGTCTAAGGAGAACATCTTCGCTTCTGACATTAAAAAATAATCATGATTAATGCCATTCTGATCATTGTCTGCCCATGTTGCATCCATATGGTACCATTTCCCGCCAATGTATACGACATTCCAGGCATGGTTTGCTTTTCTACTGACCATAACACCATTTTTTATCCCAAATTCGTTTAATAATTTTCATAAATCATTCCTCCTATATTTGATTTTTTTGACATCAACAATATGGGAAAAAAGATAGAGAAAAAATATATGAAAACAGAAAAAAGCGGAACTAAGCTCCGCTTTTTCAAAAAAGTTCACTCCCAAAGATGATCGTATTTGTACCACAACTCCTTTATGTCATCCTCTGACAAAGAATCCTCCATTTCTTTTATAAAAGTATAAGTTTCAGGATGCGTGATCTGAAACTGGTATGGCGCCAGGCGGTAATACGCGTAGCTTTCTGCGAAATATTCATTGGGCGCTGTTTTTGGATAATCTTCAAGGAACCCATCTTTTTCTTTTTCATAGATTTTTTTAAAAGCATCCGTGTTGGATACATACCCCTTCAAATGGTTTAGAAAATGCCCAAACTCATGAAGGACAGATATACAGTCTTTGTTATACATCCCTATCTCACGATCAGTGATGCTGAAATACCCGCCATATCCATCTTTTCCAAGCCGATCATACATTTCTTCTTTTGTTTTGGATTTAAACTGAAATCCAAGTTCATTAAACGCCTGATAGAGCATGGTAGGTATATAGGGCTTCGCTTCTTCCAAGGACTTGATTTCAAAATAGACGGGTTTTTTAACACTCGATCCTGATAAAGAGTATTTTACACCTGGCGCTATCACACAGATGCTCCCTTTTTTTACTGTACCGTTGATGGTGACATTGACAGTAGTAAGTCCAGGTTTCTTTCCGATGATATTTCCATGGGTGTCAATTTCTGCGATAGAGGGATCCTCCGTGGAAAAATCCAGATTGTGGGAAGATGCAAATTCACTCGAAATAACATTTTGTGTTGTGTTTTGACATACAGTAGTGGTATACGGAATCACATTCCCTGTATAAATACGGCAGGTATAATCCGTATGCCCGACCGTAGCCGTAACAGTAGTATACCCAGACATACTTATTGGTTCGATTGTTACTTTGTTCCAACTTTTCACTTTTATAGAAAAATCATTGATGTTAGATAAATTCCACTTTATTTTTTGTTTAGTGCCAGATAACTTCAGGGTAATAGGATCATTTGTGACTGCTGTGGTCTTTGATAAGCGAGGGGCTTCGACAATAACTTTATAGCATTTTCCTTTTTTATTTTTGATATATGTTTTTCCTGCTTTTTTTGCAATCAACTTTTTATTTTTCACAGCAGCAATTTGGGTACTGTTCCATTTACCTTTGCCAATTTCTTTGTAATCTCCAACAGCTAAACGGATTTCTTTTGCTTTTTTAACAACAACCGTGATCTCTTTTTTGTTATTTTTTACAACGGTCTTCCCTTTCTTTTTTCCTATCAGCTCCTTTTTCCCTTTGATCTTTGCAATTTTTTTATTCTGGCTGCCCCAAGTTCCTTTAGGAAGTGTAATATGCTCCCCCTTGGCTACATAAATGGTTTTTCCTTGTGCTACTGGACAACAAATAAAAAAAGCTGCCAATGGCAACAGATAAATAATTTTTCTCATTTCCTTTGCCTCCTATCTATTTTGTTAGTTTGAAATAATATGAAAATAGAAAGGGCTTGAAAATAAAAACATCCTCTCCAAAGCTGGCTATCCAGCCAAACACAGCCAATCATTCCGAATCTCCGGGTGGAAGAAAGAATAGATTCTCCTGGAGCGCAAAAAGAAATAATTTCTTTATAAACAAAGAAACCGGTACAGTTGCGTCACACAACTATACCGGCTATACGTCAGTTTACATTCTTACATTAACAATTATTGTGGTTTGATGAAACTATTTCACTTGTATAGATAAGCGCACACCCCGTCTACAATCTTTGATTTAGGCGGGGAGGGTTCACTATTACCAGAATTCACTATATGGTACATAAATTTCGTTTTTATACATTTCACAATCATCGAATGTTACCTTTATACGTATAAAATAAGCTTCTTCTGGAATTTCTAAATTATCAACTTCGCAGCCCCGTATCTTTGTATAATTAAATTGTTCTGAAAGATATACAGTATTTATAATTTTTTTATCATCCGTTAAATAAGAAATTTCAATACTCACGACAAAATCAATGATCTCTTCCTCATGAGTATATCTTTGTTCTGCATCATTAAATATGATATAAAGATCAGAATCATCCATATAAACTTCCTTAATAAAAATACCTGTATGATTACTATTGAAACATTTTAATTTTGGTCGAAAGATAATTTTTTTCTTGTATTTTTCATACAAATTTTTAGAACGTCTTTGAAGCAGATACAATAACATATCTTTTTCTGCCACTGATCTACATAAAATACATTGTAAAAAAGGCTCCAAAGGAAATCCTTTTTTATTAATGATTTCGGATAACCTATAGTATTTAATGTCGTTATCGCAGGAAGAATCATACCAACCATCATGATATATTTTATCAAAATTGAGTTCTGAAAATGCATCAACTCCTGTTTTAATATTATGGCGACCTCCAGCCAATCCTTTTTCCGCAAATTTTGTTCCAGGATAATTTAAAATTTGGGCTGAGTTTAAGCAAAAAAATACAGGAACAGGGCAATCGGCCTCTAATTGTCTTAGTATTTTGGGTTTATAGCCTTCATTATGATACTGTGTTGGCGTAAGTGGGCGAAAATATAATCTGGCATATTTTTTATTTTCATTTATTGTAGCATCGATTACCATTCTACTAGCGTTATCATTAATCATTCTATTTGTGTTTTTTATTTTTTCCCTGCTCATAATCCATCCATCAGATAAAATGTTAACCGCATTATGAATATCAGTAAAATGATAAAAAAAATTAGGCCACCAATTTATAGATTTTGGCAATAATTGAGCTTGCCTTTTCAATATCTCTTCATAAGTCATAACACATCTCCTTTAATCCGCTATATATTGATAAGCATTTGGTTTAGAGCCAAAATGCTTACCATCATTAGAAATGATAACTTTAGCTAAATAGCCCAACTTTCTGGATATTTCTAAAAAAGAATCTGCAAATGTTTGATACTCGGTAGGGATATCTTCTTTAGTAATAATCCCTCCGTCTCTTATAAAATTCCATAAATCACAAATCTGAGAATTATCCATTTCTTTCAATTCTTTAATATCATGAGAATTAATCCAATTAGAAAATCTACATTGAAATTTCTCAAATCCTGTTAAACCGGCCTCTCCATTCAGCCATTGATCTATTTCTGTTTGATTCAAATGTTCTGGCACCGGATCATTATAAATATCAACATAGATATAAATTTGTAAAGGGATACCCCTTAAATATTTTTCCATTAGTGGACGAACATCATCCCAATTTAGATTTCCATTTCCACACCCCAAGCGAGGAAAAGCAATTGAATCGGCCCCTAATCGATCCCAATTATCCCTAAATTTTATTAATCCTTTTTCAATATAATCTAATTTTGAAGGATTTCTCCAATGTTGTTTTGTAGGAAAAAGCAAAACCCATTTTTTATTTTTTTTCCATAAAAATAAAGAACCAACTGTCATTTTTTTTGTATCGCATAAATTCTTATACGCCACAAACATTTCAGGATATCTCTTCTTAAATTCTAAAGCAACTCCTTTACCCATAACACCTACTGTATTAACGGTGTTGACTAGAACTTTTGCAGGGCTTTCAAATAAATCTCCTTTTACATAAGTAATCATAATTCTTCTTCCTTTCTTGTTAAATAGGATACCATATTTTTATCATAGTTCTCAATATTTTTCTTAATTTCTACCCTCCCTGTTTTGATTTTTTGTACATCCAATATGAAATAAATACTTATTATATATTTAAGAATAAGAGCGGGAATTCCCGGTTACTTGTATCCGGGATGAAAGCGACCAGATTCCAGTATCTATATTATAGTTATCCTATGAGTAAATATATTCACGCAAGGATTTGCGTTTACAATCTGAATTACCATATCGTATGGTGTGTCAAATACCGCAGGAAGGTCTTAGATGAGGAAATCAGTTCCCGTCTGTATGGGATCATCCAGGAGATTGCTCAGGAGAAAGGGTTCCACGTTGCCACATGTAAGGTAGGTGATATGGACCATGTACACTGTTTCCTGTCCCTCCCTCCAAAGACGTCTGTGACCCAGGCTGTCAAATACTTAAAGGGGATCAGCGGGAACCGGCTCTTTACCGAGTTCCCTTCCCTCCGGGAACGGCTATGGAAGGGACAGCTGTGGAATGGCAACTATTTTTGCGGAATCCATCGGCTCCACCAGTGAGGAAAACGTCCTGCGGTATATTGAGTGCCAGAAAAATTGCCAGCGGTAGCGTCAGGGACAAGGAGGAGGTTCTTATGGGAAAGAAGTTCGCCGGACAAATGGATAGGGGGAAAGCAGGGGCCGTGGAACAGCCGGCCTATCGGTTTGAGGGCTTCCCATCCCAGGGACAGGTACACCTCCTTTCCCAATTTATAAGCTCTGCCCGGTTCTTATGGAACCGGATACTTGCTGATTGGAAGGGATGGACTCCCTTGCCCTTGCCAATGTACAGCGGAACTTCCAGCGGGTAGTAAAAGAATTCTTTTCCGGAGAAAAAGGATGCCCGAAGTTCGAGAAGAAGCATGCCTACCCGGATACGTACACGACAAACCTCTCCAACCGGAAACAGCCGAACCTGCGGCTCTCCGGCTGCCTGTTAAAACTCCCGAAGGTCAAAGACCCGATGCGCCTGCTGGTCCACCGCAAGGTCCGGAAAGGTGGGCTGTTCAAAAACTGTACCGTGACCCTGGGACCGGACGGCCGGTGGTATTTCTCCCTGCTCTTTGAGTACCCCAAGCAGGAGGTTCCCAAGAAGGCAGCAGGGAAAGGACCAGGGGGGATGGAAAGCCATCGGGCTTGACATGTCCCTGCCGGAACTGTATGTGGATTCGGACAGCAGTACGCCGGCATACCTAAAACCGTACCGGAAGCTGGAACGTAAGATCGCCCAGGAACAACGGAAGCTGTCTCGGATGGAAAAAGATTCCAGGAACTACACGAAGCAGCTCGGGAAAATCGCGAAGCTCCATGCGAAAGCCAAGCACCAGCGGGCCGACTTCCTCCATAAGCTGTTATACCGTCTCACAAGCCATTATGACATCATCTGCATCGAAGACCTTGACATGGCAGCGATGAAAAAAGCCCTCTCTTTTATTGTTGCAGCCATGGCATAATATGTCACCCGGTCAGACAGGAATAACCGAAGATCTCGGATCTGGCTTTCGGGTCGGTGAAGGTTTCGGAAGCTCGGTAACTTGTTGCCGAGTAGTTCACAAAGTTAATTTCACTTTCAAAAATACCTCGCCCATGGTGGACGAGGTAAATGTTACTTTGTATAGTAATTAACAACCTTCTGTATTATTTTCTTATCTTTACACCTTGTATCTTTTGCAATCTGCCGGATCAATTTTTCATCGAATATTTCAAAACTTTCTGCGTAATGGATCCTCCGTTTCCAGGATGGGTGCGTGCAACTATCTCGATCCTTTTTCTTTTGGGATCGTTTAAATTGCATAGCAGTTATAAGACGGGAACGGCTTTGCTCCAACATCTTATCTTCTGCCCCAAAGTCTGCATGTATCTCATTGACCCATGCAATGAACCGTATATTGAGGAAATGTCGGAACGGGCTTATGTCCTTTCCTTCTTGGTGAGTCAGCTCATGTCCGATGGTACACAGAAATGCATTCTTAACATCCGCATTGTCCCCGCGCAGTATAAGATAGGCTGCCCATTCCTGATAGACACGGATTGGGGAGGATTGAAAGAATCCTGCACAGGCATTCAAAATATTGCCGTTATAAGAATCGAACACAAATTTTATGTGAATATTTTTCTGTGAAAATGACCTTTCGATATCAACAAGTCGTTGTTCTGTATCCTCGGGGAATGGGATACCCCATTGGGCGGATCTCTTTTTAATATACTTCACTATTCTTTTATCCATTTTCTCCCTTTCTGTCGCTTTATTTCCTTAATTATGAAACAATTTCCGGAAAAATAGCAAGAGAAAAAAATGTGGATCACATGACAATTACCAATATTAATTCAATCAGGGTAACAAAAACCATCGGCTTCACAACATAATATTCGTCAAAACTACTGTGGAACCGCAGGATACATTCATGGAAATAAGGAAAAAGATTCCATAAATGAAAACCAAGACAAACCACAAGGATAATTCTGAAAACAGCTATGGGTAGGAAAGAAGTTCCCAATAATACCAAAATATGAATGAGGGAACGAATCCATGTCGGGGCAGGTTCACCACCAAACGATTTCTTCTTTACAAAGTTCTCAAACAAGGAAAGAAAAGCAAGGAAAAAACACACAGCAATACAGATACGCATCAGGAACAAGTGACCAGCGGAAGCAAAAAAGCCGGTGAGGATAGCAACTCCAAAAGGGATATTGCCAAATACGGCGGAAAATAAATCCCAAGGCTTCTTTTTCACCATTCCGTAAACAAACCAGACAAGAAACAGGATGAGGTTACAAGTTATTATGGCGAAAAGATATTGAGGAAAAATATTGCGGAAGAAAATGATTCCAGATAAAACCGCTAAACAGTTTCCCAGTAACATCGTCACAGAAAGAGCTGCCGCATATTTTTTGGATTCTTTTTGTCCGTGATAATAATGGTCGCTATTTTCTCCAATATAAAGCAGTCCGAAAATAAACCATAAACACGTCAGGACAAATACTGTAATAAAATACTTCACCATAGTCAGATCATCTCCTATCTCTCAAAAAATACATTGTATGTATTTAATATGATAAGAGAATCTATTGCAAAAAAAATCCCGCCCATTTCGGGCAGGGAGTGAACGTCATTTCGTATAATGATCAATGACTTTCTGTATCAACTTTTTGTTTTTGCACCTGGCGTCTTTTGCAATCTGCCGGATCAATTTTTCATCGAATGTTTCAAAGTTTTCTGCGTAATGGATCCTCCGTTTCCAGGATGGGTGAAGACGGTCATCTTTGTCTTCCCCTTTTTTGGAGCGCTTGAAATTCATGGAATTGAGCAATAATTGGCGATTGCCATGCAAAAATTTATTTTCGGATAAAAAGTCCGCATATACCTCATTGACCCAAGCCACAAATTTAACAGAAAAGAGATGAAGATAAGGCGGTATATATTTTTCTTTGTGGGCTAACTCATGCCCCAAAGCAGCCAAGAATGCATTTGTTACTTCCTCATCATTACGCATGAGCAAATAAGCTATCCATTCTGAAGAAAAAATAACCTTTGAGGAACGGAATAAACCGGCATTGGCATTCAATTTTTCCGGATGTTCAAATCTTTTCGCTGAAAAGCCAATATTTGCGCCTCTTTCCTTGTATTTCTTCTCAATAGCCTTGATAGCCGCTTCTGGGGCAGCTGGCAAATTTATGCCCCATTCCCGTGAACGTTTTTCTAAATGTCGCAGTACTTTTCTTTCCATCAGATAAATAAACTCCCAAGTGAAACAACAAAACTAATATACCTAATCGATAAAGAGAGATTTTTGAAATTATTTCCATTATACTTTTTGTAAAAACAAATAGCAAGGAAAATATTTTCTCTCAAAACCAAGAGATAAATACTGCGACATTTTGTAGAAAAGAAGAATAACAAGAATATAAAGAAAATAATTCATAATTAATCAGAATAAAAATGATAGAATCAAAACAATGATTTCCGATATAGTTATCACAAAATAATACCGCAAATAAGAAAGATTTTCTGGATCATCCGACTTGAGATTAAGGCAGAACCGGAGAAACATATAAGTAAAGTTTGCAATAATACATATCAGTAAAATAATGCGGAAGGGCATGATACCCAAAAAAGTTGCTATCATAAGCAAAAAGAAATTGGAACTCACTGGCGATACCGAACTTCTGATAAGCCATTGAGTTTCCTCTTTACTCTTTTTTGGAAAAAACTTCAATTTTAGTAAATAAATAATGTAGATTGCAAGTAAGACGATAAACAGCACTCTCACAGTAGAAAGATAATCTTTAAACAAAAAATCGAAAAGAGTAATTGAATACATTCTCATTTTAATCCCCTTAATATTTAAAATACCCCGCCCATTCCGGGCGGGGTTCGTATGTTTAGATTGCTGCTTCAGGGAGAAGATTTCCCATTCTGCGTTTACAGTTTCAGTCCGGTGTTGCCTTTAGCCGCTTTTTTCTTATAGAAGTATACGCCGCCGGCAACAACAAAGATGATCACAGCAGCGATCAGGACACCGATCAGGATATCGGAGGTCTGTACACTGCCAGAACCTTTGTTGCTTCCACCGGATGTTCCATTGGATCCACCAGATTTATCAGAGCTGTCTTTCGACTTATCTGTTTTGTCTGTTTTATCTGGTTTATCCGGTTTCGTGATTTTGACAGTATTGGAATCACCTGCCGGGTCTGTGTTATCCGAAGTCACTGTGACAGTGTTCTTCACATCCTCACCGATGAGGGATTTGTCTGTGAATGCCACATCGTAGGTTACTGTCATAGACTGTCCGCCTGCCAGGGATGCACCAGTAGCAATAGTAAATCCGTTGCCGGACTCATTCATGGTGATCGATACCGGGGTGATGGCATTGCCATCCGGTCCAGTCACTTTGATACTGCTCTGGTCGATCGTCATACCCGTTGTATCAAATGCGTCTGTGATAACGACATTTTCAGCCGTGGTATTTTCCCGATCGTTGGTGACAGTGATGGTGTAAGTTCCGGTCTCCTTGCGCTCGTAAGAATCCTTATCAGATGTCTTTTCCACAACAAGGCGGGCTTTTTCACCTTTATCTACATTGACTTCTTTTTCCGTTTCTACCCATGGGTTTAACGGATGGTCGACCTCATTGGTCGGAACAAAGGTGCCCGGATCCCATGTAGATGGATCCTGTGGGTCTTCCTCTCCTGCCGTCTTCACAAGCGCCACGTTCTTGATGGTATCCTCTTCGGCCGCATCTGCATTAACGGTCACCTGGAAGCTGACATCTACTGTCTCGCCTGCCGGGATAAGATCAACGACAAAGGATACATACTGTTTCTCACCAATAGTGACAAGCGTTCCACCGGAGCCGTTCACGTAAGTGGTCAGTGCCGGGATCTCATCCAGTACCAGGACATTGGATCTCTCCTCTGCGCCTGTATTGGTAAGGGCGATATGGTAAGTGATCGTATCGCCAGCTTTTACGACAGTGCCATTAGCTGGATCCGCTGTCTTTAATGCGGTAAGCCCCTCTTCCACGATCACAGGTGTCACTTCGTTATCTGTTTCAGCCTGTGCGTTGTCCGATTTCGCTTTTGCGATATTCTTCACAACCTGTCCTGCGAGGGATTCTGCTTCAAAGAGGACATCGTAAGTCACAGTGATCGACTCATCATAGTTAAGGTCCATGCCGGTTTCGATGTAGTAAGATGTGTCTGTCGCTGTGATAGCAACAGCATCTGTCACATCAGCACCGTCCGGTCCATAAACACGGATAGTATCGGCAAGGATCTTCGCACCTTCGATCTGCAGCTCATCTTTGATGACGATATTTTTTGCAGTCTTATCTGGGCGTGTCTGTTTTGTCGTTACGGTGTAATGTCCCGTTTCCCCAACCGCATAAGTATCTTTATCCGATTCTTTTTCGATTGCCAGGGTCGGGATACCTTCATCAACATCGACCTCGTGCTCATCATCTACCCATGGGTCTAATGGATGTTCTGTTTCATTTGTTGGCACAAACAGATCCGGATCCCAAGGGTTTTCTGGGGTCTCTTCGGTGGACGGCTGTACCAGTGCCACGTTCTTGATGATATCATCTTCGGTCGCCTGGTCAGAAACAGTTACCGTAAAGGAAACAGTTTCGGAAGCGCCAGCAGCAATGGATGGAATCGTAAAGGTCACATAATCGGTACCGTCTACATTCATGATCTCGCCGCCGGAACCTTCTACATAAGTGGTAAGTGCCGGGATTGCATCCATGATATAGACATTTGCCTTATCTTCTGTTCCATTGTTTGTCACAGTGATATGGTAAGTGATGTCCTGTCCTGCTTTTACAACAGCGCCTGAAGCTGGATCTGCGGTTTTTACTGCTGTCAGGTTTTCTCCGACATCAACAGGGATCACTTCATTATCGTCGGTGACAACTGCGTTATCGGATTTCGCCTTTGCTGTATTGATGACGCTTTGTCCAACAAGGGAACTCTCAGTGAACGAAACATCATATGTCACAGTGATCGTCTCACCGTAAGCCAGATCCCGTCCTGTTTCGATGTAATAAGAGGAGTCTGTGTACTCAATCTTCACATCACTGGTAATGTCTGTACCTTCGGTATCCAGTACATGGATGGTATCACCTAACAGTTTGGCCCCTTTATCATCCAGGGAATCCTTGATGACGATGTTCTTTGCGACACGATCCTCGGTTGCCTGTCCGACAACAACGGTATAGTGTCCGGTCTCACCGATCTCATACACATCTTTATCAGATGTCTTATCGATCGTCAGGGTCGGTGCCTGTACCTCTACAATGTTATCATCCTCTACCCAGATGGTCAGTGGATGGGTGATCGTATTGGTCGGAACAAAGGTTTCCGGGTTCCATGTGGTATCAGCAGCCGGGTCATCCCCACCTGCCAGACGTACCAGAGCGGTATTTGCCACCTGTCCGGATGCTGCATCCGTTACTGTCACAGCGAAGGAAATACTCTGTTCCCCGCCTGCCGGCAGTGTATCGATGGTGAAGCATACGTAATTCATGCCGCCGATCTCTTTCAGCTCGCCGCCGGATCCTGCGACATACTCTGTCATAGCCGGAACCTGATCCATCACAAGGATGTTGGAGAGATCTTCTTCCGTCACGTTTTTCGCTGTGATGGTGTAAGTGATCTGCTGTCCTGCTTCTACTACAGTACCCGGAGCCGGGTCAGAATTCTTTACGACCTCAAAGAGGGCATTGCCTTCTTCGTCTGTGTAAGTGACTGGTGTCACGTCGTTTTCTGTTGTAGTCGTCAGGTTATCTGCAGTTGCCTGTGCGACATTGCGTACCGTATCATTTGCGGATTCGGAAGTGAATGTCACATCATAAGTAACGATAAACTTCTCCCCGTAAGCCAGGTTCATACCAGTATTGATCTGGTAGCTGGTCTCGTCGGATGTGATCTCTACCTTATCGGTCAAGTCGTTGCCATCCGCGTCCGCCAGTTTGATGGAACCTTCTACGATAGAAGCACCTTTATCCTCAATAGAGTCCCTGATCACGACATTCATAGCAGTCAGGTCTTCTTTGGTCTCCGTCACTTCTACAGTGTAATGTCCAGTGTCATTCACATCGTAAACTTCCTTATCAGAAACTTTTTCGATGGACAGCTCCGGAGCTTCTACGGTGACGGTATTTGTATCGGAATCACTACCAATATCTGCCGTAACATCAACGGTGTTTGGAACTTCCTGTCCAACTAAGGATTCGTCATCAAAAATCACATCATACGTTACAGTAAATGTATCTTCTTTTGACATATCCATACCAGTTTTAATAGTATATCCAGTCTCATCGGCAGTGATCTCTACCTTATCAGTGATATCATTTCCGTCTGTGTCAACGATCTTGATGGTATCCGGCAGTAACGATGCGCCTGCGATACCCAGTTTATCGGAGATGACGACATTTTTCGCTACAGCATCCTCTGTTGTCTGACGAACGACTACCGTATAGTGAGCAGTTTCGCCTAAGCTGTAGATATGCTTATCAGATGTTTTCTCGCCATCTGGTGTTGGCAGCGGCACTTTTACGGTGTTGTCTGCCTGTACTTCTTCTGCATTATCCGCATGGGATTTTGCGATATTCTGCACATCGTCATGACCGGCCAAAGCGGCATCTTTGAAAAGGACATCATAAGTCACTGTAAAATATTCATTCTGTGCAAGATCGCGGCCCGTATTAATGACATAATTATCACCATTGGCGATAATTTTCACAGATTCCGTGATATCTGTACCTTTTGTATCTGCAATTTTGATATTGCTGATCTCAGTACCGGAGATTGCCATAGCATCCTCGATCACGACATTGCGGGCAACTGCATTATCTGTCATCTGAGTCACCTTAACGTTATAATGTCCGGTATCCCCAACATTATATACCTGTTTGTCAGATTCTTTTGTGATCTCCAGACGGGCATCCGGATCAGTGACGGTTACGGTTTCTGTGGACTGTTTTTCCGGTGCATTGCTGCCCCAGGTTAAAGCAGTATTTGTGATTTCCTGTCCAATCGCATCAGCACGCATGGTAGCAGTATAATCAACCGTGATCTTGTCAGAATCCGTAATGTCCAGGCCGGTTTCGATTGTGAAACCATCCTTCGCTTCTGTGTATGTGATCTTCACCTGATCTGTGATATCCTGATCATTCAGCTTTACAACCATGGAATCCGGATCGATCTCTGCGAAATCTGCCTGAGCAAACTGGTCTTTGATGATGACATCTTCTGCCGTTACGCTCTCCCGGTTCTCTGTGACTTCGATATGGTAGTTGACTTCTTCTCCATAATAATAGGTCTTCTTGTCTGCTTCCTTACCGATGTCAAGATCCGGAGGGTTCGGGGTGATGGATTCATCTGTCGTAACCTTCAGTGCTTCGTCAGAAACAGCAGTAGCCACGTTATCGATCTGTTTTCCAGCAAGGTCTTTATCCGTGATGATCATCTGGTATTCGATCCGCATGGAAGTTTCTTTCGTTACACCAATGTAATCCGGGTTCCAGGAATCCTGTTCTTCCGGTGCTTTTCCATTGGCAATATCCCAGAGACTGTAGTTGGCATCTTTGACCAGATGTTTCTTTGTCGTCAGTTTAAACTGATTGTTCTGGATATCAGAAGAATAATTTTCTTCTGTCTCTTTGATGACTTTTCCATCGGAATCCATTAATACGATGCTTGCTTTCTGCAGCTTCACACCTTCTGTCAGGATATCATCGGTGAACACAAGGTTTCTCGCGATGGTACCAGTCTGACGGTTGCTGACATCGATGGTATATGTCACGGTATCGCCTACCGCATAGTCCTCGCTGTCGGCTTTCTTGGTGATCACCAGACGCGGGCTGTTGATATAAACGAGAGCGTCAGCCTTGACGGTCTTATATTTGCCGTCCACTTTGACGATGTTCGCTGCTGTCGCAGTGGCGGTGTTACGGACTTCCATACCGTTGACATCTTCTGTCGCTTTTGCGGTATATTTGATCGTCAGCTTGCTTCCAGCTTCAAGGTAAGTGTCGTTTAACACGAAACCGTTGCCGCTCTTTGTCAGCGTGATGACCGGAGTCCGGTCTTCGGTCTCATTATATTTATCCTCGTTGAGCTGGTTGGTCACATCATCTGTACCCGCAACGTGGTACTTGAAGGTGGTGCCATCCCCGCCGGCGGAGGTAAATTCTTTCTCGGTGCCGTCCTTAGCTGTCTCTACGATGGTAATATCATCATAGTTTAAGATCATGCCATCCGGCAGTGTCAGGTCATTGATGACTACATCTTTAGCCACAGTGCCATCTACGCCAGAGGAAGTGACATCGACAACATACTGGACTAACTCATTGCCGGTCTCGTCTTCGTAAACACGGAACTCATTGTCAGCACGGTTGTCATTCTTTTCCTCTTTATACGGATTGACATACTTCTTATTGATCGCAAGATCTGCAGTGTTGATGTAATACTCGGAATCATCCTGTACGGTCGCTGCATTATCGCAGGTTGCTGTTACCACGTTCTGCTGCTCCTTGCCGTTGCCGTTATCATTGGCAGTAGCGGTGAAGGTGATGGTCGCTTCAGAGTCCGCCGGCATATGGTTGATGGTAAATACCCAGCCGTTGTCGCCGGATTTCTGTTTTTCCGTGGTGATGTTCCGGGTCTCCACTTCGTTCCTGAGATCAGGGTTTAACTGGTTCGTCGGGTCAGCGGTGCCAGCTACATGGTAATCCACGGTCTTCGGCAGCCCGGTGATCTGTACAGAATCATAGTTAAGGGTCATGCCGTCTGGAAGGTTATCAGTAACGACAACGTTGTTGGCAACGCCTTTTGTGTTTTTCACTTTTACGGTAAAGGTGGCCTTTTCTCCAACCTCATACTCGTATTTGTCGGATACCTTGTCAATGGTGATCGCTGCGGTATTGATATATGTCTCCGCATCGTCATCGGCATGGCCGGAAGCGTTCTTGATGTTCATACAGGTTGCGCTGGCTGTGTTATACAGCTCTTTGGCGTTTCCTGACTCCAATGCCTTACATGTCACGGTGACAACCAGTGTCTCATTCGGGTTTAAGACCGCCGCATTGACGGTGATGTTCTGCCCGGATACGCTGTTTGTGGCTGTGACACCGGAGGTGGATACACCAGTGATCTGTAATTCCGATGGGATCGCATCGGTAAAGGCTACTTTGTATGCCGGGGCACCCGGGGTGATATCTGTGACCTTCATGGTGTACGTCACGGTATCGCCGACTTTATATTCATACTTATCGGCTACCTTATCCAAAGTCAGCTCTGCCAGTGGGATCTGGACGGCTGTTGTGGTCTGGTCGGTATCGTTGCTGTAAGTACGTCCGCTGCTCACTGCTGTGACATGTCCTTTGTTCGTAAACACCAGGTCTGATCCGGACTGATGGTTATGTCCGGCTGCGTTCATCGCGGTCTGCACGTCTTTGACGGACACGTTGATATCCATCGAGATTTCTTTCCCATTGCCATTTCCATAGAAGGAAGCGTCATTGAGGATCGTGGAGTTTGCCGTCGCCACGACATTATTCCCAGCGGTCGAGATACTGAATGAGCTTGTCACATCATCGCTTCCGCTATAGATCCGTACTGAATTGATCTGTAAGCAGGTATCGATCTGGTCGCTCATCACGAATGAATCGTAATAAAACTTTTTGACTTTACCCGACGGGACCATCTGGGTCACAGAATAGGTCCAGGAATTAGCGGTGCTCTCCACACGGTTCTGTCTCACATCAGTCTCTGCGCCGGCAGTCTTATCCCACTTGATATTGTCGGTATCGCTCACGACTTTAAACGGCGCCGGGGTTGCGATATCCGCCATGGACTGCGCGGAGAATGCAAAGTGTGCCCAAGAAGTCATTGTTCCACCGTTATTTGTTGATCTGGTATGTTTACTTCCGTAAATGAATTTATAGCTGGAAGCAGAATAGGTACCGCCGGCAGCCGTCTTTGCAGAGAGAGCCAGATCACTGGCAGAATCATACTCCTTATCATCCGGCTCAAAATAGATGTTCAGATTGTTTTTCTGTACATAATTGAGCACGGACTTTGGATGTGCATACTGATTGATGGTCTTATTTCCGGAGGAAAATCCGAAATACTGATTGGCATCAATATCAGAAACTGTGAAGTTACTGTTGACTGTATATGGGGTGTTAGTCCCAGCTACAAAGTATTCCACGGTCATCTGCACTTCTTCTACACCAAGGATATTGATGGACGGTGTAGCACTGGTATTCTGCAGCCAGATATAGTTACCATCATTTCCGTTGGTTTCGATATCACTCAAAGTAACTTTTACATCCACCATATCATAGGCTCTCTTTTGAGTGTTATAGATCCGGAAATTTGTTCCGGTCCAGCCGCAGGTGTTATTCTTTGATGCATCGAAAATGTAGAAGTTGGACAAGTCCATGCTGTCTCCACTCTCTGCATACTTTTTCCTACAGGCTTCGCCACCATCCCTGTCCTGGGTACCGAACGGAGTCACTACAGTGCTACTTGTCGTTCTTACCTTAAAGCCATAAGCATCGTCTACCACGAAAGCCTGAACACCATCATCCGGATCATAGGAAGAATATTCGCCTTTGTTATCTCGGAATGAATTCATCCCATCTCCGCCTTCATGAACTGGATCATTCCCACTAACACCAACCGCATAGGCTGGAATCACAGCGGTAAAGACCATGGCAAAGGCTAACAGGAACGATACAACCGAACGGAAGATTCTCTTTCTCTTTTTCGTCATAAAACCTGATTCCTTTCTTTACAATGTTTAGTTTTCAAGGTACAAGGGGTATCAAAGTAAAACTGGCGGATCTCTCATCAGACCACTCCTTTCTTCTTTTTCCGGGGAAAAATATGCGTTCCCCGCCGTCGCTATCGAAAAAGGGAAGGAAAATTCCTTCGCTCTGTTCTTTCGACGTATTTAATATGAAAATAATGTGTTCTGGAATTTTAAAAAGAAAAAAGCCGGGGATTTCCCGGTATCGATTGATATGAAAAAGAAAAAAGCGGAACTGAGTTCCGCTTTCTGATAATGATGTTTGATTTAATCATCGTAGACACCATCATTAGTATAAAGATGACCATTTGTAAAATAATCTAACGCCACCAGTTTTCCATTTTTATAAATGTGAATCTTGATCGTTGGAGTCTGGGAAGTCATCTTAAAATGAACTTCGTTACCAGCGTCTGTGCTGTTGATCGTTGGAGTGCTGCCATCGGTAGTATAAGTTACCTTAATGCTGGCATCGTTTTTGTATTTATCCTGTCGCACGATATCGTAATAACAGTAAAATTTTCCATTCTCTGGAACTGAACGAATTCCCCAATCATCCAAATACTCAAATACAGCTGATGCACTTGGGTAGGAAATTGCAGCACTATATCCAGCTTTTTCTCCACTATTCCGTACTAAACCATAATCTTCATACTTCTGGTTCAGCGCCGCTTCCTGCTGCTTCACTTCCTTATCCGTAACAACCGTGATCGGAGTGTTATTGTTGTTATTATTGGACGTATTGCCCTTCGCCGGTTTCAC
>NZ_NFIR01000013.1:0-101908 GCF_002159465.1 Eubacterium sp. An3
TTTCTGTGTACTTTATTCAGTTTTCAATGTACAATTCTTTTTATATTGAACACTTATAAAAGCGTATCAACCTATATTTTTTCAAATCGGATTATCCGAGTTTTCGGACAGTCTCCCCTCCACAAAAATGCTGTCATTAACAGCATAAGAACTGGGAGTATCCACGTTTGTCTCCACAACTTTTCTTTTCCTCTCATAGTTTCCCTCCATTTCTCATCGGCAGCCCTGATCATTCTTATTGGACTGCTTTGTTGTTGGATTGTTTTGTTGACAGGTTACCGCTCTTGCCGATATCCAATATGTAAAAATATTCTTGATTTCTCGGCAATTTTTATATATTATGTTGCAATTATATCACATGATTTTTTCACATTCTAGTCACAGTGTATAATTTTTAGAATTATTTTTTAATAATCATACTTTGAAACAAACAGAACCGGCGGGGATGAGCCCCGCCGGTGTGCAAATTACTTATATTATGTTTTATAGTTTTATACCACAGCCTCAACTAAAATCTTATCACCAATCTCGATTTCTTTAACTCCAATCTGTTTATTTTTATTAAAGCGCTGCATTTCTTCAGAAAGGAACAGATTATACAACACCATCTCGAAAATTCGATTTGCCGGTACCGTACTGCCTTTATCATTTTTCACAAAGCCGAACATTTCCGCAACAGAAACCGCTTGATTCAAAGGATTGTATACAATATTTTTCCCTATGAACAGCAGCTGGTATAACATTTCCTTTAAATCCGGATAATCTACCAATTTGTTTACCAGTGATTCAAAAAGAGTATTTTTTTCATCCAGAAGAATATTGATTCCTTTCAAAAATCCTTCTCTTGTCCATGCCGCTTTTTTATCAGGAAATTGATCCGTTCCCGCTACACGTTCATCTATTAATTTGCAGATTCTTGATACCAGATAAGGATATCCCGCAGTATAGTCGTAAATCATATTGGCCAACCGCTCAATATCCATACAAGTATGATAATCCTCTTCGTATTCTTTCAACATTCCTGCTATCTCTTTTGGCGAGAAACTCATATCCACCAGGAAATCCGCCGCAATATTCCACGGGCTATTCTGTCTTCGCTCTCCATCCGGCGATATCTTCTGCTTCAGATTCCTGATATCATAAACTCCCGCCAGGATGACAGACTGAAAAGTCGGTTTTTTATCTCTTCGGATATAATATCCCCGAAGCTGTGCCAGAAAGTCCAGAAATACTTGATTATTTGACGCGCTGTCCACTTCATCAATCACAAGAACCAGCGGTTTTACCGACTGCCTGCACCAGTCAGACAAATGATAAAATAATACAGACAACGTCATTTTTTCTGCTTTTCCCGCGGCAAACACTCTCATTGATTCTGCAATTTCTTCCGGAAAATCTTCTGTATCATCCAATACCTTTTCCTCTTTTTGTCTCCCCCCACACTTATTTTCCATTACATCTACGATTTCTCTTGCAAATGCTTCTACAAAATTATTCTCGTCTGCAAAGTCACCTGAACTAAGCAGCTGAAAATCCAGACTTAATACCAGGTACTCTTCCTGTAAATATTGCGCCAGAGCGTGAAGGGTCGTTGTTTTTCCATATTGCCTTGCCCTGTTAATTGTAAAATACTGGCCGGCATCTACCATTTCTTTTATTCGTTGGAGTTTTCCCGTAATATCCACCATATAATGAATCTTTGGTTTACAATCCCCTGCAACATTAAAAATTTTGTGCATATTTGTTTTCCTCTCCACTTTACTGCCATAACATTTTTAAAAACACTGCATTTGTTATTTTGAAAAAATCCGGAATATATTATTTTTCAGTTTATCACAGTATCTGCAAAAGATTCAAGGGCGAAACATGTAAAACTCTCCACCGCTCCACAAAAAAACAGACAGAACCTCGCGCGCTCCTTGCATTGTAAGCGCTGTCTGAGATTCTGCCTGTGTGATCAGATTATTATATATTTACGCATTCTCTTTCTCGAATTTCTCCATGAATTCCACCAGTTTCTGCACGCCTTCGATTGGCATTGCGTTGTAGATGGATGCGCGCATGCCGCCGACGGTTCTGTGGCCTTTGAGGTTCACGAAGCCTGCGGCTGTTGCCTCGGCGATGAATTTGGCGTCCATGTCTTTGTCGCCGGTGACAAATGGCACGTTCATGAGGGAGCGGTCTTCTTTTACAACGGTGCCTTTGAAGAGCTTGCTCTGGTCGAGGAAGTCGTAGAGAATCTTCGCCTTCTTTTCGTTAAGCTCTTTCATGGCTGCCAGGCCGCCCTGTTTTTTGAGCCATTTGAACACCTTTCCGCAGATGTAGATGCCGTAGCATGGCGGGGTGTTGTACAGGGAATCGGCGTCTGCCTGTGTTTTGTATTTGAGCATGGTAGGGGTTCCTTCCATGACGTCGTCACGGATTAAGTCCTCGCGGATGATGGCGATGACCACGCCAGCCGGTCCGATGTTCTTCTGCACACCGCCGTAGATCACGCCGTATTTTGTCACGTCCATCGGCTCGGACAGGAAACAGGAGGACACGTCGGCCACCAGATCTTTGCCTTTTGTGTTCGGAAGGGTTTTGAACTTGGTGCCGTAGATGGTGTTGTTCTCACAGATGTATACGTAATCGGCGTCCTCGTCGATCGGCAGATCGGAGCAGTCCGGAATATAGGAGAAGGTCTTATCCTCGGAGGAAGCGATCTTCACAGCCTTGCCGTAGCGGCAGGCTTCCTGATATGCCTTCTTTGCCCACTGGCCGGTCACGATGTAATCGGCTACGCCGTTTTTCATCAGGTTCATCGGAATAGCGGAGAACTGCTGGGACGCGCCGCCCTGCAGGAACAGAACCTTATAGTTATCCGGAATGTTTAAGAGATCTCTTAAATCCTGCTCTGCTTCCTTGATGATGGTATCAAATACTTTGGAGCGGTGGCTCATTTCCATTACGGACATGCCGCTTCCCTTGTAATCCATCATCTCTGCCGCTGCTTCCTGCAGTACTTCTTCCGGCAATACGGCCGGACCTGCTGAAAAGTTATATACTCTTGCCATTGTCATACCCTCCTGTGTGTTCGAAAATGTGTTATGATTTATACTTTTTATTGTAAATGTATCTTCTGAGCCCTGTCCTTCGCGGGCAGGATTACCGGGCTATTATATACCCAAAAATGCAGTTTGGCAATTATTTTCTTGCAAAACGCGGCTTGCGCTGCTTACATTTCCCGCAAAATATCGCCGAACGCTTCCTACAGCAGACCTGTGCTGAAATAGCGCTCCATTCTGTCCGGCAGGACTGTGGCGATGATCTTATCTTTGCCGTATTTCTCCGCCATCTTTTTGCAGGCCCAGATGTTGGCGCCGGATGAAGTTCCACAGAGCAGTCCCTGCACTCTGGCCAGCTCTCTGGTGGTGTTCATGGCGTCGTCATCCGTGACGGTGACCACTTCGTCGATGAGCTCTGTGTCAAGTACCGCCGGGATGAATCCGTCACCAATGCCCTGAATCTGATGCAGGCCCGGCTCGTCACCCAGAAGAGCCGATACATTTTTTGGCTCCACAGCGCAGACGATGAGGTTCGGATTCTTCTCTTTCAGATACTGGCTGATGCCCTGCAGGGTTCCGCCGCTGCCGAGGCCGGAAACGAAAATGTCCACCTTGCCGTCAAGCGCCTCATAAATCTCCGGAGCTGTGGTCAGGTAATGAATCTCCGGGTTATGCGGGTTTTCAAACTGCTGCGGCATGAAGTAATCATCTGACTGGGAGACGATTCGTTCCGCCTCGGCCACACAGCCGTCCAGACTTAAGTGGGCCGGAGTGAGCACCAGTTCCGCGCCCAGCGCGCGGATGATCTTCTTGCGCTCCTCGCTCATATTTTCCGGCATGACGATGATAACCTTGTAACCCATGCGGACGCCGCAGAGCGCCAGGCCGATACCCGTGTTGCCGGAAGTCGGCTCCACGATGGTCATTCCTTTTTTCAGTTTGCCTTCTTTCTCGGCCGCCTCGATCATATTTTTGGCCACGCGGTCCTTGATGCTGCCGCCCAGATTTAAGAATTCCGCCTTGGCGTAAATCTGGCATCCCATGGTCGGACTCAGATCCACCAGCGGCGTATTGCCGATCATATCTAAAACATTCTTTACTACCATGATTTCTCCTCTCACTTTACGATTCATTTTTATATTGTCAAAAATTTATCATTTATACCATACAACAAACTTGATTATAGCACAGAACTAAAGCGTTAGACAATATTTTTATATGACACTTGCCGGTAAAATGTACGTTTTCCCGAGGGTATATTGTAATCGATTTCTTTTTCTTTTATAATGGAGAAAATGTGCCGAAAGACAAAATAACTATTTTACGAATTAAGGAGATTTCTCATGAGAATATGGTGTAAGCTGTTTAAGAAAAACCGTATGCTGAGGGATACGGTCATTGAAAATTATGATATGGAAATGTCCAGAACCGCCAAGGTTTATGACAGCCTGGAACAGGCGTGCTACGAGTTTGACCTGGAGAAGCCTATGTGGCTTGACAAAAATAAGCAGGAGTTTATCCGTCACGCGCGGACACGGTTCTATCAGGATAATTTTATTGAGCAGATTGATTTCGATTATCTGGATTTTCAGGTGATTGAGGAGGATTATTGAGGCTGGAAAAAGGTAATCATGATATCTACAGACGCGGCAACGACATATAATGAAACAGGTTTATCCAACTTTTATTCTGAACACTCACGAAGACTCTGAACATCCTTTTCTGGTCTGCGTCCCAGATATGGAAATCTTTACGGAAGGTGCTGATTTTGCGGATGCCATCGAAATGGCCCGGGATGCTATCGGACTTGCAGGCATCACTTTGGAAGATCAGGGTGAAACACTCCCGTTTCCCTCTACTCAGGAAAACGCCATTGGAAAAGTTCAATCTTTTAAAGATGATATTGATTTTCCCAAAGGAATATTGACCTATGTGGATGTGGATTTTTCTGAATACAGACGAAAAACTGATTCAAAAACGGTACGGCGCAATGTTGCTCTTCCCGGATGGCTGAACTATGAAGCAGAACGTGCAGGGATTAATGTATCGCGGGTTCTGCAGGAGGCTTTAATCGCCACACTTGGGTTAAAGCGGAAGATATGATCACAATGCTGTCGCACTAAAAGAGACCTGTACAGACTTCTGTCATTTCTGCACAGGTCTCTTTATTTTTTATTTATTTTTTCCTGAGTTGTTTTTCTTAGAAAATTATTCTGCAGGATAACCAAATAAATCTCCATACAGTACCGTCATTTCTTCATTTGGCGATTCGGCAGAAATGTTTCCTGTATTCTGCAAATTTTCCTTTGTGATTCCTGCTCTCTCTTTTCCCGCCATTCCACCTGCCAGACAATATTCTCCTGACGGAGAAAATTCAGGTTTCTCTTTTATCTCAGCATAACAATGGATATCCGCATGGTTAATGCAATCGACAAGATCGGCGATGATAAGATCCCCGGCCATACCTCCGGTGTATGTTACAACTGTCTGTCCACCTTCTACATCGCTGGTTTTTGTACTCACAGTGATATTGCCTTTATTTGTACATTCCTGTATGGCAATATCAGCCACGCCTCTGCCAATGAGACCTCCGGTGTATGCCATAACCTCCTCTCCTCCATTGACTTTGACAGTAATTTTTCCCTCATTTGTGCATTGCTTGAAATACATATGGCTGTTATCGTTGCAGCCACCGACCATGCCGCCTACATATAAATTCATATCATCGGTATCCTGCGTCATAGAAAAATCTGCTGTGATGTTTACTCTGTTCGTACAGTTGTCAAATATCGCCCAGTTTACCTCTGCCGCCAGCGTTCCCGCCTGAAGCCACATCTCCAGTTCTTCATTATCTATGCCCTGTCCTCCCCGCAAGACGATCGTTCCTTCCAGGGTCAAATCAGAAATCGTCACGGCATTCGTATGACTGCCGCCTTGCAGAACTCCAAAAAGGCCAATATAATATTCTTCGTTCTCCATATACAGCTCTTCCTCTATCGTAAGCCCCGATATCGTATGTCCATCCCCGTCCAATGTTCCCTTAAACGGTTTTTCTATCGTACCAATCGGCGTCCAGTTCTCTCCGCTGATATCTATGTCATTTGTCAAAATGTAATCGCCATCCAGATCATTGGCAATAGCTTTCAGGTCTTCCGCTGTGGAGATTGGCTTCGCGTCCGGATTGTCCGGGTCCTCGGAATCATCCGGATCGGTTGGTTCTGTTGGCTCCGTGCTGTCCGTCGGGTCGGTCGGTTCTGTCGGCTCCGTGCTGTCTGTCGGATCAGTCGGTTCTGTTGGCTCCGTACTGTCTGTCGGATCAGTTGGTTCCTCCGGGTCAGTACTGTCAGCAGACACCGTCAAACGGCATGTGGATTGATACGTGCCGCTGTAAACGGTAATATCTGCCGTTCCTTCTTTTTCAGCAGTAATGTGTGCCGTCTTTCCATCGCTGTCCACAGACGAAACCTCTGCAACTTCCTTATCGGAGGATTTCCACTGTAAGTCTGCGCCTTCCACTGTGACCTGACACTCTGCCGTGGTGCCATCGGTGGTCGTCGCCGTGACCGTGGTCGTTCCGGTGCGAACACCCCGAACCAGCCCGCCGTTATATACCTTCACAATGGTTTCGTCCGCAGAGCTCCAGTGAATCCTCTGCATATCGTTGCCTTCTGTGATCTCGGCGTCCAGTATCTGGCTGTCTCCATAGAAACTATCCGGCTCGGCAGTAATCTCAACTTCATCTCCAACATGGATTTCTGTCTCTTCTTCCGCCGACAAAGTAATGGTCTGCCATCTTCCTTTTAATGTGAGATTATCTGTAGCAAGAGTCAGTTTGGTCGGTACATTTTCATCGTTGGAATTGTCTCCGCCCGGATTCTGTCCTTCGTCCGGATTCTGACCACCGGAATCTCCCGGAGACTGGCTATCGCCCGATGTGCCGGAACCACCGCCAGAATTTCCTGTCTCGCCGCCCGGCTGCGTACCCGGAGTATTGCTGCTGTTGGAGTTTCCTCCGGTATTATTCTGTCCATTGTAACCACCGGTATTACCACTATTGTTGTTTTTATTGCCGCCAGCCGAATCGCTGCTTTGCGGCACAGCTTTCTTCACCGTAACCTTACATTTTGCTTTTTTGCCGTTTGGCAATTGAGCGGTGATGACTGCCTTGCCTTTTTTCCGGACTGTTACCGTTCCGTTTTTGGAAACGGACGCCACCTTTTTCTTGGAAGACTTCCATTTGATTTTGGCTGTGGAGCCTTTCGGCTTCAGCTTCGCTTTTAACTTCAATGTCTCGCCTTCATACAAAGTTACTTTCTTCTTGAGGCTGATTTTCTTCGCCTTTAATTCTTTCACCTTAATCTTCCAGGTCACTTTTTTTCCGTTGGCGATTCGGGCCGTAATCTTTGTCTTCCCTTTTTTCTTCGGTATGACTTTTCCATCCTGAGAGACTGTTGCCACCTTTGGTTTGCTGGAAGTCCAGACCGGTTTTTCTGTTGCGTTCGCCGGACTCAGTTTTACTTTTAACTGAACGGATTTCCCCACAGTAGCCGTTTTAATCTTCTTTGATTGTTTTACTTTTTTGATTGTTTTGGCTTTTATGACCGTCTTTCCATTTTGTCCTGTATTGGACGATGGACTGCCTGAAGAACCAGATCTCTCCGTCACCGTCACTTTACAGCCTGAAAATGTCTGCCCGTAGGATGAAGTTAATGTCAGAGTCACCGTTCCCGGTTTCTTTGCTGTCAGCACACCGTCTGGAGTAATAGAAGCTATAGATGAATTGCTGCTGGTAAATGTGATAACTTCATCCGACAAAACAGGGGCCTTTCGATATGGAATAGTCAGAGTCTCTCCGACAGATACTGTGTAAGCAGTTTTTTCTACGGAAAGATGTTCTATCATTCGTATATAAAATCTATATCCCTCATTTATCCACTCTCTAAAAAGATTGTGTATATATGAACCTTTTTCCACATAATAAAGCGTGTTCTCTGAATTTTCATATATCAGCGGAGAATCCATCATGTTCTTAATGCTGGATGGTAAAACCAATGTTTCCAAATTTTTACAACCGCTAACAGCTCCCGGTCCTAAAAATTCTATTGTGTCTGGCAAAACCATTTCCTCAAAACCACAATTATAAAATCCACCTTCCTGAATACCTTCAAGATTTTCTGGCCAGATTACTTCCTTCAATTCGCTACATCCTGAGCAAAAATTCTGTGGTATAATCTCCAATGCTGACTCAGACAAATCTACCTTTCTGAGAGAAATACAATCAGTAAAAACCGAGCTACCAATTACTGTGTCATTTTTATTTTTAAATATCACTTCCTCCAGATTATTACACTGCATAAAAGCAGCATCTCCTATTTCAGACACTTTTGTTAACTTCACATCTTTTATGGAACTGCATTCTGCAAAAGCAAAATCTCCCAACTTCTTTACATTTTCCAGATTAATTTTCTCTAAGGAACTACATTGATAGAAAGCTCGGTCACCAATTTCAGTCACAGATGGTGAAAGAACAATTTCCCTCACTGTATCATTTTTACCATCTTCATCTGAAAAAGATTCTATTGCTGTCACAGGGAACATGGCCATACTGCCAACACCCTGAATATACCCATCCACTACAACTTTTGCATCTGTACCTTCATATCCTGTGATAATCGCCTTTCCATCTTCCACACGAAATCGAAGACCTTTTGCGGATACTCCGCCCATGGCAATATTAATCGTTGTAACATCGCGCTGCCTGCTGTCTCCGGCAATCCCCTCAATCTGCACTGTTCCCGGTAATAATGCTGTCAATTTATTTCCTTCAATCTTCACATATTTATTTTCTGTGACCAGTTTCTCATCAGAAACTGTTTTATCCTCAGCTATATTTTCTTGCTCCGCTGCATCTTCCCCTTCAACAATTCCATATCTAACATATTGATCACTGGCATCTTCCGGGAATAGCTGCATATCTAAGATATATACATCACCCACTGCAATCTCAGTGGTATGTTCATTAAATACTGCTCCGTCTACCTTCCGGTTCTCTGGTTTTAGCCCTTCCATATACAGACTAATATCGTTTTTCCATATAGCAAGATAATCCTGATATTTTTTTATTTTTTTAGAATAATCCTCATAATCTTCACTTCCAGAATAATTATGAAGTATATTATAATATCCAGAACTGTAAAAAGTTTTGGTAAATAGCAGCGTTGACAGGCAATCTGCATCTAAAAGCACTGTAAAAAAATTCCATCCGGCATCAAAAACACCCGCCAATGTTCTGGTATCATCCGTCACAACTTCACGATTTTGTTCATATCTTTCTCCCACATTCAAAAGCGCTGCCCTTGCCGCTTCTTCTAATTCCCATACAGCTGACATTTTTGCATAAGAATCACTTAAAGCTTCCGGACAAAGAAGCTGTTCAACAGTAAAAAATTCAATTCCCAATACAACATCTACCACGAAAAAAGCTGGATCTTTTTTTGAAATCTCATTCCATCCCAATTCAATCATATTCCTAAACATACGACGAAAAGACATTTTATCTGTCTTCGACTGTATAATATTTTGGGCTATCTCCGGATTTGTCTGCTGGGCTTTATAAATTTCTCTGATATCTTCCAAAGCGCGAATCATATGCTCATTATCTGAAAATTTCTCCATTTTTCCAAGGAATGTAATTAATTCTTCCCGTAAGTCCACAACTCTTTGCAAACTCTGTACATATTCCAGGACATCAGCGGCATCCTCAGCCATGTCAAGAATTATACCTAAGATTTCTTTATTTTCCTGCAAAACTTTTATATTTTTTAATCCATCCAGATACTCCTGCTGCGAAAAATCATCAGGTGATAATTTTTCTAATTTTTCTAAAGCATCAATTTCATCATCTACATCTGATTCCGGCCCGAATTTTTCCAAAAAATCCTTCGATAATTCTACAACCGCTTTCTGATTTTCTACTTCATTAACGTCTAAAAAACTGGCGTCCTTTGTCTCTTCAAATAGTAATGACATCAGTACCAATTCATAATAATATGAAAAATTTAAAGTAGCATCTTCCTGAAATATATTATTTAGAATAAAAACACAGCCTTCAAATCCCAGATTTTTTCTTGCCGCTTCTACCATATAATCAGCCGGATACTTCAGATTCATCTGATACTCATAAATATCCGCATCCGACTCTCCAATCCCGTACTCATCATATTCTTCCAGCCCCAGAATCTTATCCGCACGGCTCATGGCGGCGGTACGAATGGTCGTATCTGTGTCAGCTGTCCCGGTGACGACAGTTGCTCCTGTTCCAGCAGCCGCTCCGACAACATTCTGCGCCCGGGCAGAGATTCCCGGCGTAATCACGGTGTTCAGAATCAAAATAAATGTCAGAATGAATCCCCATACTCTTTTCATACGTTTTCTTCTCTCCCTGTTTTTTTCATAATAACGCACAATAATTCTTATGTATCTGCGTCTATTTTAACATAAAAAAACGTGCGCCAAAACTGCTTTCTGTGGTAAATCACAGACTGTTTTGACACACGTTTTTCCTGTGTTTTTTATTTCTTTGTTGTGTTAGCCCTGTGTATTTTTATTTCTTTATTATGTTAGCTTTATATGCCTTGAATCGTCGGGATGCCCGGATACCCGGATACCGATGGCCGATCCGACCGGTTGGTTATCCCCTCACTGTGGGGCAGTCACGTTTCTTCCCGGAATATCATCTGCGCGAAATCCCGGATGCACTGCCGCCAGACATTCCAGTCATGGACGCCATTATAGATACGGCGGATATGAGAAATTCCATATTCTTCCAGCATTCTGTCGTCAGCGTCGAAGAAGTGTTTATACGGATCTTCATCGCCGATAGCCCGGAAAAATACCGGGAAAGTACAGGCAAATGTCTGCGCGTCTTCGAGGATGCGCAGATGCGCATTATCGCCCGGACCACGGTCCACCATGTCAAGCTCAGCACCCTGCATCATATCGGTGACGAAACCGCTGAACACACCGAGGGCAGAGAAGTATTCCGGGTGGGTGAAGCCGATAATGCTGGTCTGGAGAGAGCCCATGGAGAGTCCCGCCATGGCGCGGCGCTCTTTGCTGCCGCCGATATGGAATTTGCTCTCCACAAAAGGAATCACGTCATTTAAGAGCTGCGGCTCTAAAAGCATAAAGTCAACAATGCGGCGTCCATCTTCCGTGACGGTCTGCACCATGCCGTTGCACATGACGACAGCAAACGGCACTGCTTTCCCCTCCGCTATGAGGTTGTCGAGGATGAACTGGAGCTTGCCGGCAGTGGTCCAGCCTGTTTCGTTTTCGCCGTGACCGTGCTGTAAATAGAGCACCGGAAAAGTTTTTTCCGGCTGTTTTTCATAATCAGCCGGCGTGTAAATAACACAGCTCTCCCATTCTTTTGTCACAGATGAGTAAAAATATTCCCGGCGGACGCTGCCGTGAGGGACGTTCTTTATATGCCAGAAATCTTCATCGGAAGCTTCCGCACATTTTTCTCCGGCATACGCCGGCGCAGGCAGCTCCACATAATTGTATGGTCTGCTGTAGCCATAGCTGATAGGTAGCAGCGGGGTGAGGACTTCCGTGCCATCCAGCTTAAACTGAACATAGTGGTGCCCTGTCCTGAAAGGAAGTTCCATCTCCCAGACGCCGTCTTCTCCGCGGGTGCATGGATATTCTTCATCCATGATCACTACGGATACTTTCTGTGCTTCCGGCGCCGCCAGTCGCAGGAAGGCCCGGCCGTCCGGACAAATCTCGCAGGCCGGCACCTGTCCTTCCCATGGAAGGACGCGATCGAAAGCCAGCGCCTGTTCTGTAATATTATAGTTCATATCTCTCACCTTTCTGGCCGAACTGCCATCCTTTTTATCCTATTTCAGTGCCGCCAGAGCCTTTGTCACCAGTTCCCAGGTACGCTGTACGGAAGAAATGCTCAGCACTTCATTGACAGTGTGGATGCCTTCCATCTGCGGTCCGAGGGATACGGCGTCAATATCACCCATCTTGGAAGCAAACAGGCCGCACTCTAGACCTGCATGGATTCCTTCTACTACCGGGTCTTTTCCGTACAGTTCACGGTAGGTATCCACCAGTACGTCGCGGAGACAGGAATCTGCACGGTATTCCCATCCCGGATACGGTCCGGTAATCTCTGTGGAACCACCCAGCAGAACGGCCAAAGCATTCATCTTATCAATGAGGAATTGTTTCTCATGTTCGCTGGCGCTTCTCACTGCATAGGATAAATCCACGGAGGATTCATTGGTGCGAAGAATACCCAGATTAAGGGAAGTCTGTACGAGACCTTCAATCTCCGGATTCATTCTCTGAATACCTGCCGGCATATGAAGAAGAGCCTGGATCACTGCGGCTGTATCCTTTGCGGTCAGTGCCGCGCATTCTTCACCGGCATTTTCTGTATCTGCCTGTTTCTCCACACATATCGCTGCGTTCGGATCTGTCACTTTATATTCTTCTGCAACGATTGCAAATGTTTCCTGAACCTTGTTTTTTACCTCTTCTGCTTTGCCGGCCAAAACAGCGATCTCCGCCTGACAGGATAATGCGATGGCATTATCCTTCTCGCCGCCATTGACAGAAATAATTCTGATATCATTCATGACGCCATAAAGAAGTCTTCCCATAACTACATTAGCGTTGGCCCGTCCTTTGTCGATCTCCACACCGGAATGACCGCCGGAGAACCCGTCAATGGAAATCTTCATGGCCGTCATGGCCACATTTTCTCTCTCATACGGCAGATGACAGGTCACAGTCGCACCGCCGGCACAACTTACCGTGAAGATACCCTCATCCTCAGAATCCATATTTAAAAACAGGCGGCCTTTGATGTCAGAAACATCCATATATGCGGCGCCCAGCATACCTATTTCTTCATCCACCGTGAAGATAGCCTCAATCGGAGGATGCGCCATATCCGGATCATCAAGGATGGCAAGACTATACGCCACAGCGATACCATCATCGCCGCCCAGAGAAGTACCTTTGGCAGAGATCAGATCGCCATTGATTTCCAGATCCAGTCCGTCCTTTTCCATATCTTTCGGGCAGTCGGCAGTCTTTACTGCCACCATATCCATATGCCCCTGAAGAATTACCGGCTCAGCGTCCTCGTAACCTTTTGAGCCGTCTTTCCATATTACCACGTTAAACTCTTCATCCTGGCGGTATTTTAAACCTCTTTCTTTTGCAAAATCCACCAGATAATTACTGATCTGCTTCACATTTCTTGAACCGTGAGGAATAGAACAGATCTCCTCAAAAAACTGAAATACCTTTGCAGGTTCTAATGCTGATAATACTCCCATAATAGCCTCCTGTTTTTTTATTTTTTCTTTCCGGCAGCCGGAATATATTCCGCCCCCCGCTTTTCCACTTGTCCTGTCTTTACCATGTAGGAAAGAAGCTGTCCCGCAAAATCTCTGGTGTCTCTCACCACCGCCTTGTTTGCTGAAAAAGGCTGTCTGGCTTCCAGACCTTCACAGAGCTTTGCCGTTTGTCCCAGAGTGATAGCATCGTGTGCTTTTAAATATTTTTTCACCCGGCTCTGCCCTTTGCTGAACAGCATGTTCATCAGATCACCAGACTGCTTTTTCTGCCGCACGATTCCCCAGCCGTAAATAAGCATGGTCACCAGAGCGAAAAAAATAATTCCCAAAATAATTGTGCTGATTTTCATAGATTTTTTCTCCTATAGAACATCTGCCGTTCAGCCTTCCTTTTCTTTCAGAAAAATAACATACCCGTTACTTTCCAGGATGCGAAAATACGAAGCAAGCCTTTCATAAAGCTGATCCGCCGCCCCTTTGTGCGCTGATTTTAAAATCTGCCCGATTTCATAAATGGTTTTCTTTCCATCAATCTGCTGCCATACACAGCTTCCATACTGATCCAGTTTTATAAAACTGAATCTTGGTTTCTTGAAAAACTTCTGAGCGATGGTATTGTAAAATCCGGTATTTTCTACCGTCACTTCCACATACCCTTCGTCATCCAGCTCCCACTTTTTGTCATTAATCTTCGGGATTCTGTCCAGATAATTTTCCTTCTCTCTTTTATTCTTCTTCATAGTGCTCCTTTCTATAAGGAAAAGGACACTGCCGCGCCTCCCGCGGCAATGCCCCTTTATCATAGTACGTCCCGTTTTTTATGTCAATTGCTAGTGCTTCTTTTTACGGCAGAAATAAAACAGTGTAGACAGCAGCAGTACAAACGCAATGATGCCTACCCAGTTACCTACAGCGTAGAAGTTATCGCCATAGATGCCTGACACGTCAATATTCAGATTGAATACTGTGATAACCGCCAGAAGAATACCTACGATACCCTCGCCGGCAATCATACCTGCAGAGTAAAGTACGCCGGATTCCACACAGTGGTTTTTCTGTTCTTCACTGTCATATTTTCTCTTTTCTTCCATGAACCATTTAATAAGACCGCCGACAAAAATCGGTGCGCTCAGGTGGATCGGAAGGTAAAGTCCGATAGAAAACGCGAGTACAGGAATTCCAAGAACCTCTACCGCAATGGCAATAAACACACCCATGAAGATCAGAGTCCATGGCAGAGTTCCGCCCATAACGCCTTCTACTACCATTTTCATCAGAGAAGCCTGCGGAGCAGGGATCATCTCAGAGCCAAAGCCCCATGCCGCATTAAGCAGGTACATAACGCCGCCGATGGCAAGAGCTGCCACAACAGTACCGAGAATCTCACCGATCTGCTGCAGCTTCGGAGTTGCTCCTACGATATAACCGCACTTCAGATCCTGTGAAGTATCTCCGGCAATGGCTGCGATAATACAGATGACTGTACCTACAGTGATTGCTCCAACCATACCCTGGATGCCGGTCATACCGGACGCCTTAAAGACAAATGTAGTAATGATCAGTGTGGCAATAGCCATACCTGATACCGGGTTATTGCTGCTTCCCACAATACCAACCATACGGGAAGAAACTGTAGCAAAGAAGAAACCAAAAATAACGATAATAACTGCTCCGAGCGGACTGATCGGAATAACCGGAACCAGCCACATCACGATGGCTACCACGATAATACCGATGAGGACTGTCCGCAGAGAAATATCCTGCTGAGTTCTCTCGCCTCCCGCTACATTCTTACCAAAGCCCTTGATAGCCTTGCTGAAGGTTCTAATCATAGTAGGGAACGTCTTGATCAGGCTGATGATACCGCCGGCTGCCACTGCTCCCGCTCCGATATAACGGTTATAGCTTCCCCAGATGCTGGACGGATCCAGCTCATTGAACGGAAGCGCATTGCCTGCAGCGTCTGTCACTGTAGATAAAGCGTCTCCGCCGAAAAATGAAATGGCAGGAATCAATACCAGATAAGAAAGAATACCTCCGGCAAACATGTAGCTGGAAATCTTCAGGCCACAGATGTAACCAACACCGGACAGAGCCGGAAGTACATCCAGACCAAATCCACAGGTATAATTCTTAGCATAAATGTCAAAATTAACTTCACTTGGGAATAATTTCAGTCCGTCCGCAATAAACTTATAAACAGCTGCGATGCCCAGTCCGGCAAAAACTACCTTAGACTTCTCGCCGCCTTCCTCACCTGCCAGAAGAACTTCCGCACAGGCAGTTCCTTCCGGATATGGAAGGGTTCCATGTTCTTCCACAATTAATGCAGTACGCAGTGGAATCATAAAAAGAACGCCGAGAATGCCGCCGCACAGAGCAACGATTGCAATAGAGAAAAATCCCGGTTCACTGGTTTTACCTTCCGCTGCCCACATAAAAACAGCCGGAAGAGTGAAAATCGCTCCTGCTGCCAGAGATTCTCCGGCGGAACCAATGGTCTGAACCATATTATTTTCCAGGATGGAATCTTTTTTCATGATCACACGGATCACACCCATAGAAATAACCGCTGCAGGAATGGATGCAGATACTGTCATACCAACCCTGAGACCCAGATAAGCGTTTGCTGCGCCAAATACTACTGCGAGGATAAGACCTAAAACAATGGAGGTAACGGTAAACTCCGGAACAATCTTATCCGCAGGAATAAAAGGCTTGAACTCATTTTTGTTGTCCATACTTTTATCTCCTATTCTAGTAAAGTAATGTAGTATAAAAGCTATTATACTAACATTGCTTAAAAAAATAAAGTCTAAATTGAATTATGTATAATTCTTCCAAAATTTTAATATATTTATTATGAAAAATTTACGAAAGGCTTTTGTAAGTTTTATGAAAAAAACAGATTTTTTCTCTATTCCGCTTTTCTTTTTGTTTCTTTTGGCAAGTATATTTTTTTCCGCCTGCCAGGCGCCAGCCGCTTCTGAAAGCTCCTCTCCCGAAAAAACTTCTGAATTGACTACCGAAAATGAGGGTGGCGGACTCCCGGACGGCGGAAATTCTTCCGGCGCGGACGGCTCTTCCGGGCGAGACGACTCCGGACAAAACGGCGCTGCGGAAGTCTCCACCGAGTCCGTGAACCCTTCCACCCTGCCCAACACTATGGCCTCCTGGTGGTTTAAACGCAATGAAAATCATGAAATACCGGAAGTTCAGAATGAAATTGATCTGACGAAGTATGATGCCTGGTACGCAAAAACAGATATTACCGACGGAGAAAAGCCGGTTTTTCTCACTTTTGACTGCGGTTATGAGAATGGTTATACTCCGGGCATACTTGATGTTCTTAAAAAGCACAAAGCTCCCGCCGCCTTTTTTGTATGCAAGCATTTCATTGAGGATCAGCCTGACCTGATAAAAAGAATGAAAGAAGAAGGGCATGTGGTAGGGAATCACACCTCCAACCACATCTGTATGCCGGAAAGCGACGAGCGCACTATCCGGGAAGAGATTGCGAACAACGCCAATTACATGAAAGAAGCGACCGGATATGAAATGGATTCTTTCTTCCGGCCGCCAAAAGGGGAATACAGTGAACGTACTCTGCAGATCACAAAAAATATGGGGTATACCACCGTGTTCTGGAGCCTCGCCTATCCGGATTATGACGTAAACAACCAGCCGGGAGCAGATTATGTCATAGAACGATTTGACAAATACATACACCCGGGGGCTATTCCGCTGATCCACAATATATCAGAATCCAACGCGCAGGCTCTTGATACCGTGCTGACCAATCTTGAAAAGGAAGGATATTCGTTCCAGTCCCTTTACAATCTGTCTCAGGCAAAAAATTCCTGAAGCACATCTTCCAGAAGCTTCTCCTCCTCCGGGGAAACAGGAGATTCCGCCCTCTTTTTCTTCCTGTTCTCCTCGGCGTACCGGAGCAGCCGCCGGTTGCGGGCTTTCTGGCTGGCCGAATCTTCCACGGCCTCCCTGCCGCTTATGGTATTCTCCAGTACATTTTCCAGATAATCATTCATGTTTACAATAACCATATGCTTCTTTTCATTCGCCCTGAGAAATGTATCGAGAAACAACAGGGCGCAAGCTGCGGTTATGCCGGTGAGATAACATATCATCACATCAGACAGAACCGCTCCCTGCTGGGAGGCTGCCAGAGCGCCGGCTGCCCCTGCTATGGCGCAGCCGGCTATGGAAAGTCTCTCCAGCGTCAGCCAGAAAGAACAGGTGAATCCCAGTATCTTTTTCCTCTGGAACAGCCTGTCCACAAAGGTGGATACATTATTTACCTTTACATTCATCTCATGATAGTCCTCATATCTTTTTTTCAGGGAAACAAGCCATTTTTTCTTTGTTTTACCTATCTGCGCCGTGGCCTTTATCATACTTCTGTAGGAAACTTCCAGAACAAACCAGCTGATTACACCGAGAAAACTGCACGCTATAATTGCTTTCATAAACATCGAACTATTTATTATGTATTCGAACATTTCCTTCCCTCCTGTCCAAATTAAAAAAGCCATTTGCTGCAAATCCGCCGAAGACCCTGCTTTCCCGCGGCTGGACAAACGTCACCGGTCCCTCGTCTCTCCTGCTGCTATGAAAAACATTCCGCCAGGATTTTTCCACCGCACCGCCGCCTCTGAAATCTTTTTCCATAAATTGTCTGGCTGGATTTGTCCCAATTATAAGCAATCAGTTTTCATTTGAAAAGGGGGATTCGTTCGTAAAAAAAATCCCTTCTCCTGCAAAAAGAGAAGGGATTTATCATAATCTACTTTTATTTGCTCATTTTCAGGAACATGGCTGCCAGCAGCTTCACTGTATGAACAATAGCCTGCTCCTCAAATGTCTGATAGGACACCTGCGCGCTGTCATCCGCTTTATCGGAAATGGCACGGATGATTACAAAAGGCACCTTATTGAGAGACGCCACCTGAGCCATGGCCGCGCCTTCCATCTCCGCACAGTAGCCGCCGAAGGTGTCGATCAGATCCTTCTTCGTCTTGTTATCGGAAATGAACTGATCGCCGGAAACCACTCTTCCTACAAAACACTGAATCTCCGGGTTTACGATCTCGCAGGCCTCTCTTGCCATCTCTACCATCTCTGTATCCGCCTGAAAAACAGATGTCTCCATATCCGGAATTATTCCCCGTTCATACCCAAGGGCCGTCACATCAAAATCATGCTGCAGAGCATCGCTGGAAATAACAATATCACCCACGTTGATATCTTTGTACAATCCTCCTGCAACGCCTGTGTTGATGACCATATCCACCTCGTAGACATTGACAAGAATCTGTGTACAGATTGCCATGTTAACCTTTCCTATTCCGCTTTTTACCACAACAGCCTGCTGTTTCCAGAGTGTTCCGTGATAAAATGTCATACCTGCCATAGTCTTTGCTTCAGCGTCCTCCATCTGCTGAATCAGGGAGGAAACCTCTTCTTCCATCGCTCCTATCACGCCAATACAAACCATATCTGTCTATCCTCCATTTGTACATTTTATTTAGTATAACATATTTTTTCATTTTGTGTACACCATATAAAATTTCACTCTGTGATTTTGCAAAAAAAAGTGCTATACTGTTTTCACTATATATTTCACAGAAAAGAGGAATAAACTATGTACAGCTACAAGACCAGGGGAACCTGTTCCAGAGAAATACAATTTGACGTTGACAATGATATTATCAAAGAAGTTCATTTTGTCGGCGGCTGCATGGGCAATACCACCGGAATCAGCGCCCTTGTAAAGGGAAGAAATATAGACGAGGTCATAAATACTTTAAAGGGCATCGACTGCGGCGGAAGAGGAACATCCTGCCCGGACCAGCTTGCTCTCGCCCTGACAGCATATAAACAGCAGGTTCAATAATATTTCAGGAGGCATGTTGTATGAAACGTATTCTTTTAACCGGCGGAGGCACTGCCGGACACGTCACACCTAATATGGCTTTAATTCCCGGACTGAAAGAAGCCGGCTACGATATTCAGTATGTTGGCTCTTATAACGGAATTGAACGGAGATTAATTGAGGATATGGGAATCCCTTATCACGGAATCTCTTCCGGAAAGCTCCGCCGGTATTTTGACATTAAGAATTTCTCAGACCCGTTCCGGGTACTGAAAGGATACGCGGAGGCCTCCCGCCTCATTAAAAAGCTGAAACCGAATATTATTTTTTCCAAAGGCGGTTTTGTTGCCGTTCCGGTGGTGCTGGCAGCCAAAAGACGGCACGTACCTGTTATCATTCACGAATCTGACCTGACGCCGGGCCTTGCCAACAAGCTGTGCATCCCGTCCGCCACAAAGGTCTGTTGTAATTTTCCGGAGACCCTTAAACATCTCCCGGAGGATAAGGCCGTTTTAAGCGGCTCCCCAATCCGCAAAGAATTATTTGACGGCAGACGGGAAGAAGGTCTGAAGCTCTGCGGCTTCAAGGGCGACAAACCTGTTCTCATGGCCATGGGCGGAAGTCAGGGCGCCGCTGCTATCAATAAGGCGCTGAGAGCCAACCTGGACGCTCTTCTGGAACAGTTTTGCGTGATTCATCTTTGCGGCAAGGGCAATTATGACGCTTCCCTGGAAGGCAAAGAGGGCTATAAACAATTTGAATACGCCAAAAAAGAACTGCCGCACCTGTTTGCCATCACCGATCTGATCATCTCGCGGGCAGGCGCCAATGCCATCTGCGAACTGCTGGCTCTCAAAATACCGAATATCCTGATTCCTCTTCCGGCATCCCAGAGCCGGGGCGATCAGATTTTAAACGCCGCCTCCTTTGAGAAATCCGGTTACAGCTATGTTCTGCAGGAGGAGGACATGACTGACGACAGTCTCTTAAGAGCGGTACAGTATGTCTACGATGAACGCGAAGAATACAGACAGGCTCTCCAGGAGAGTAAGCTCAATGATTCCATTGCGATCATTACGGATCTGATTATAAAATATTCAAAATAAGAGCCCAAAGCTCAAAAAAAAGAATCGTCCTGTCTCTGAAAAGACAAGACGATTCTTTTTTCTTCGTTCTTAGCTGAATTTTCAGGTATACCTCTTAAAACTCTATCTCAAGTCCCACCGGACAGTGATCAGAACCCATGACTTCTTTGTAGATGAGAGCGTCTTTCATCTGCTCTTTGATCCGGTCCGATACCACAAAGTAGTCAATCCGCCATCCGGCGTCTTTTTCCCGGGCCTTAAAGCGATATGACCACCAGGAATAAGCTCCCGTCTTGTCCGGATAGAAGTAGCGGAAGCTGTCCACGAAGCCGGCGTCCAGAAGCTCGGTAAATTTATCCCGTTCTTCCTGGGTAAATCCGGCGTTCTTTTTGTTGGTCTTCGGGTTCTTCAGGTCGATTTCCTGATGGGCAACGTTCAAGTCCCCCGTCATGATCACCGGTTTATGAGCGTCCAGCTCTTTCAGATAATCCCGGAAGGCGTCCTCCCACTGCATCCGGTAAGGAAGCCTTGCCAGCTCCGACTGAGAATTCGGAGTGTACACGGTCACAAAATAAAAGTCTTCATATTCCAGCGTGATAACTCTGCCCTCATGGTCATGCTCGTCAATACCAATGCCGTAAACCACTTCCAGCGGCTTTTTCTTTGTGAACACAGCGGTGCCGGAATACCCTTTTTTCTCCGCGTAATTCCAGTAACATTCGTAACCTTCCGGCTGAAAATCTATCTGCCCCTCCTGCAGTTTCGTCTCCTGCACGCAGAAAATATCCGCATCCACTTCCTTAAAGTATTCTTCAAATCCTTTTTTCATACAGGCACGCAGCCCGTTTACATTCCAGGATATCAGTTTCATGATCGTTTTCTCCTATTTATATATATTTGCATTTCACAGATTCACCGGTTCCTGCTGCACTGTCGTCATCGGACGCTCTCCACAGCATGCAGAACATTTACATGCAGACGTCTAACTACCGGTACTCCATCTTGATGGAAATGTCGTTTCCTTCCACTTTCACATGACCGACACTTCCGCAGACCAGCGGCATCATCGGCGCCAGATGCCCCAGATCCACGTCCATGATGATCGGCACATTATAATGAGCCAGAACTTCCGTCACTGCCCGGTACTGATCCATTCCCATCAGCTCCTCGCCGAAGCAGAGCGGACGTCCAATCAGGAATCCTTTCGTGTATTTAAACCATCCTGCGTGCTCCAGCTGCCACAGTGCCCGGCGGATACTCATGACATTTAAGTCGCAGGATTCCATGAACCAGATAATTCCGTCTTCTTTATATTTCTCATTAAATGCATCGACTTTATCAAAGCTGGTTCCACAGAGAGTAACCAGACAATCGAGACAGCCACCCAGCAGACGCCCTTCCATCTGACAGTCCGCGTCCGGAAAACGCCGGAGAATCTTCTCTTCGGTCAGATTATAAGGTTCCAGCGGATTTTCCTCCGTCTTGAGACTCTCCTTCTCCCACTGAGCGTATCCGTGCACCTCCCGGCTCTGCCCCGTGAGCAGCCGGTAAGCGTCGTTCAGGCTCTCATGCCACGGTTCCATGCCGAATGCCGCTGCACATGGGCCGTATACAGCCGCCGTGTCGCAGAGGGTGGTCAGAAGAAATGTAAGGTTCGTATTGTCGGAATATCCCATGAACCATTTCGGCTCCGCCTGGCGGATGCTGTCAAAGTCCACATAATCAAGGATACCGCACATGAGCTCTCCGCCGCCGCAGGAGATAAGCACATCATTTTCTTTTGAAACATACCACTTGTTAAATTCTTCCGCACATTTTTCCGGCGTATTGCTGATACCGATACCGGAGCCCTCATACACATTTGGTCCGCAATTCAAATTATAACCCTTTTGTACCCAGATCTCCGCAGAATGGTCGAAAGCCGTCTTATACGGTTCAATATTACAGCCGAAAGATGGAGCCACAAAGCCTATGGTACCTTTTTCCGGCAGAAACTTACCATACTTCATAATGTCCTTTTCCTTTCCTTTTTATTGATTCTTCGCCTCACTGCCCCGTCTCCTTTTCATCGCAGGTTCAGCACAGGCCGTCTATTACAATCTTATTCCATGATCCCGTCCACTGCATCCAGGAAGGCGGCGCGCAATCCGGCCCGCTCCAGAGCGGCTACGCCGCGGATGGTCGTTCCTGCCGGGGAGCAGACATTGTCTTTTAAGACGCCAGGATGCTCTCCGGTCTCCAGCTGCAGCTTCGCGCTGCCAAGAATCATCTGCGATACCAGCGCGTACGCCTGCGCTCTCGGCACGCCGTATTTGACGCCGGCGTCTCCCAGCGCCTCGATGACAAGATCGATAAACGCCGGGCCGCAGCCGGTGAGCGTGCCCGCGATTCCCATCAGATGTGTCGGTATCTCCTCCACCAGTCCCAGCGCAGAAAACATATCCATCAGTTCCTGTCTCTCTTCCGCTTCCAGCGAATTTGTCTCCTCAAAGAGCATAACACCCTCTCCCACCATAGCCGGTGTGTTTGGCATGATAAACTGTACTCGTGTGCGCTCGTCCACCAGCGGTTCATATCTGGCGTAATCCCACCCCGCCGCAATGGAGATCAGCGCTTTTCCGGCAAGAGCGCCTCTGTTTTCTTCCAGCACTGCCTCAATCTGATACGGCTTGCACGCCATTACAACCGTATCCGCTGCCACCAGAAGCTCTTCCATGCTCCCGCAGGCGGTAAATCCGATGGCCTCCGCATTTTTTCTGAGTTTATCCTGATGCGGCGCGTAAGCATAGATGTCCGCCCCGCTGATCTTTCCGCTCTTGATAATTCCTGCCGCAATGGCCTTTGCCATATTGCCCATGCCGATAAAACCTAATTTGTTCATGTCATTATCCTCCTGTATATCTCTTAGCGTGCCGGCGCATTTATCATCCGGCTAAACACGAAGAGTGAACGCGCCCGCAAACTGATTTTCTTGTTTCATCACCTCAACAGGTGTTCTTAGTGTATCACAGAAAAATTTTTTTGTCCCTTTTATTGTAGAAAAAATTCTTCCGTGGTATGCTATAGGGCGGTAACAATACACGTACAACATAGACACACAAAAAAATCATGATAAATACAACCGAAGAATTCACATACCAAAAACTTGATATCCTATGGGAGCCTGCCGGCGACGGCGCCCGCATCCTGCGGGTATACGGAGAACATCCAGTCGTTGCTCTGCCGGAAACCATAGAGGGCAGGCCGGTGACAGAGATCGGCGCCTACTGCTTCTCCCGTTCCGAGCCGCGTCTGCCGGAACAGTATTTTCATTTTTATACAGGAGAGCAGCTGGGGAATCCGTTTGGTCAGAACGCGACACAGCCAAATGCAGAACATCCTGCCTTATACGAAGCTGACGCGCCGACCGGGAGTGCCGCTTATGGCCATCTCTCCTGCCTCAGCGGCTCTTTGGTGGAGGCTATCCGGCTCCCGGCTTCCGTCACAACGCTTCACAACGCAGCGTTTTATAACTGCCGGAAGCTTCACACACTCTCTGTGGGGCCGGGCATCCGCTCCATCGGCAGCGATGAATTTATGAACTGCACCAGCCTAAGCCAGCTGATTCTTCGTGGTCAGGACACGGAATCCACAGGGCTGTCACTGCTGCTGGAACGGTTCGAGGAGAACCTGCTGGTGCTGTTTACGCCGGAAGGAGAAGACTCTATCTTAGCCGCGCTCTTTTTTCCGGAATACTACGAGTGGCTGGATGAAATATCACCGGCTCATCTTTTCAGCCGTAGCATTCACGGTGAGGGCTTCCGCATGAGGAAATGTTTTGAGAACGGCCGGGTTAATTACGAAAAGTACGATCAGTGCTTCGAGAACGCCCTGAAGCTAGAATCTGATGAGTCACTCTGTCAGATTACTTTCACAAGGCTGCGCTGGCCGAACGGTCTGAAAGAAAAAGCGCGCGCCCTGTATGAAGACGCCCTGAAGGCCCGCCTGCACACAGCTGTTTCCATGGCTGTGCGGGACAAAGACCTGCAGCTGCTTCTCTTTCTCTGCCGGTATTTTACCGGCGAGGATTACAGTCAGGCCATCTCCGCCTGCGTGGCGGCCGACTGGGGCGAGGGAAGCGCCCGGCTCATGGAAGAAAAGCACCAAAACGGCAGCTTTGCCAGGAAAAGCTTTTCTTTTGATGACTTTTAAATGCGGCGGCTTCCCGATGATATTTCAGAAAACAGATACATTTACTTAGAAAAGAGAAAATCATGGCACACAGACAAACGCAGACCGAGTGGGAAAGTGAAATGTGTATGCAGATTCTGGATGTGATCCGCAGCGAACTCTATCTGGATTTCCGGTATCTGGACATGGCGCTTTCTGCCCTCACTTTCTCTGCCAACGAACAAATTCATACTCTGGCCACGGACGGCACTTACCTTTTTTTCTCCCGTGAGCAGATTCTGCGGGTTTTCCGGAATAACCCGCTTTTCTTAGACCGGGCCTATCTCCACAGCGTTCTGCACTGCATTTTCCGGCACCTGTGGATGCGGGGCAACCGGGAACCGGTGCTCTGGAATCTGGCCTGCGACATTGCGGTGGAGTGGATGATCGATTCGTTTGACAAGAAATCCACCAAGCGGACACTGTCCCTGCGCCGGATGAATTACTATGCACACTTAAAAGAAGAAAATATACCGGTGACCGCCGCTGCCATCTACCACGATCTGCTTTCGGTGACTGACTACGAGGAGCAGGCAGCTCTTCAGTTTGAGTTCTACACCGACGATCACCGATTCTGGCCAAAGGAACCTGGCAAATCGCCTTCTTCCGCCCAGGCCGGCGAAAACTGGGAGAAGATCGGCCGGCGCGTCTCCAAAGAAATGGAGCTTCGTGGCAAGCAGGACGGCGACGCCGTTTCCTCGGTGCAGACGCAGATTGCCCAGGGGCGCTCCCGGCGCTCCTACCGGGAGTTTCTCCGCAAATTCACCGTGTTAAAAGAGGAACTCCAATGCGACTATGATGAATTTGATCTGAATTATTATACCTACGGGCTCCGGCTCTATAAAAACATGCCTCTTATCGAGCCGCTGGAGAGCCGGGAAATCATGAAAATCTCCGAGTTCGTCATCGTCATCGACACCAGCTACTCCACCAACGGCCCCCTGGTCAAACGTTTTCTGGAAGAAACCTTTCAGATCATCCGCCAGCGGGACAGCTTTTTCCGGAAAAGTCACATTCGTATTGTTCAATGTGACAACCAGGTTCACGCTGACGCCGTCATCGAATCCGAGGAGGATATCAACCGGCTTTTGCAGAACTTTTCCCTGATTGGAGGCGGCGGCACCGACTTCCGCCCCGCCTTTGCCTACGTGGACCGCTTGCTGGATGAAGGTGCCTTCCACAACCTGCGGGGACTGCTTTATTTCACCGACGGAAAAGGCATTTATCCGGCAAAACGGCCGCCTTATGAGACGGCGTTCGTCTTCATCGATACGCCCGGACATGGAGGAAATGTTTCGGCGTCCGGCGGAGCAGCGGGAAATTCCCCGCAGCAGAACGCATTTGGCGGCGACATCCCGGAGGTTCCGCCCTGGGCCATGCGCATCCATCTGGATGAGGATGAGCTGGGAATATGATACATTTGTAAAAAATTAATTTAAAGGATTGATACCCATGAATATAAAGAAAGCAAAAGAAGATATCAAAAATACTGTCCGGGCTTATCTGGACAAGGATGAATACGGCCAGTACCGTATTCCGGAGATCCGTCAGCGTCCCATCCTTCTGATGGGGCCTCCCGGCATTGGAAAAACACAGATCATGCAGCAAATTGCGAAGGAATGCGGCATCGGTCTCATCGCCTATACCATTACCCACCATACGAGACAGAGCGCTGTGGGCCTTCCTTTCATCAAGGAAGAAGTATTTGACGGCGTCACCCGCTCCGTCACCGAATACACCATGAGCGAGATCATCAGCAGCATTTACCGCTATATGGAGGAGACAGGCAAAAAAGAAGGTATTCTTTTTATTGATGAGATCAACTGTGTCTCTGAGACGCTGGCGCCGACCATGCTGCAGTTTCTGCAGTGCAAGACCTTCGGCAATCAGGCGGTTCCGAAAGGCTGGATCATCACCGCCGCCGGCAATCCGCCGGAATATAATAAGAGCGTCCGGGATTTTGACTTCGTAACCCTGGACCGCGTGCGCAAGATCGATATCGAAGCGGATCTGGAAGCCTTCCGCAGCTATGCCCGCACCCGCCACATTCATCCGTTTATCTTAAGCTACCTGGAGCTGCGCCCGCAGAACTTTTACCGGACAGAAAACGACGTGGACGGCATGCAGTTTGTCACGGCCAGAGGCTGGGAGGATCTGAGTTACCTGATCTATTCTTATGAAGCGCTGTCCATACCTGTGGATGAAGATATCATCCACCAGTTCCTGCAGCACGAAGATATCGCTAAAGATGTGGCCGCCTACTACGATCTCTACCAGAAATACCGGGATGAATACGACATCAGCCGGATTCTCACCGGAGAAGTGAAGACTTCCATCTTCGAGCGGCTGTTCCGCGCTTCCTTCGATGAACGGTTAAGCTGTGTGGAACTGCTCACCGGCGGACTTCACAACTATATTGCCGCCGCCATGGGAAAAGACCGGATTACGACGGAATGTTACAGCTTCCTCAAGGAATATCGGAAGGGGCTGGGCGCTCTGACAGATAACGTGTCTGCAGGAACAGCGGATGCTGGCAATTCGTCAGATTCCGAACCACAGTCTCGCACCGCTTCTGGCAGCGATTCCTGGCAGCTGTGGCAGCAGATGCTTTCTGAGAAAGACAATGCATTTGCTCTGACGGAGAAAACCGGTCTTGTATCCCCGGAAGATAAAAAACAGCACCTGGAAGTAATGGAGCTTCTCCGGGAATGGACGCCGGATACCGTTGCCTCCCCAAAAGAGGCTTTCGGACAGGTGAAGGCTGGCTTTGACAAGCTGTGTGAACAGCGGACGGACGCCATCTCGCAGGCCTCTAAAGCTCTCAACTACAGCTTCACTTTCATGGAAGACGCCTTCGGAGAAGGACAAGAGATGGTCATCTTCGTCACGGAGCTCACCATGGACTCGGAAATCTCTGCTTTCATCACAGAAAATGGCTGTGAGAAATACTTCCAGTATAATAAGACTCTTCTGGTCGGCAGTCGCCGGGCCGCCATCCTGAAAGAGCTACACCGGGATGATATTTATTCAGACGCTTCAGCGTATGAGTTTTAAAAGAGAAAACAAAAAATAAGCCCCTAACGATCAAATTCAAAAATCGTTAGGGGCTTTTACTATTGTCCTGACCGGCGGCATAAGCCGCCGGCTTTTATTGTAATTACTTTATACAATATCTGGACGTCAGAAACTTACTGTTCCGTATCTTTTCTTCTCCGAACAATGACTACTCCGCTTACTGCGGCTGCCGCCAGAAGTAAGGTCATGTAGAGTGCGATTGGATTATCATCGCCGGTCTTATTGGATCTGGTCTGACGGTTTACGCCGGTATTCTTATCGTCGCTGCCGCTGCCTTTTCCTTTGTCTTTGCCACCTTTTCCTTTATCGCTCTTTCCGATTCCGCCATCGCTGACATCGGATGCTCCTGTATTGTCATTATTGGTGGTCGGCTGTTCCTGATAATATCCTTCGCTGTCCTTCAAAGTATTGATAATGTTAATCGTTCCTTCGTTAGCTCCCGGAGCCAGATTGACAGAGGCTTCACCAGTTACCGTGTACGGGAAGACATCCTTATCAACCGGATTGCCCTGCTCATCGGTCTCTTTTACGGTGTAAGTGATCGCTTCGCTTCTGTCCTCACCGCCCAGAGGAACATCCACTTTAACAGTGCCGTTCTGTTTCAGGGTTACTACCTCTGTCAGGGTCTCTTTATTCTCCGCATCCACAGCGTAGATTCCTGCGTAGAAGGTGTCCTGAGACTCGATGGTCTGGCTGCCGTCTTTGACACTCTTTAAGATGTAAATGTGTCCGGTTACCAGTTCCTCGCTCTTGAAGGTAACGGTAAATGTCATATTTTTCTCATAAGCCTGCGCGATGGCCGGTGTCTTCTGACTTCCGAATACATTGCCATCTTCGTCGGCCCAGAGGTCGATGACATACGCCTCATCCGGCACAGCCTCCACAGCCGCGTTCGGCACGGTGGCCGTTGGCTTCGTGTAGTTGCCGGCTTCATCCTTAAAGGTGTGAACTTCTGCTACCGTTCCGGTCACGCTTCCGTTCTCTCCTGCCACATAGCGGAAGATCAGCTGGTATTTATCCGGAATGTTATCCGGCTCATTTCCATCCTCTCCGCCGCCCTGGGTATCTTTTGTGAAATACAGTTTCAGCACGAGACTGCCGTCTCCGGCGATAGTTCCTTCAAAGATATTTTGTGCAGTCTCATCAAGCATATAGCCTTCTTCCGGCTGCCTGTCTTCCTCTGTCACGGAGACAGTGGTTCCGGTCACACCGTTGCGTTTAGCCACGGAGGTCGGCTCCTCCGGATAGGTATCGTTTTCATCGCTGTAATAGTATTCCACAGTGTAGAGCGTCTGCTCATCCGGCGCAAATCTGGCCGTGTAGGTGGCTTCCTCGTAGATGCCGTCAGCATTTTTCTCCGGTACGAAGTTTAAGTTTTCGCTGACTTTCTCCTCGCCCAGATACCAGCCATCAAAATGATAGCCTGCATCCGGCGTTGCCTCAGAACCTCCCGGTGTGCCTGTTGCCGGTGCCACCGTCTCACTGTCACGGCTGACACTTCCGTGTTCCTCCGCCTCGTAGCGAATGGTAATATCGTCATTCTCCGCAAATATAACGGTAAATATCTGGTCTTCGTTATAGGTCAGTATACCAAACTCCGGTGCTGCCGCACTGCCCAGTCCCAGCGCATTCTCATCTTCCCAACGGTCAATATGATATCCTGCGTTGGCTTTGGCTTCTACTTTCGCCTCCGGTTTCATTGGAGTCGGAAGAGTGTAACCATCTTTAGCATTTCCGAAAGTATGTACTTCTGTAATATTTCCTGTCACATTTCCGTTGTCATCGGCCATGTAACGGAAGATACGCTGATAACGGTCCGGAATCGTATCTGGCTCGTCGCCATCCTCTCCGCCGCCTTTGATGTCGGTAGCAAAGTATACTTTCAACACAAGGCTGCCGTCTCCGGCGATATTGCCGCTGAAAATGTTACCAGCGGACGGATCAAGAACATAATCTGCTCTTGCCGGTACTTTATCAGCGTCTGTGACAGAAGCTACGGTATCGGTAGTTCCCGTGCGCACGCTGGTATCGTCCGCAATCTCCGGATAGGTTCCATTATTCTCATAGTAGAACTCTACCACATACTTCGTTGCTTCGTCCGGCGCGAATCTGGCCGTGTAGGTAGCTTCCTCGTAGATGCCGTCGGCATTTCTTCCCGGCACGAAATCTACCGTGTCGCCTACCTCATCTTTGCCCAGATACCAGCCGTCAAAATGATAGCCTGCATCCGGCGTCGCCTCAGAGCCTTTGGCAGTTCCTGTTGCCGGCGCTACCGTCTCACTGTCACGACTGACACTTCCGTGAGCCTCCGCCTCATAGCGGATGGTCACATCGTCATCTTCCGCAAATGCAACGGTAAAGGTCTGGTCTTTATCATAGGTCAGCTTGCCAAAGGCTGGCGCGCTTCCTGCTCCCAGATCTTTGTCCGCCTCATCGCTCCATCCTGCAATATGGTAGCCCGCATTGGCCGTAGCTTCCACCTTCGCATCCGGTACGATTGGGGTCGGCAGTGTGTAGTTGCCTTCTTCGTCTTTAAATGTATGAGTTTCTGCTGTGGCTCCTGTCACGGTTCCGTTGTCATCGGCCATATAGCGGAAGACTACCTGATAACGATCCGGGATATTATCCGGCTCATCGCCATCCTCTCCGCCGCCCTGGGTATCTTTCGCGAAGTACAGCTTCAGTACAAGGCTGCCATCTCCGGCAATCGTTCCCTCAAATACATTTCCTGCCGCTTCGTCCAGTATATACCCGTTCCGTGTTGGCTGTTTGTCTTCCTCGGTCACAGATACCATCGTATCTGTCTGTCCATTTCTTGTTGCTGTGTAGGTTGCTTTCTCCGGATAACTGCCGTCTGCGTTGGTATAGTAGTATTCCACAGTATAAACGGTCTGCTCATCCGGCGCAAATGTTGCTGTGTAAGTCGCTTCCTCGTAGATGCCGTCGGCATTTCTGTCCGGTACGAAGTTCAGATCATCGCTGACTTTCTCCTCGCCCAGATACCAGCCGGCGAAATGATAACCCGCATCCGGCTTCGCTACAGAACCTTTGGCGGTTCCCGTTGCCGGCGCTACGGTCTCACTGTCACGGCTGACACTTCCGTGAGCCTTTGCCTCATAGCGGATAGTCACTTTATCATTCTCCACAAAGGTAACAGTGAAGGTCTGGTCTTCGTTATAAGTCAGCTTACCAAAATCAGGCTTGATTCCTGCGCCCAGATCTTCTCCTGCCTCATCGGCCCATCCTGTGATATGATAGCCTGCGTCGGCTTTCGCCTTCACATCTGCGTTTGGCACGATTGGTGTCGGCAGGGTGTAGCTGCCATCCTTATCGGTAAATGTGCGTGTCTCCGCTGTGGTTCCTGTCACAGTTCCATGACCTTTCGCCACATACCGGAACACAACCTGGTATTTATCCGGAATCGTATCCGGCTCGTCTCCATCGTCTCCGCCGCCCTTCACATCTTTGGCAAAGTACAGCTTCAGTACGAGGCTGCCGTCTCCGGCAATGGTTCCCTCAAATACGTTTTCTGCTTCCGGATCAAGCGCATAGCCTTCTGGCGCTGTCTTATCGGCATCGGTCACTGCCGCCGTGGTATCGGTCTGGCCGGTTCTTATCACGGAAGTTGTCGGTGTCGTCGGATAGGTGCCGTCGGCGCCTTCCAGATACGTCTCCACTGTATACTGCGTATCGGCGTTGGCGCTCCACTGTGCGTATAAGGTCAGGTTGCTGTTTAAGGAAGTAATCTTGCTTCCTGCCGCGTAAGCTGTTCCACTTCCGTCGGCTCTCGTGTTCCATCCGGTAAAGGTATAACCGGATCGGGTGAACATATTCTCTCTTACCGTGTAGGTATCTCCTTTGTCATAGCGGTCTGCCTTCGGAGCTTCCCCGGTTCCGCCGTTGGCATTATAAGATATCTCACCGTAAACAGTCAGTGTACCATAAGTATACTGAATACTGTAGTTATTGGTTACGGTTGTCTCACCGTCTTTGATGATGGCAGTGAACCTATTCTGACTGGAACCGATATCGGTCTGCATACCGGTAACGTTATAAGTGATCGTATCACCCTCGGCCAGTTCTCCGGCTGTCACGGATGCTTCTCTCACACGAAAGGCTCTTCCGGTATAGAGCTGTTCGCCGGATTCAGAACCTACGGTAATCTCCAGCGGTGTGATCGTAATCCAGCCTGCGTTTGTGATAATGTCATAGTTCGCTGTGACATCTTCGGTTCCGGCTGTAATCTTCACATCGTTTGCTGCGGTGATGGTACCCGGAATCTGCTCTCCCACATTTTCAGATGAAGCAGATGCGGTCACACCGCTCACCTCATGGCCATCAAGAAGACCTTTGTTACCTGCCGCTTTGTCTGTTGTGTAACCTTCTACAGTCTGCGTTGTTCCGTTATAGGTAAATGTACCATTGTTACCGGTGATCACTACCTGTCGTTTGGTGATGGTTAATACACCGGTGGCACAGGCATCTTCGTAATTGTCATTGACTGCCTTTACATAAACAGTGTGGGCTCCCACGTTGGTAAAGGACGGCACCTCGGTTGACCAGTCGGAAGCCGATGGATTCACTTTTGTGGTGTAGTAAATCGTTGTTCCTTCGGTCACTGTGGATGTAGCCGCTTTAAGTGCGTGAGACTGTCCGTCGTAAGTCAGGCTGTCACTTTCAATGGCAACCTTGTTCTGATCTGCGGCCGCTTTGGTCACAGTCAACGTACCCGGTCTCGTTGTAATCTGATAATTATCTGTCCGGTCTTCGCCTGTCACCTTATCGGTAATCTTCACCTCACCAACCGGGTTGGCGCTGCTTCCCACCTCAGTCTGTCTTCCGGTGGCTGTCGGCTCTGTCTCGAACTGATCTGTATCGGCCAGCTTTCCTGTCTGCGTTACCTCGGCTGCAATCAACGGTGTTCCGTCATACACTTTGGAAGCAGTGGCTGCCGTCAAGGTGATCTGTCGCGCTGTCACCGTCAGATCGGCATCCTCTGTCTTAATAGTGTAGGCTTCTGTCACATCCACTTTACCATTCATAATGTGTACAGAGGAAGCATCCACCGTGTTCTTACTGCTGCCCACAAAGGTCTGAGAACCGGTCACCTGAACCTGTGCTCTGTCAACGGCGTCACTGTTTAAGAAGTCTCCTGTCACCTGGAAATCTCTGTTAGTGAGAGGAGTTCCGTCATAAACTTTCTCTGCCGGATTGGCTTTTACTGTGATAACACGGTCTGCCTTCTCATCGTTAGTTACAGTGAGCTTACCATCTTTCAAGGTAATATTGTAGTTGTCGGTTACAGACTGTCCGTCTCCATTTACCAGCGCAACAGAACCTCCGACAATCTTATTGTCACTGCTGCCCGGAGCAAGCTGGGAGCCTGTATATTGAATCGTTTCCACTACAACACGATCCTGACCCTGGAGTCCTTCTGTACTATCTAAAGCATGAGAGACCAGAGGCGTTCCGTCGTACTCTTTTGTATTGGAACCGGCGGTAAGAGTGAGCGGGGCTTTGGTAATTGTTAATGTACCAAACTGAACGCTTACTTCCGCAGACTCTACCGGATTGCCGTCTGCATCCAGCACTTTCAGATTAGCTGGTTCAGCAAAATATACATCCGTTGTTCCGGCATTGGTTCTTGCTGTGGTAATCTCTGTTCCGGCGATGGTCCATCCGGTTGTATCAATCTTGTCATCTTCATTGTTAAAATTGAATGTAACCGTGTAATTATCGCCTGATAAGTCTGAGAATCGCTGTTCTGCTCCATTGTACATGGAAACTTTATCAGCAATCTGAACAATTGCGGTAATCTCCGCATCAATAGCGTTGATTCTCAGTCGTCCCTTTTCTGCTGTAATCTCATAATTCTTCGTTACATCTTTCTTATCGGCATCATAAATTCGGATATCAGAAATCACATTGTCCGCAATCTCATTCTGTTCCTTCACACTTCCCGTGATCGTTGCAGTATAGGTGTGACCATCGGCCAATACTGTTTCTGAGGTCACGGAAGATTCATTCAGAGAATGCTCCTTGCCATCGTAATCAAAAAATGCTGAACCTGCTGTTATAGTAACCGGGCGTTTGTTGATGATAAGAGACGCTAGATTTACATGAATCGTAAACTGGTTCGTCACATCATTGCCCTGAACATCCTTAATTACTGGCGTACCTATCTGCCGTACCTCATATGTGCCGGCATCTGTACCGGAAGCGCCGAAAGATACTCCTTCTACTGTGTAGTTATAACTACCAATAGATACTCCTTTATTGTCAAACCATTGCGTTGTCTCTATGCCGGAAACTTCCTGTTCTGTTCCATCATAGGTTACTGTTTTACCATTTGGATAGATATTCAGAACAAACTTCTCATCTCCCAGACGATCAGTCACAGTAAGTGTTCCTTTCACAAAGGTAAAGTTATAGTTACTCTCCTTTGTGTTAGCTTTCAAAGCAGCTTTCGTTGCATTTTCATCAATAACGTTCTTGCCTTCGCCCACGTAAATACTGCTATCTGCCGTATATACATAGTGGTTAAAGCCCTCCGCACCAACAAAACCATCGCCGGAAATTGTGGCTGGTTTATAATTACTGGTCGTGTACCAGGTATTCAATGGAGTACCATCGTATACCTTTGTGGCATCCGGGGCTGTGATGGTGACATCACGTTTCTGAATCTCGATATAATGCATTTCAGAAGTTCCTGTGTAGGATGTTGTCTTTCCACCCACCGTGACTTCTGTCACTACTCTTGTGTATACAGTATATTTTCCATCCGCATCTGTACTTACATTGGTTTCCATCGGAGCAGTCTCTGTCCATATTTGACCGTCGGTACAATACTGAATAGTTTCTTTTACCATATCCGTATTAACTGGCGTTCCCGTTACCGTAAGTCCGTGGGCCTGTCCATCATATTTACCGATATAATCCTGCACGGTCAGCGCATTTTCCCGGTCATATTTTACATAAATATTCAGGCCGCTGCTTGAATCTGTCGCATTTGGATTGGCCGTTACCACACCAGAGCGCTCTAATTTGGTAGATACGCACGTATATCCCTCATAGGTCTTCGGTGCCGCTGTGACATAATCTCCCACTTTGCCAGTCTTCTGCTCTGTCTCCATAGTGACATACGTTCCATCCGGCATCTGAAGCTGGTGGTAAACCACATAGGTCTGCTGCTGCTTTATGTACTCGAAGGTTATGGTATATACCTTTCCCTCACCAACACTTGTTGCCGCCTCTTTTGTCACCACAACCTGTGGATTTGAAACAAGCATATAATCCTTAAATGCATTTACATAAGCCGGATCCTGTACACTCGGAGAGTTCACAATTACCTGCTGCGTATTGTCTGCCACTTCCTGCTTTACAGAATTGATAATATCCGCTCTTGTATTAGCATCAATATATCGAATCCGAAAACTCCAGGTGGCATCCTTTGTATAAACAACATTAATGACTTTATTATCTTCATCTAATAATGCTGTAAAAGAACCGGTTTTTGCTGTATAACCGTCAATATCCTTCGGCTCAACTAATACATAGGTGTCTGCCATGGCAGTTCCCGTTGTGGATTCCACACCCGGAATTGACTGTCCCGCTTCATCCACATACTGAATCGTGTAAGAATATGTAAAGTCATTCTTCCATTTCGCATACAGCGTGATATTTTCTGTAATCTGCGTTGTTTCAATGAAAGGCTCCGTACACTCCTCATCCCGATACCAGCCTAAGAACTCGTCGCCTTCTTTTACAGGATTTTCCGGCATCTTTTCTTCGATGCTCTGATATTTCTCCACCGTGATAGAATTAATTGTTCCTGCACCGTTAGTATCGAAGCTAACGGTGTATTTCGGAGCTACCCATTTGGCGTATACCTGCATATTGTGGGATGGCATTGTGGAATTCCAATTTACTTCTGTACCATCTTCACATGCCGGTGAAGTATACCAGCCGGCAAATACATAATCAGAATCTACGCCAGTCGGAGGTTTTACCTGATTGTCATTTGGTTTTTCTGTTGCAAGGCTTGCTTCGTATTTGAGCGAAGCGTCATCTACACCTGTACAGTTCTCGAAGGAAATGTTGTAGCTGTTGCGGGTGTAGTAGAGCCAGAGGTCATTATCAAACCGTCCAGTTGACTCTTTCCAATCATTAAAGGTAAATCCATCAATTGGAGTTTTATCTTCATTTGTAAGGGACACTCCATCAGCTGCTGTGAGAGTCTGATATACCTGTCTTTGACCATTTAAGCCCTCAATGTAATATGTGATGGTTGTTCCAGTTCCCCTATTATCAGCATACACCTCTATATTTTTTGCTCCCATGTTGGCAAGAAGAGTATATGATGTCCTACCGTTCGGCTCTGTATTCCATTCATAGGCTGCATGAGCTCTGTCATTCCACTGGTCTGCAATATATTCTCCATACTTGGCAGTGATTCTTAAGTCTTCATCTTCTACCCAAGCATAAATATCTTTAGTACCGCCCCACCAAGTCGGTTCTTCTCCCACTTTTTCATACTTATAAAACTGAATCGTAAATGTCTTCCTGTTATAGTAGACATTCTTCACAGATTTGCCATCTGCTGAGATGGTCACCTGAGCATCTTTGGAAGTATCTCTCTGCACACCATCCGCTTCAATATTGGCATTGTCCCACTGCCAATTATTTAAGTCAGGAGCAGTAATATCACTGCCAACACTACCCGTTCCGGTGGTCTGGGTCACATAATCATAACCGCCATTGAGGCTCTCCAGCCAGTATACAATCGTATAATCTGCTCTGGTGTTTGCTTCCCACTGTGCTTTCACCTTGAGATCGCCTGCCGGCATGGTAGCATTATCGATAGCACCGCCATCTGCCAGTGTCCAACCTTGAAAAGTATATCCCAGTCTGGTTGGAGTTCCGATATCCAGCATGGCTTTGGAGATGGACTCACCATATTTGACAGATTTCGCTGCGATATAGCTGCCGCCTTCTCCGGTATCAAAGATTAACTCATAGTTATTTCTTGTATACTTAATCTGTATTGTGACTTTATCAGTAGTAGTATTTGGGGTAATCTTCACATTCTGAAATGCCCCGGCGATAAATCCATCATAGGTTTTCGCCTCTGCCTCTGTGTACTGTCCGATATACCCCTGCTTCGTCTCTTTCTCATGCGTCACATAAGTTCCCGGATCATCCAGGCTCTCCCACTGATGCTCCACATAGTAGGTCTGCATTTCTCCGGTATATTTGACCGTATATGTTTTATCCTCATTGATGTCAGACAAATTAATATCTACTGATAATTTATCTGCTGTATACCCTGCCAGTTCCGGGGAATCTACCGTTGCCGTGTAAGAGTCTCCGGCTTCCACATAGGCTACGTACGACTCTGCCGCCTCTTTCCCATCATTCTCAAATACATAGTTGATGGTAATTTTGTAGGTTGGCTGTTCGGTGTAGTACGCATAGTATGTAGCGTCCGCCTGAATATTGGTAAACTCTGTCACCCTATCGCCCTTGCCGTCAGCTTCTGTAAACCAACCGACGAACTTGTTGCCATCCGCATTGATGACCGGTCGGTGCGGAGCCTGTGTGCTGCCGCCTGCTTTGACGTATTGGATGTACCTTGCGTCTCCTTCTGCTGATTCATTGACAACAATATCGCCTCCGTTTTCATCCACAAAGCGAATCTCATAATATGTTGTCTTATCGTCATCGGTATCTGTCACAGAATTTGGCTCCGCCTCAGACTTTTTTCCGTCTGCCTTATCCTTCTTACCATCCGGATTCTTGGCATCCGCTGGCTGCGCATCGTCTTTTGCCGCATCTTTGTCGGCATCGCCGGTCAACGTACTATCCTGGCCGCCGCTTTCCTCTGTGTCCTTATCGACATCCTCAGCCGGTGCACTGTCCTGATCGTCTGATACATTTGCTGCATCGTCCGCAGGTTCTTCGATATCTGTCTCCTCCTTCGGATTCTCCTTGTACTGTGCGTACAGAGTCATATCTTCCTCCGGCTGAATATCATCGCCCGGCTGATAAGCAGTTCCGTCTCCAGACGCGGAAGTGTTGAAGCCCGTGAAGGTATATCCCTCTTTAGAAAATGCATTTTCTGGAATAGTTTCTCCTTCATCCTCATTGACGGAGAGAGAATCCATGTTACCTTCACCGCCGTTAGCATCAAAAGAAACTTCAAATACCCGTGCCTTTCTCTCTATTTCAATTTGTACAGAAGTAGTTTCTCCTGCAGGGATAGAAGTTCCTATTGGGTCATTTGTCAACTCGTATTCATCGGAAATGTCCACATCATTTAAAGATGCCTTACCATCAAAATACAATGTTTTAGTTTCTCTTGTTTCCCCATTAAGAACTTCCGAAATATCTAATTTAGCAATCGAAACATCCGGATTTTCTTTTTTCAGTGCATTCACCTGACTTTCAGACATATAAGAATGACTGAAATGTATAGTGGAAACACCTAGGGTAATACTCTGTTCTCCAGCTTGTGCTTGAATAGTTCCTATGTTTGGAAGTACATAAGTCAGCACCATAACCAAAGTCAGAAGAAGAGCCACGAAACGTTTCTGACCCTTTTTAAGAAAAGTGTAGCGTCTTTTCCTTTCCATACTCTTTTCCTCCTTTACTGTTAAATTAATAGAAAGTTCTGAACCTTTTGGTTCTCTCTTTCTTTTTATTTAGAAAATTATCTGCCATTTAAAATACTTATTTTAACATTTAAAGTGTTTTCAACCTCCGTCACCAGTATCCAGCACTTTTTTATTTGGACAGCAGATAATTTTGCTACCTATTAATATTTCTCATAAATCTTTTTATCTTTTTTTATTTTTTTTAGCTATGGCATCATCCATCAATTTCAACAGTTCTAAAGCACTCCTAAAATACTGTTCTTTCTTTCCTTCGGCCCAGAGAATACTTCCCTGCCAGGTACCGTGCTGATCATTAAACACTTTGATGAGAAATGTCTGTTCTTTATATCCTCCTGCCTTCACACCTTAAATCTCCTTTCCATTTAAGATATTTTCAGAATTATTAATGAAATTCTAACCCCCCCCCCGTGACAAAAAGCATTACAACAACATTATTTTCAGAATTTTTTTCTTAATTTTTTATTAATTTTTTTATAATTATAAACTTTCATTTTAAAACAATGAAAAAAGATTCTTTTTGAGCATAAAAAAATCCGAAAGGATTCTACATCTGCAAAATCCTTCCGGACATTCTATAACAATTCTCAATTCACTTCATATATTTTTCAGAATTACCCTCTCATACCTGCACTGGTTCCTGTTCTGTAACATTCGCCATGATCTTTTCAATAATCGCTTCATCTATCCCCTGTTCTCTCATCAAATGCATCATCTTCTCACAGCCTTCCCGAAGTCCCTCACGGCGTCCTTCTTCCTTACCTCCGTTAAAGATTCTTTCTGAATATTCACACATCTCTCCGATTCCTCCCTTCTCCCGTTTCAGGTAGCGTACCCGGCGGGATAATGCTCCCTGGCTCATGTCGTCCGGATCGCAGGTCTTAAAGTATCGCATCAAAGCGGCTTTTGGTGAGCCGTCGTCGATGGCCACGTTGATATATATGGTATGTTGGCCATCATTATATTCTTCTATTTGTCCTTTTAAATGTCTCTCCACCGGGGATTCTGTTTCCCTTGTCTCCCAGATATCCGTTTCACTGATGTAGATCACATACACCTCCGGCATCTCGTTGTATTCTTTCCCCTTTTCCAGATATTCCGCATCCACCAGGGCGCTGTACCGCCGGGTACGCCGGGCATGATCGATGGTCGTCTTCCTCTGGATCTCCAGATTATAGACCCGTCCCCAGCTGTCTTCCGCCAGGATATCCAGCACCGCGTCCTTTGACACCAGCTTCGATATCCAATACTGGCTCCTTACTTCCACGATCTCTATGGTCGGATCATCCATCAGGATGCGGATGACATGCTGGCAGGCTTCCACGTCTTTCAGTGCCACCTTCATAAAAGTATCATGCAGCAGGGTCAGCTTTTCGATTCCCTGTAATAAAAACTCCCGGTGCCTGATGCGGCTGTCGGTTTCTCTTACGTAAGTATCGGAAAATTCCATTTTGCTCATTGTTCGCCTCCTTCAGTACATTATACGAGCTTCTCATTCGGAAAATCTGATAGCTTACATCGACATTATACATGGCGAACAGACAGGAATCAACACATTATTGGGAATTTTTATATTTTTTTACATTTTTGCCCATTTCCATAATTATATTAATTATATTAATTATATTAATTATATTATATCACAAAATACGAATAATTTTCCACATTTTTGGGAAAAGCTGCCTTATCCAAAAGCTGCTCTGCATCTACCCTTTGATAATACCTGCATATCATCACCCACAAAAAAGCCCCCGGCAGTCTTTGATATATACTTTCTTACCGGGCAAAACCAGTATGAAAAGCACATATCACCACCAGGGGCTACTTATTGTTCCTACTTATTATTCCTATTGATTATTCCTGTTTTTTATTTACTTTTTTATTCCTCGCCGTTGATCTCCTTCGTGTTGTCTTATATCGCCTATCTTATATCCCTTATTTTATATCCCCGCAAACACATTGCATCCCACGAATGATATGGCCGCTGACAGCAGAATCTTCCAGAGCAGGTGCACGTCTTTTTTCTGTTCCAGGGCAAAGACCAGAGCGATGACAATCAGCGTAATAATAGAAAGGATCGTCATGGTCAGTCCTCCGCCGGCAATTTCCAAAATACCGGAAAGGTAGAGGGACAGGGCCACGTTCAGGAGCAGTCCTGAGATGATCGGACGGATGAAATGTTTGACCACCGCGAAGATGCGGAGGTTTTCGTATTTGTCGTAGATCATCCGGACGACAATGACGATGGCTCCGGACGCCGCTACGCTGCAGGCGAAGCCGCAGATGGCCATGAACAGACCCATGACTACGGAACCGCCGCGCTCAAAACCCAGGACGTAGCCGCATCCGGATAGAATCTTGCAGAGGATGGAACCCGGCAGGGCATTGGCAACAGAAACAATGCTGCCATAAAAGTCCTGGTAGCTGATCATGCCGCTGTCCACGAACATTCCCTGCGCCACAGACAAGTAAGCGTCTCCTCCTCCGAAGGATAAGACAGATGACAGAAATCCATCTCCGATATAGCGGGCTGTTCCCGACAGAAAAATGATGGCCGGGAAAGACAGAACTACCGTAAATAATCCCCAGCAGACGAGAGAAACAGCCAGAGCTTTTCCGGCAAAAGCTCGTTTCTGCTGACTGTCCATAAGAGTCTGCACCATACCGATGACCGATAAAACAATCATCAATGTTACGAAAAACGGCTGCAGCACCTCAGGAATAATATGAGCTTTTCCGGCGCACAGAAAATACAGGACAGCAATAATGAGCGCCGGAGCGGCACGCTTTACATCCCTTGGCTGTCCTTTCGTGAACAGAATGACAAAAAAAGCCGCTCCCAGTATCTGAATAGTCGAAATACCAAAAATCGGCGTGATAGACAGTCCCAGTATCTGATAGATGCTTGCTTCCCCGGACAGGAGAAATACTCCCATCATAATGATAAAATACAGAATGGTCTCATTCCTGTCTTTTGCCTGCTGCAAAGTGCCGGTACAGTATTTGATCAGCGTGAGGATTATGTAAGCGGAGATACCCACCGCCAAATAGCTGATCTGTGTTTTCAGCGTCTCTCCCGCGCTGGAAAAGATGACAAGAAACAGTACCGTAAGAAAAGCCCCCGGAAATGCCATGGCAGAGGCGGCGGCCATCATACCCTTATTTCCGGCGGTCTGATATCCGATGCCGCTGGCAATCTCCACCGGGAGCGCTCCCGGAGTGATGCTGGCAATCATGACTTCGTTGTTAAATTGTTCTTCCGTCACGACCTTGTTTTTCTCAACAATCTCTTCTTCTATAACAGGAATGAGGGCGGTACCGCCCCCAAATCCTATAAAACCGATTTTTAACATGGTCATAATCATTGACATAAATTTTTTCGTGTTCATCTCTACTGATCTTTCCCCGAAATATGCCGGATTTTTCTTTTAAGCCTATAGAAGAAGACATCTTCTCTCAGCTCTTTTATCATCTTCTCAAGCTCTTTCTTCGTCTCCCGGTCTCTGTCCTTCGCTTCTTTTCGAATCTCAGCGTTTTCTCTCTTCAAGTCAAAAATCTCATTTTTAAGGAGAAGATTCTCTGTTCTCAATGCATGAATACGGTTGTCCGCCGTCTCGATACGTTTGGTGGTCTCGGTCATGTCCTCAATCTCTTTATGCTGGTTTAATACCACCTCACTGACGGTCTCAAACTTTTCTTCTTCCTCCGGCGTGATGCCCTGAGCCGCCATCTCTTCCTGTTTTTCCAGATGGAACTCTTCCGCATACTGCTTCACAGCCTCGATACGGCTCTCCTTCAGACGCTTCATGTCCTGCGTCATCTTGTCGATACATTCCTGCTGCCTTACCACCACGTCCGCAAAGTAACGGATGATGTCCTCATACATGAACCGGTTCTGCGGCGTCCAGCACTCACCTTCTTTTATCTTGGTGCTGAACAGAGGCTCATCCTGTCCCAGATATTCCTTCGCGATGGACTCATTACATTTCTCATACCGTTTCAGAAATGCTTCCAGTTCTTCCTTGGAAAACATGGTAAAGTTATTCTCTGCGTCCTTTAATTCCTCGCAGGTCATGGCGGCATTTCTCATGAAAGCGACAACCCTCGGATTATCCGGAAGCACGGAGTTGACAATCCGCATGATCTCCTGGCTGTTTCCGGTGAGGGATTTGTTCGCTTCTGCTTCTGTTATCTGATATTCGTCTTTATATTCCAATCCAACTGCCTCCAAAAAATCAGAAAAAATAGTGTTTCCGTTTCCTTTAAACTTATCCCGCTCAAATACGCGGACAATGATATTTTCCTTCCCGATGACTCCGGCGATCTTCTCCAGATGATTATAGTAGTGGAGCACAATCCTCCGGGTTTTCTTCTTGAAGGAAACCCATTTGATGCAGGCGTTGGTGTTCCATCCTTCCTTCACCTGCTGGCTGAGCCAGGAATTGGCCATGCCGTCCTGGCGTCTCAGGTACACGATGACCTTGATATCATATCCATGCTCTTTGGCATCGGCCTTTATCTTCTCCCAAAACTCAAACTTGGAGCCGAGAGAGGCGTGCCAGATATTCTCGTCGGATAAAATGACGTTAGGATATTTCTCAAACTCCTTGTGGACCATATCGAGGCCCCGCTCCCACAGTTCCTCTTCCATGGCCACATTTTCTGTCTTGTCGGGATAATACACCCTTCCCACGAGGAAATGTCCGTTCCTCCGGTGGGCCACATGGGGATACACGAAATCCAGCAACGGATAGCTGTATCCCTTTTCCCGGAAACGCTCCTGATTCTCCACGAAAAACATCTGAATGGATGTGGTCGCCGTCTTCGGCGTTCCCATGTGTATATACAGTGTTGGCATTAGATCTGTCCCTCAATCTGTTTCAGAAGCGCGTCCACGCAGTCCTCCAGAGGCATAGCGCTGGTGTCTATGGTCACATCCGGATGCTCCGGTACTTCATAAGGACTGGAAATTCCTGTGAAGTTCGGAATCTCGCCGGCTCTGGCCTTCTTGTACAGACCTTTCACATCACGTTTTTCACACTCTTCCAGAGGTGTGCTCACATATACTTCAATGAAACTGTCATCACCGATGATCTCTTTTGCCTTTCTTCTGTCTCTCACATACGGGGAGATGAAAGAGGTAATGACGATAAGACCGGCATCATTCATCAGTTTCGCCACCTCGGAGATACGGCGGATGTTCTCAATACGGTCAGCCTCTTTGAAGCCAAGGTTCTTGTTAAGACCCATACGTACGTTGTCACCGTCCAGAAGCATAGTGTGCTTGCCGAGGGCTGCCAGACGTTTCTCCAGTTCATTAGCCAATGTGGACTTACCGGAGCCGGACAGACCGGTCATCCAGATAGTCTTCGGCTGCTGTCCTTTCTGCTGAGCACGGAACTCTCTCGTGATATCCATCTCATGCCAGGTCAGGTTATCCGTACGGCGCAGAGAATGCATCACAACGCCGCAGGCGGAAGTCATGTTTGTGATACGGTCAATGAGAATCATGGAACCAAGAGCCTGATTCTTCTTGAATTTGTCAAACACGATCTTATCGGAAACGGAGATATCACAAACTGCAATCTCATTCTTATAGATTGTATCGGCATGCACTTCATTTCCTGTGTTGACGTCAATCTTATATTTGATATTCATAACAACTGCCGGAACCATCTTTGTGCCAAGCTTTAAGAGATAGTTCTTTCCGGCAACCAGATAAGAGTCATCCATCCACAGCAGCTCCGCCGTAAACAGATTCCCCACAACCGGGCTTGTATCCTTTGCCAGCACGCAGCCTCTGGATACGTCTACTTCTCTGTCGAGAGAGATGGTTACAGCGTGGCCGGAATCGGAAGATTCCACTTCCTTACCACAGTCGATGATACCTTTTACCACAGCCTTCTCATTGGAAGGAAGAGCAGTGATCTCGTCGCCCACACGAATCTCGCCAGTCTCGATCTGACCCTGGAATCCACGGAATGTGCGGTCTGGACGGCACACACGCTGAACCGGCATAGTAAATCCTGTCTCGGAAGGATTTTCATGAACATCTATATTCTCAAGATAAGTCAGCAGAGACTCGCCTTTATACCAAGGCATATGGCCGGATTTTACTGTGACGTTATCTCCTTCTGTAGCGGAAACCGGAAGAATCTTGATGGAGTTGTAATCATACTCTCCCATCATCATCTTGATCTCTTTCTGAATCTTATCAAAACGGTTCTCGTCATAATGGATCAAGTCCATCTTATTAACAGCGAACACAAAATGTTTGATACCCATAAGAGAACAGATTCTTGTATGTCTTCTTGTCTGTACCAAAACACCCTGAGTGGCGTCCACGAGAATAACTGCCAGATCCGCAAAGGAAGCGCCTACCGCCATATTTCTTGTATATTCTTCATGTCCCGGCGTATCTGCCACGATGAAAGAACGGTTTTCCGTTGTGAAATAGCGGTATGCCACGTCGATAGTAATTCCCTGTTCTCTCTCTGCCATGAGACCGTCAAGCAGGAGAGAATAATCGATGGCGCCGCCTCTGGAACCTACCTTGCTGTCCAGTTCCAACGCTTTTTCCTGATCTGCAAATAATAACTTGGCGTCATAAAGCATATGTCCGATTAATGTGGACTTACCGTCGTCCACACTTCCGCAGGTAATAAATTTAAGAAGACTATTCATTTTAGAAGTAACCCTCCCTCTTTCTCTTTTCCATGCTGGCTGCTCCGCCGTCACTGTCGATCACACGACTGGTACGTTCTGACGATACAGCACTCAGAGTTTCATCGATGATAGCATCCAGAGTATTTGCTGTACTCTCAATACCACCGGTCAGCGGATAGCATCCGAGAGTACGGAAACGAATACTTCCATGTTCAATCTTCTCGCCCTCTCTCAGACGCATTCTGTCATCATCCACCATGATGATATTGCCGTCTCTTCTGACAAACGGACGATCCGCTGCAAAATATAACGGTACGATCTCAATATTTTCTCTCTTAATATACTGCCAGATATCTGACTCTGTCCAGTTGGAAATTGGGAAAACACGCATTTCCTCACCCTGATGAATCTGTGTATTATAAAGCTTCCACATTTCCGGACGCTGATTCTTTGGATCCCATGCATGGCTGGAATTACGGAAAGAGAAAATACGCTCCTTGGCACGGGACTTCTCCTCGTCACGCCGGCCGCCGCCGAAAGCTGCGGTAAATCCGTATTTATCCAAAGCCTGCTTTAACGCCTGAGTCTTCATAATATCTGTATATGCTGCGCCATGGTCAAACGGGTTGATTCCCTGGGCAACGCCGTCCTGATTGATATATTCAATCATTTCCAGGCCGTATTTTTCTGCTGTTTTATCGCGGAATTCAATCATTTCCTTAAATTTCCATGTGGTATTCACGTGAAGGAACGGAAACGGCGGTTTTTCCGGATAAAATGCCTTTAAAGCCAGGTGCAGCATGACAGAAGAGTCTTTACCGATGGAATACAGCATTACCGGCTTCTCACATTCTGCTACAACCTCACGCATGATGTATATCGCTTCCGCTTCCAACGCATCAAGATGTGTCATATCACTCATGAATCTTACTCCTATTCTGTAGATTTGTCGGGACGCCTGCGGGCTCCTGTACATTTTCCACAGGCTCCCGGCGTCAGAAAATATTAATAGTAAAATATATAACAACAGAGAAGGAGCTTTCCCGGCCCCTGCCTCTGGTATTAACGATTCCGGGACACCTGCCGCATCCCGTCGCAATTATTATATCACTGAAATGTTAACGCTTCATGAAAGATTTTATTTTATAAAGGCGGCTGTTTTTTATCTCCGCCAGCTCCCTTTGAAGCACTTCCTTCTCCTTATTTAAAGAAGCGATCTTCTTACTCTGATTATCCGCTGTTTGGAGAGTTTCCATACTTTCCCGGCGGTATTTTCCGAAATATTCTGCCAGACGCCGCTCCTGCTGTAACGTGCCGGCTACCGGAAACGGATGAATGAGTCCCGGTTTCTTCAATTGCGCATTCATACGGTCAAAAGGCGTGTCCGCTCCACTGAGCTGTTCCCGGGAAAGCCGCGGCACCTTATTGACGTCCAGAAAATCAAGATAATGACTCACACGATCTTTATGTCCTGTATGCAGACGGCTGTAATCTGCCTTCTCATACATGTCGATCACATCCATTCCGTCTTCAAGATCACCTGCTGTTATACACGGGATATGATGAAAATCCGCCAGTTCTTTTACTCTGCAGTCCCCCGCATAAATATAACACGGAACACCAGCAAGAACCGCGGCAATATTTCCGTGAATACGGCTGCCAAAGTTAAAATCCTGCTGACTGAGAAAATTGAACCAGGAATCAATATCCAAAACCCCGACGATCCGGTCATCCTGCATCATCGGGTGATCGAAATGCATAGGATAATCTGCCGGAATCTTATCTTTATTCTCCTCAGTAAAATACGGTTCTCCTACGTAGACCGTTCTTATCTCCTCAATCACCTGCGTAATAAAAACAGAATGGTCAAAACGTTCTCCCTGCTCCCGCAGGAAAGTATACAGATTCTCCGGCAGACCTGCTTTAAAATTCATGGTCACCTTTGACTTTGGAGAGAGCTCCGTCTGCTTCGGTACCGGAAGAGCATCTCCAAACATATACAGTGAGGGACATCCGATGACAGTGAAATCCTTCTCCGGACGGAACCCTTTCTGTTTCAGATATTCTGCTGTGATCTCACCCCTCACGCCGATGATGGAAGACTTCTCCAGAACCGCCCGCACAAAAGCTGTGGATTCCTCATCATGAAGAAAAGTCCATTTATTCGACTTCAGGCTTCTGGCAAGTCCCACGCCCACGACCACACAAGGGATGGTCAGACGCTTCACAAGGTCTGTGAGCATTTTCAGTTCTTTTTTAAATGTGGTGCGGAAGGCATTGGCCAGCGGAATCAAAAACATATCATATTCCGCGTTCCATCGTTCCACCTGTTCCTCTGAATATATCAAATCTGTCCTTATGGTGGTAATCTCTGTATCTCCCGTCATCACTGCCCGCGCCAGGCTGGACTGGAAAATCAGATTACCGGTGTTGTTTCCAATAAGATTCTCTATGAGGATCTCGGAAATGGTACGTTCTTCCCCAAAAGGCATAGCCGAGCGCATCAATATTTTTTTCACATTTACTCCTTTCAGATACCGCCCTACCGCCGCCATGTCCCTCTCCGGCATCTGCAGGTCTCTGTGCGGTATTTTCACTTTTGTGTTATAGATTATTACATAATTATTACACGTTAATTTATTATATATTCAAACCCTGGAAACTGCAAGAAAAATCGAGTGTATACAGCTTCTATTGCTTATATCTTTGCCTTTCTCATCTGAAATTCATATTCATTATATACTGCTCCATGAAGTTCTGGTTGTCTGCCAGTTCAATGTGCGTACTGTTTGCCCGTATCTTCTGCAGCTTTCTGCGGAAGGAAGAATCCAGAAGCAATGCCTGTACCCCTTTGCCAGCGCCGTTGCCGACAGACAGGATCTTTTCTCTGGCTACAGGCGGCAGCATGCCAATAGAAAGAGCATTATCGATATCTATGTAGTTGCCGAAAGCGCCTGCCAGTATCAGAGAATCCACATCATCAGGCGTCATGCCATACTCTGCCAGCAGAGTCATACAGCCGGAATAGATAGAGCTTTTTGCAAGCTGAATCTGCCGGATATCCTTCTGGCTAAGATAAACTGCGTTTTCTCCATCCGTAAAAAAGAATGCCATATTATATTCTCCCACTTCCCGAAGTCTCTCACAGAGACGACTTCCCGGATGTGTCTTTTCATACTTCTCAGCGGAAAGCAGAAGACCTGTTTCATCAATGAGTCCCACCTTCCGGAGCTCCGCCACAGCGTCGATGACAGCAGAACCGCATAATCCTGCGGGACTGGTATTTCCAATCACTTTCAGTTTGACCTCATCACCATCAATGGAGATTGTTTCAATGGCTCCCGCGGCGCCTCTCATACCACAGGCAATATTTCCTCCCTCCAATGCCGGCCCGCAGGCAGTGGATGCAATAAGAAATCTGTCGTAGTTTCCCACGCCTATTTCCCCATTAGTTCCAAGATCTACCATGATATATTTTTTTTCGTCCTCTTCCAGCGTCAGCAGGACAGCGGCCGTGTCTGCTCCCACAAAGCCTCCCAGCAGCGGCAGGAATTCCACCACACCCTCCGGCGCAATGTTTATACCCGCCTCTTTTGCGCTGCTGACGACCGGTTCCGCCGTGATATTAGCAAAGGGTCTCACGCCAAGATTTGCCGGATTCAGCCCGTAAAACAAATGCTGCATGGTGCTGTTGCCACAGATAACCATATGGTAAAGATTCTCCCTGATCTGCGGATTCTCTTCCATCGCCTCATCAAGCATCCCATTGATCGTTTCCTGAATGAGCCGCTGTAATTCTTCAAGATTCTCCGGACACTCCCGGGCAAAAGCATTTCTCGCTATCACATCGGCCCCATGAATAATCTGCTTATTAAGCCCTGACTTTGTTGTCACAAGATGATTATTTGCCAGATCATAAAGATAGCACACGACGGTGGTGGTTCCTATATCAACTGCCGCTCCATAACAAACATTTACCGTGTTTCCCTCCTGTACGTCGATGATTCTGTCCTCATAGTATACAAAAGTACATCCTTCAAAATCATAATCCGCACTGAACGCAGCAAACTTCCGCATGACCGGAATGCCCGCACACGCCAGAAAAGAGCCGCTGTGTTCCGGCATGAGCTCCTCTTTTCTCTGATACACCTTCCTCACGGACGGACAAAAACCAACGCCGGACAAACTGCTTTTTGTGAGAACATTTCCTTCATGAATATAGTCATTTTCTTCCAGATACACCTCCTCATCCTGCCGCACTTTCTCCCTGCAGGCCAGAACCTCCGTCAGTACTCCGTTTCTTTTCACTTTAATCTTACATTTACCGCAAGTACCCTTTCCTCCGCAGACCAGATTAAGCGGATAACCTGCTCCGGCGCATGCCTGAGCCAACGTTCCCCTCTCCACAAAAATCTCTGTATTCTGATTCATAAATCTTATATGATATCTCACATTCTGCCTCCTTCTTTTCAGATACTTACTTCCTGTCATCTTTTTTCTGTTATTATACAATGGCCGTCGTATTTGTAAACTTCCTGATTAAAATATTTCCAGATTTCACGGCTTTTCTGCGGACGGGCAAATATATGAAAAATATATGTTTTTCATGAAAAGACTTTGTCTGCTGTTGTTTTTCATTCTTTTGAATGGTATAATTTTAATACATATATGCTGAATTTGTTTTACAGACAACAGCAGAAATGGAGGTCTTGATTATGGGTAAAATGACCATATGCGTATACGGAGCCGCCAGCGATAAGATCGACTCTGTATTTATCACAGAAACAGAAAAGCTTGGAGAAGAGATTGCCCGTCGTCACCACCAGATTATATACGGCGGAGGCGCCAGCGGAGTTATGGGCGCCTGTGCCCGCGGCGCCGCGCGGGAAGGCGGAACCGTCATCGGCGTTGTACCAAACTTTATGGATGAATTTGAAATCATCAACAAAAACTGTACGGAAATTATCCGTACAGAAACCATGAGCCAGCGGAAAGATGTCATGGAAAGCCACGCTGACGCTTTCGTCATTGCTCCCGGCGGCATTGGCACTTTTGATGAATTCTTTCAGATACTTACATTGGTGGAACTGGGAAGGCAGTCTGCGCCAATCGCAATTTACAACATAGACGGCTACTATGACGACATGATCCTTTTCTTGAAGGAATGTACCGAAAAGGGATTTATCCGCGAGCGGGCACTGACCCTTTTCCGGGTGTGCAGCACAGCTGAGGAGACCGTAGACGCCATCGAGGAAATGATAGAACAATAATTGAGTTTCATAAAATGAATAAAAATCCGGCGGCTGTGAAGGCCTCCGGATTTTATTTTGTGGAAAATGTATCACGCCATGTCCGTCTTGGCGTTCTGCTCCACGTTATTCCCTTTATTCTCTTTCTGCAGTTTATCCGTCCATTTTTTCCGTTCCACATAACGGCCCAGCACAAAGGCAACGATACCGACGCCTATACCTGTCTGCACACAGAATATCATACTTTCCACTTCTCCCGGAAGCTCCCCGCCCAGAGCATTTTCCAGCACCGGTGTGAACCAAGGCTCATATTCTTTTCCCTGTATCTCGGAAATCATCTGGCTTCCCGCGTCATCTGAGCCGCCAAATTCAGCGTTGCGAAGCGCAAATAAAGGTACGATGGCGATCAAAACCGCAATGACCAGCAATATAATCACTGTTTTTGTATTCTTACTCATTTTATACTCCCCTTTCACCGGATTCCGATCATACCAGCCCGGAAACCGGATGTATTCTTAATTATTTCAACACACATCAGAATTATCTCTTATATGTTAAAAGCTCAGACTTTTCAGTTCATTTCTGGCATATGTCTCCAGCGCGATCACAATGACAACCGTAAGAATACCTTCAATGATTGCCAGAGGCACCTGTGTGGTGGCGAAGATTCCAAGGAATTTTATAACGGAAGCTCCGAATCCGCCAACCTCAGACGGATAAGCGATCGCCAGTTCCACGCTGGTTACACAATATGTAAACAAGTCTCCCAGGAAAGCGGCAAGAAAAACTGTCACTTTTTTATTCACATTCATTTTTATTAACAGTTTATATACCGCATAAGCCAGGATCGGTCCCGCGATGGCCATGGAAAAGCAGTTGGCGCCCAGAGTAGTCAGCCCGCCGTGAGCAAGCAGAACAGCCTGGAATAACAGAACAATGATTCCGAGTATACTGGTCACACAAGGGCCGAACAAAATCGCGCCCAGTCCTGTACCGGTCATATGAGAACAACTTCCGGTTACAGACGGAATCTTCAGAGAAGAAAGTACAAACACAAAGGCTCCTGTCAGAGCAAGAAGCATCAGCGTTCTCCTGTCCTCTCCCAGCGTTTTCTTAATATTAAGCAGACCAATCACAAGAAATGGGATACAGATGACCATCCACAAAATGCAATGAGCCAGCGGAAGGTATCCTTCCATGATATGCATGGCGTTTGACACAGGCGCCACCGCGATCATAACTAATAGAGCAAACCCCAGGATACTCAGCTTTTCTTTTCTTTTTAACATCATTTTCTCCTCTTTTCCTTTATTTTTACCTGATTACAGGCTTTTCATCATTGTCTCAAATTCCTGCACATTTTTCGGATACAAATCTCCGTCAGGAACTATCCCTTTTTCCCTCAAAATATCATAAACATCAAATAATACCGGATGCTTCAGATTAGCCTTTTTCAATATCTCTTCCTGCTTAAATACACGAAGCGGCGTATCGTCCGCAATCACTTTTCCCTGGCAGAACACGATCACCCTCTCCGCCCAGCGATAGGCAAAATCCACATCATGGGTTGACAGAAGAATCGTCCTGCCCTCCTGCCCCATTTTGTGGAGAACCTCTTCCAGCATCTGTGCATTGAGAGGATCCAGAGCTGCCGTCGGTTCATCAAAAATAATCACCTCCGATTCCATGGCGATAATATCCGCGATACTGACACGTTTCTTCTCTCCGCCGCTCAGATAATGAGGAGGCCGATCCCGGAACTCTGTTATATTCATATAATCAAGAGCCTTGTCCACCCGGCGCAGCACCTCTTCCCTGGGAAGCTTCAGGTTCATGGGTCCAAAAGAAACCTCTGCCATAACCGTGGAAGCGATAATCTGATTATCCGCATCCTGAAACACAATACCTACATTCTTTCGCAGATGATTTAATCTCTTTTTTGTGATTTTCTCTCCACGATAAAATATCTCTCCCTCATGAGGCTTCAGCACACCGTTGATATTCAGAAAAAATGTCGACTTTCCCGCTCCATTGGACCCCAGCACAGCAATCTTTTCACCTTCATAAATCTTCAGATCTACACCGTTCAGGGCATGCTTTTCATCATTATAGGTAAAATGCAGATCCCGTACTTCTAAGATAGGGGCGTCCGTTTCCTTATGTAGTTCTTTTTTCTTCTTAAACAAATTCATCTTGTTTCACACTGCCTTAATCTGTCCAATTTTTTCTTAAATTAATGCTGATTCAAAAACGCGGAAATCTTAACAACTTCCGGTCAGAATCCTGATTCCCAACAGAACCAGGACAAACGCCGCTGCCAGCACAACCTGTTTCCCTTTTACCGGTTTCTCTTCTTCCAGAAAACGCAGCTCGCCATCATAGCACCGTGACTCCAGAGCATTATAATAATCATTTCCCCGTTTCAGTGACACAATCAGCAGATTACTGGCCACCTGTCCAAAAGAATAGCAGGAAGTTCTGAAATCCACATATCCAAGTCTGGATTCCGCCGAATTTTTCATCCGGCTGTGCGTTTCCATCATGATAAAAATGTAACGGTATATCATGTTCATCAATTCCACGATCACCTTTGGAACATGCGCTTTTCTAAACACTGTAATGAGTTCCCCCAGAGGCGTCGTCAGCGTCATCATATAAAGAGCTCTCACAGCTCCCAGAGCCTTTAATATAAGCTCCGCCGCCCGCAGAAGACTATAATCCGAGCAATATATGTAAAACAAATGAAACACTCTGAACTGATACTGTCCCACCGGCTCCAGTGAAAACCCTGCGGCGATGGCAATGCTTCCAAATATTAAAAACACTATAGGGATGAGCATCATAGAAATATAATGGTGAAAAGACAGTCCCCCGATCACCACCGTAAGATATCCCATTACCAAAATCACCACTGCGGAAACATAAATATTGTCCAGTATAATGCACAGCAAAAGGCTTATTATGGCAAATACCACCTTAAAGGACGCATTCCATTTTCTTAAAGCAGACGCATAGGCAAAATAATCCACTGACAAAATCGAACCGCCGTGTTTGTGCCCGAATCCTCTCTGCCCATGTCCGCCTCCGGATATCCTGTTCATTCTTTTCTCCTGTTCTGTAAATATGTTTTCATATTCATTTTTAAATAAAATTATGGATATAATAGAAAATAGAAGTTAAATAGATCCTGCTATATACAAAAATGGAGATAACAGGCTGTAAATAAAATGATTTCCTAAAATAATTTTCCCATTTGAAATTATCGTAACCGATACTTATTCTCAATTACTTTTACAATTATAGCATATCAGCCTGACAAGTAAATGGAAAATATTTATCATTTTTAAACAAAACAGACAATTTAGTATAGTGTATGTATGAAAAAATTTTAACTCTTGACTTTTCTATAGATAAATATTTTAATAAAACAAATGGTTAATAATTTTTTAATGTTTATTTCATTGAAAAATTGTTTATACTAGTATATTATAAAAACACGTAATAAAAATCCTATTATAATTTCATACCTAGAAGGGATTGGTAATCACATGAGACAAAAAATTAAAAAATTAACAGACAGCGAAAAACAGGTTCTTGACCTTCTCTGGGACAGCGAAGAACCTCTCACTTCAACGGAAATCGTAAAATTATGTGCCGGCCGCACATGGAAGCCGAGTTACATTCATATTATGATCAACTCCCTGCTGAAAAAAGAAATGATCAAGGTAGCAGGCTTCAAAAAGACAACAAAGAACTATGCGCGTACCTTTGAACCGACCATGACAAGAGATCAGTGGAGTCTTTTCCAGGTAAAACAGGAACAGAAGTCCGCATCATCAGCTCTGTCTCATCTTTTTACCGCGCTGGTGGAAGAAGAAACCGACGATGAACTTCTGAAAGAATTATCAGACATTCTGGCAAACAGACGCCGTGAATTAAAAAAACAGAGAGAGGCCGATTCCAATTCTGACCAGTAATTTCTCTCATTTTTTTATAAATATAAAAGTCAAAGGCAGCAATCAGAATTCTCTCTGATTTGCTGCCTTCTTTATCATTCTGATATTCTCATTTTTTATGATTTATCAAATGCCTTCTGTTTTCTATTTTTTTCCCCTTATCCCGGAGATCACCGACCGAATCGGGTTCCTGCCGGCTGACGGTTTTTCCTCCAGTTTCTTTTTGCAGGCTGCCAATTCCTTCTTCATATCCTGAATCTGGGACTGAAGTTCCCGGTTCTCCTGACGGAGCTGAACGGTCACATGACCGATGAGAGTGATAATATCCTTCTCCATCTCAGTATGGTCAAGAACCCATTTCTTATTTTTGGAGAAATCCATATCAAACAGGTCTTCGTCTTTACCGAAGTATTCCTGCATGAGCTTCCGGTTGCCTTCCCGGTACTGCTCCATGAACTGGCGGGCTTCCTCAGAGGAGAACATGGTCTCCCCTTTTAAATCTGTATGATTGTCCGATATGGTCCGGACAATTCTCTTAAAGAACAGTCTGTCTCCCTTGTTCATTTTAAGCATATTGAGAACTCTCTTTATTTCATGAGAATTACCAAAAAGACTGTTATTTCTCTTGCCCTCTGAAATCACAAAACGACTGTCATATTTTACGCCCAGCGCTTCCATAAAATCTTCATAGATAGAACCGTTCTTGAAATACTGCCGGCCGAAACGTCGGATAATGACATTTTCTTTTCCGAAAACAGCCTCAATCTTTTTGACGGCGCTGTAATAATCAAACTCCAGCTGGGAAGGATCACTGACGAACTCTTCCCAGGAAGAAGTAGAATAAATTCTTCTTCCTACCTTCACCTTCTGTTTCCACCAGGAATCGGCAAGGCTGTCCTGTCTTCTGAGATAAACGATAATTTTAACCCCGTATCCGTGTTCTTTCGCCTCTTTCAGAATATTCTCCCAGATATAATCTTTTCCTCTCCGGAAAGCTGCGCTCCATGTGGCTTCCTCTGACAAAATGACATTATCAAACTTACGGAAATTATCAAGAACCATATCCATACCCTGACGGAAATACTTCTCTTCCTCCAGTTTATTTCTCTTTTCCGGCTTGCTGGAAGAAACCCATCCAAGAAAAGAACCATTTCTTGTAATGCTCACGCCTTTAAATTTGTGGGGAAAAATCGGATAACAATATCCCTGTTCCTCCAGAATCTTTTCATTCTCATCGCAAAAATGCTGCAGAGAGGTGGTAGCCGTCTTAGGCGTTCCTATATGAACATATAAAGTTTTCATCTTGCTGACCCTTTCTTTTTCATCATTTTCCCCGCTTTTATACAGAGAATTAAATTATAAATAGATTATAATTTAATTTCTCAAAATTGCAAACTATAAAATCTATTTTTATGCCGTTTCCTTCACCGGCAGTTCAAAATAATATCCCATACCGTAAGCCGTATGAATATAATCGGAAGCTCCTTTAAGCTTCAGTCTCAATTTCTTCACCAGAGAATCCACCACCCGGTCGCTTCCTTCATAATTAATTCCCCACACAGCCGTAATAATCTGGTCACGGCTCTGAATGGCATGCTTATTGCGCATAAAGAAAGATAACAGCTCAAATTCCTTTATAGTAATGTCGATATATTCATTATCTACCTTCAAGGTTCTTTTATCCAGATCCAGTTCAAGGATTCCCTCTTTAATAAAATTATCCGTCCCATAGACCCTTTTTATGATAGCTTCTATCTTCATTTTTAACAGAGGGAATGAAATCTCACCGGATACACATTCGTCCGCTCCCATTCTGTACGCCATGATCTGCAGTTCCGGTTCCTCATTTTCCATAAGAACAATGACCGGCACATCACAAAACGCACGTATTTCTTCCAGAATCTCACATCTCTTTTTTGCACAAACATTATTATCCAATATGATCAGATGAATACCTGTATTATTCTCCGCATATATTTCCATTGCTTTTTCCCCGTCAGAAGAACACAATACGTTGTAGTCATTCTCAAAAAATCTGCAAAACTCTTTAATGTACTCCACGTTTTTTTCCATTAAAAAGATGGTATTACGTCTCATAATTACGTCTCCTTTCATGGATTTTCAATGTATACTCAGTTTTTATGTATTTTTTTCAAAGCGACTCATACTTTCTCTCTTAAATTCTGTGTTACCAACTGACTCATGGGGATATACTAATCTTGTCCATCCTTTTTCGCTGAGGAAAGAAAAGATTTTAACGGATTGGTCTTTTTTTCCTGCAGTTCTTTCAAAACCTTTTTATTCCGGACCATCTCCTTCTCCATTTCCCCCATTCTCGTTTTAAGTTCCTTATTTTCTTCTCTGAGTTCCACAATGGCTCTTCCCATAAACAGGATTATATCTTTCTCCATTTCTGTATGGTCAAGAACCCATTTTTTATTTCCGGAAAAGTCCATATCAAATAAATCTTCATCTTTTCCAAAATATTCCTGCATGATCTTCCGGTTGCTTTCCCGGTACTGCTCCATAAATTCCAATGCTTCCTCCGAAGAAAACATAGTCTCAGACTTCAGATCAGGACGCTGTTCAGACATTCCTGCAGTAATTCTCCGGAAAAATGTATTATCTGCATTTGACAGTTCCGGCAAAGTATTGAGCACTCTCTTAATCTCATGGGCGTTGCCCAGAAGACTGATATTTCTCTGTCCCTCAGATACAATGAAACGACTGCTGTATTCCATTCCTAAGGCATCGACAAAATCTTCAAACAGAGAACCATTCTTGAAATACTTTCTGCCAAAGCGACGGACGATCATATTTTCTTTGCCGACAGCTTCTTCTACCAATTTCAACGGCCTGTAATAATTCATTTCCGGATTAACCGGATTCTTCACATACTCTTCCCATGAAATAGTAGAAAATAAACGTCCGCCGACTTTTATTTTCTGATTCCACCAGGAATCTGCCATCCCATCCTGTCTTCTCAGATAAACAATCACCTTTACGGCATAGTTATGCTCACTCGCCTCTTTCATGATTTTATTCAGAAGCTCCGGTTTCTCTCCCTTAAAAATCACACTCCAGATACCCTCGTCTGACAAAATAACATTATCCGCCTTTTTAAAGCTGTCCAGCACAAAATCCATACCCTGACGAAAATACTGTTCTTCCTCCAGAAGATTCCTGCTATCGTCCTCATTGTATGCTCTGTGTGCGAGGAAATGAGCATTTCTCATAATATTGGTGTATTTGAATTTATGTGGAAATATCGGATAACTATATCCTTTTTTCTCAAAAATCTCAGCGTTCTCTGTACAGAAATGCTGAATAGAGGTGGTACCTGTTTTTGAAGTTCCTATATGAAGATATAATGTTTTCATTCTCTGACCTCTTTCTCGTATCCCTTTAAATAATCTTTTTTACTTTAATACATCAAGATTAAAGTAAAATTAAATTCTCTCAGGAATCGTCAGATAAAAGGTACTTCCTTTTTTCTCCTCACTTTCCACCGTAATTGTTCCGGAATGAATCTCCATGATTCTCGCTGTTATGGAGAGTCCCAGTCCAAATCCTTCTGAGTTTCTCGCTTTATCGGCCCGATAAAATCTGTCAAAAATGTGTTTTTTCTCTTCCTCGCTCATTCCCCTTCCATAATCCCTGACCATCAGTTCCACCGCGCCGTCCCTTTTCTTCAGAACTACATCCACGACAGAATTCTCGTAACTGTATTTTAATGCATTATTAATGACATTTCGTATGGCGGCCATGATCAGCCCCACATCCACCCTGGCCTCCGCATTCTCCAGCGAAAGACGAAGATCAATATTTTTCTCATCATGAAGCTTTTCATTATCACAGACTTCTTCCACAATATCCTTCACATCGACATATTCAAAATCTATACGTATTCTATCCTGATCAAGACGTGCCAGCTGTAAAATCTGTGAAATAATATCATTGGTTTTTTTTACCTGCCGTTCAATCAGAGAAATCGCTTCATCAAATTCTTCTTTGTTATTAATATGCTTTCTCGCATACTGGCACTGCGCCATGATAACAGCCACGGGCGTTCTCAGTTCATGAGTCACATCAGAGGAAAACTGTTTCTGTTTTTCAAACATTTCCTCCAGCCTGTCCAGCATCCTGTTATTGGCCTGGGCAAGAATCTCTATCTCACGAAACATTCCATCATATTCTATTCGCTTGGATAAATCTTTTTCCAGACCGATTTTCTCCGAAGTATCGCAGATCTGCCTGAGTGGAACCACTATACGTCTTGAAAAAACCGATGCCAGAACAGTAGCGATAAGAACAATAGCAGCTGCGCATATATAAGAAGCATATTTCAAAGTCCGGTAACCGCTTGAAAGATTACCTCTGTTCACCATGCTTCTGATATACGCTACCACCCTTGAATTACCGTTTTCATCGCCTTTTATAATCGATCGATCATAAATATAATATTTTACCCTTCCGCATCTTACTTCCCGGACCATTTTGGGTCTGGGCTTTAATTTCTCCAGTCTCTCATCCGGATAAGTACCCTTGACCAGATTCCCCTCGGCGTCAAGAATCACTTTGACTATACCTTCATCCTCATAAACGAAATCATCAGAAACTCTGATCTCTCCCTTTTTTTCCTTGATATTGATATAATCATATCTGGATTCCTTTCGAATCTGCTTTTTAAAATCAGATTCAATAGCCACATTTGAAAAATAAGTAATAAACAGCGCCATCAGCACTGCCGCCGCAAATGTTATCCCTATAAAATGCATAGAAATGTATCTTGCAATGGACATCTTCTTCATTCGTCGCATTTCAGCATATACCCTACCCCTCTGACTGTCTGAATCAACTTCTCATCGAAACCTTCGTCAATCTTTTTTCTGAGATACCGAATATACACATCGATAACATTCGATTCACCATTATAATCCATATCCCATATGTTCGATTCAATCTGCGCTCTCGTGAGAACAATGTTTTTATTGCGAATCAGGCATTCCAGAATCGCATATTCTTTTGGAGACAAAGATATTTCTTTTCCCTGTCTTGTTACCTGTCTCGTATTGACATTCAGGCTTAAATCTCCACATGTATATATATTTTCTCTCACTTCAGGCTTCCTTCTTACGATCACCCTGAGTCTTGCCATCAGTTCATCAAAAGAAAACGGCTTAACCATATAGTCATCTGCCCCGATATTGAGCCCGAATACGATATCTTCCACACTGTCACGAGCGGTTAAAAATAGCACAGGAGTCTCAATTTTCATTTCCCTCACTTTTTTTAATACTTCAAATCCGCTCATCTTCGGAATCATCACATCCAGAATAACTGCGTCATAATCTATACTCATCATAAATAATACGGCATCCTCACCATCGTAGCATGAATCGACAATATAGCCTTCCGCTTCCAGATTCTTCACGATTATACTGTTCAAATCCTTCTCGTCTTCCACAACCAGCAGCCGCATATCGTCCTCCATATTCATTTTTATAAAAAAAATACTATATTATCTTCATTTCAGATACCTTTTATATTATCCCATAATCTTGATGAAATAAAGTTCTTTTTTAAACAATACCGTAAGAATCATCCACTTAACAATAACATACAATATATTAAAATGACAAAATTGAGGATTTCATGAATTTTTCAGAAAAAATCCGCTGGAATATTCAAAGAAAAAGTTTCAGCAATAAAGGTATATGGAAATGTCTGAATCAAATTGTAAAAAGCTTTGATGAAATCTGCCGTACACTCAATGACCGGTAAAAAACGGAGGAGATGCAACATCTCCTCCCGCTATTATTTAACATTTTATTTATATTCCTTCATGTCGTTATTGTTTAAAACTTCGCAACACTTTCGGTCTCTCAACGCTTTTTTCATGATTCTTCTTTCAATCATAAGATTCAACAGATACTGAAGGACCGCCACAACAGGCACGCCGAGAAACAGACCGAACACTCCCAGATAGACTCCTCCCAGCGTAATAGCAAACAAAATCAGAATAGGGCGCAGCCCCGTAGAATCTCCCAATATTCTCGGCGCCAGAATCCATCCGTCAAACTGCTGCAGGACAAAAATCATCACCACAAACATAATCCCATATTTCAGTCTGATCGCCGCCAGTATGCACACGCCCGGCACTGCGCCTATATATGGACCAAAATATGGAATCATATTGGTCACACCCACTATAACACTGATCAAAAGCGCATACGGCAGTCTCAGAAATGTCATCAGCAGAAAACATAGAATTCCCACAATCAGCGCATCCAATGCCTGCGCTGTTATATATCCGGTAAAAATCGCATTACATTTTTTTACGACCCCGATCATCTCATCGACACGTCTCTCCGGCAGAAATGCATAAGATATCCGCTTTACGGAGCAAAATATCAGTTGCTTGTCAAATAACAGATAGATTGATACGACCACGGCAATCACAATAGTTATAAGCCATTGTATCACCGCCACCGACACCGAATACATCCATGGAATGATTTTGGACGCCAGTACCGTTGACAATTCCATCATCTTCGGATACATATTTTCAATCAATGTATGGACAATTCCATTATTCAAAAATTCAAACTCTGCAGCTATATTCAGAAGCCACCCGGAAAATGCTGTATACATTGAAGGAATTTTTCCTGACAATTCTGTCAGACTGGAAATAATCTGCGGTATAATATATATCAGACATACTGCTGCCGCTCCCAGCACCACCACATACGCCAGCGCAATCGCCAGCATCCGGCTCTTTTTTCCCTCTTGTACATGAAAAAATCCAGGCAGTATCTTCTCATAAATAAAATCTACAAGAGGATTCACAATAAACGCAATCAATATTCCCACCACAAATCCGGACATACTGGAGAGAAAATGTTTTATTATCTTCAATATATCATCCCAGTGAAAAATAAGCCTGAAAATAATGCAGGCGGCAAAAATAACAAATACCGTATAAATACAAATAGTAAAATATCTCTGATTGGACCGGAAACGATTATTATTCACAGTACATTTTACCTCCTTCCCTCCCTTCCCTTTTCATCCCTGTCTATATCATTTACATCCTTCACCAAAAATAAACAGCCTCAGAAAAATTGTACTGAAAAAAATACTTAAAAAAAGTAAGAAAAAAGAAAAAAAAGCTTGCATTTTTTTCGATTCTCATATATAATGTTCCTTGCGTTGAAAAGTTCGCAACAATTTCAAATGCAAGGGCTTTTAGCTCAGTTGGAAGAGCACCTGACTCTTAATCAGGGTGTCCAGGGTTCGAGCCCCTGAAGGCCCACTTAAAAGCACTGTTTTTGATGGCTTGACCATTGGGGACGGTGTTTTTTTGTTGTCTGTCACAGAAATCCCGTGTATATATGCCATGAGTTTTACACAAAAACCGCCAGCACGCAATACCGGTTATTAACCGGTATCGAGGTGCTGGCGGTTTTCATTACATGTTATATTATGTTTATCTGTACTTCTGTTTATTGTTACTTATCTCTTCTTCCCGGAACGTCTTTTTCTGGAGGAAGAAGTTCTCCCGGCGTTCTTTTTTCCGGATGAATTTCTTTCTGTGCCTGCCCCGTAACTTCCGCTGTTTCTGGTATTGGAAGAAGCATGTTTTTTCTTTCTCTCCAGTATTCTCTGCTGTCTTCGCTTCTCTGCCTGCCTTCTTCTCAGGAAACTAATAAGAATCGCCAGAATAATAACCACCACAACGGCACGAACGATATAGTTAAAAATTTTACTTGGGGTCATCCGGTCTTCATCCACCGGAGCAGTCTCTAGATTATCGTCCGCACTTCCGCTGCTGACATAACTCTGAGCAGCTTCTGTATTCATATCATAAGTAACAGGAACCGCCGCTATTACATTTTCTCCTGATAAAACATTAATATATCCAATTCTTCCCGCATGTATATCCTCATCCAATACAAACGAAGCAGTCAGAGCAGAATCGTCAAAATCCTTTTTTACAAGGAGATAGTAGTCAGAAGGAAATGTACATCCCAATCTCTGAATATTTGTCAATTTATCATCGGAAATGGAGGATTCTGCATCCAGAGCCCCATTTAAATCAAAAGATGACAGCGGAGTAATTCCTTTTACTTTCTCAAATCCCCACTCAAAGAGTTCAGTGGTATCATAGTAGCTGCTGTCCGCGCCATAATCTTTCAGGATAACGCATATAAGTTCCACATTATCTTTTCCGGCGTAAGTGACCAGAGTATTTAAAGCAGCCTGCGTATAACCAGTTTTAGATCCTTTGGCGTATTCATAGTAATAATCGCTGTTCTCCCGGATTATCTTTGCGTGATTCCATAATTCCAGAGTATCTGTCAGCGTGTCGCTTTTTTTCAGAGTATGGCTGTCTGCCTCGGCTATGGTCCTGAACTCATCATATTTCATAGCCTGCTGAAGAATCAAAGCCATATCGTGGGCGGTTGTATAATGATCCTCATCCGGCAGACCATGGGGATTGGTAAAATGTGTTCCGGTACATCCCAGTTCAGCCGCTCTCTGATTCATCAGCTCAGCAAACGCTTCATTGGAACCGGAGATATGCTCGGCTAAAGCAGAAGCCGCCTCGTTGGCGGAAACCAGCATCAGAGCATATAAAGTATCTTCCACGGTCAGTTGAGCGCCCACATTGATTCCGGCACTGCTGCTTCCCGGTTCAATTCCATTGACCGCTTCATTGGAAAATGTAACAATATCATCCATAGAACAATTTTCTATGGCCAGAAGCGCTGTCATCACTTTGGTTATGCTGGCGGGGTATTGTTTGGATTCCTCATCTTTACCATAAAGTACAGCGCCGGAGGCTGCATCCATGAGAATCGCTGATTCTGCTGTGATATCCGGCGCTCCTTTCAGATTATCCACACCGTATGCGGCAGCGGAAGAATTATCTGAAACTGAACTTCCGGCAGATGCATTTTCTCCGTTGTCAGCCGCTTTGGCAGACTCCGTATCTGACTCGACAGACTCCGTATCTGTTTCGCCTTCAGCGGCACTTTCTCCCTGGGTAGCTGCTTCTGCCGCAGCATCTTCCTGAAAAGAATATTGTGCATGTACAGGAAGACAGACGGAAACACTCATAGATAAAGCCAATATTAAAGTTAATAGACGTCTCATATGTATAATCTCCTTATTATTTATTTTTCAGTTTATATCTGACGGTTCACAGACCGCCCGCAGACATATTTTCACAATAAAACATTACATTTTATACGGCATACGTACATTGTTTTATTTTATACTATCATTTTGTACGAATCAAGTAAAAAAAAATTGCAAAAATGTTACTTTTCGAGTAGGATGTATAAAGTGATTGAAATGATACATGAAAATAATTATGCGAATGTGAGGATAATCATGCGGTTAAGAAATGTAAAAGGTTCGAGAGAACAGATTGCTGAAAATGAATATGTTATTAAAAATGCAGAGGAAAACAAAGGAAAATGGCGGGAATTCTTTCAGGATGGCAAACCAATCCATCTGGAAATCGGCATGGGCAAGGGACGTTTTCTCATGGAGATGGCCAGACTGCATCCGGAGATCCATTATATCGGAATTGAGAAATACTCCAGCGTCCTTGTACGCGCCCTTGAAAAGATGGAAGAAGCGCCGCTGCCCAATATACATTTTCTGCGGATGGACGCCGAATACATCACAGAATATTTTGATAAAGGAGAAGTGGAAGAAATTTATCTGAATTTTTCCGATCCATGGCCAAAAGACCGGCATGCCAAACGTCGTCTTACCTCCCGGCAGTTTTTATCACGCTATCATGAGATTCTCTCCGATAATGGCAAGGTGATCTTCAAAACAGACAACCGGGGACTTTTTGACTTTTCTCTTGAAGAAGTAAAAGAATCCGGCTGGATTCTTGATTATTATACTTACGATCTGCATCACAGTGAATATCTGCCTGGAAATGTCATGACTGAATACGAGGAAAAGTTTGTCAATCTTGGAAATCCTATCTGCAAAATGGTCATTCACCAGAACGCTGCAAGTATTGAAAACTCTCCTTCTCAGGTGTAAAATAAATCTTCAGAAGCAGTGATAACCTGCTGATTCAGACATATCAACACAATACCGGCAGCCATCAGCGCTGCCCAGATCATTTGGGAGGTATGAACATGAAAGTATTAATGATTAACGGAAGTCCCCGCAAGGGAGGCAATACATCCATCGCCCTGCAGGAAATGGAAAAGACATTTTTAGAAGAGGGCGTCGAAGTGGAAACTGTCCAGATTGGAAATAAAGACATCCGTGGCTGCATCGCCTGTGGGACTTGTGCCTCCAAAGGCAAATGTGTATTTGACGACGTGGTAAACGAACTGGCTCCAAAGTTTGAGGAGGCCGACGGCCTTGTGATTGCCAGCCCGGTTTATTATGCTTCCGCCAACGCAACTCTTATTGCCTGTCTCGACCGTCTCTTCTACAGCACCGGTTTTGATAAGAGCATGAAAGTAGGCGCCAGCGTAGCGGTGGCAAGAAGGGGCGGCTGCTCTGCCACCTTTGATGAACTGAACAAATATTTTACCATTTCCGGCATGCCTGTCGCATCCAGCCAGTACTGGAACAGTGTACACGGCCGTGGTCCCGGAGAAGCCGCGCAGGACGCTGAAGGCCTTCAGACCATGCGTGTTCTCGCAAGAAATATGGCATTTCTCATGAAGAGTATCGCTCTTGGAAAAGAAAAATACGGCATGCCAAAGCAGGAAGACGAGCATATGTTCACAAACTTCATCCGATAATTTTTGCTCAAAAAGGAAGCTGCTGCAATCTCGATACCGGGTTTTGCAGCAGCTATTTTATTTGCCATATTCAAAATAAAGCAGTATTTTTTATTCTGGCTTAATCACAGATTTGCCGCCCATATACGGACGAAGCACTTCCGGAATGTTTACGGAACCGTCCGCATTCAGGTTATTTTCCAAAAATGCGATAAGCATACGAGGCGGAGCAACTACCGTGTTATTGAGGGTATGGGCAAAATATTTGCCGTTCTCTCCGACTACACGGATCTTTAATCTTCTCGCCTGCGCGTCTCCCAGATTAGAGCAGCTTCCCACCTCAAAGTATTTCTTCTGACGAGGAGACCATGCTTCCACGTCAATGGACTTAACCTTCAAATCAGCCAAATCTCCGGAGCAGCATTCCAGAGTACGAACCGGAATATCCATAGAACGGAACAAATCTACCGTATTCTGCCAAAGTTTGTCAAACCACATCGGGCTCTCTTCCGGTTTGCAGACAACGATCATCTCCTGCTTCTCAAACTGATGGATACGGTACACTCCTCTTTCTTCGATACCATGCGCTCCTTTTTCCTTACGGAAACACGGAGAATAAGATGTCAATGTTCTCGGAAGCGTATCTTCCTGCAGCACTGTATCGATGAACTTACCGATCATGGAATGTTCACTTGTACCGATCAGATACAAATCTTCTCCCTCAATCTTATACATCATGGCATCCATCTCTGCAAAACTCATAACTCCGGTAACCACATTGCTGCGGATCATGAACGGAGGAACACAATAAGTAAATCCTCTGTCGATCATGAAATCCCTTGCATATGAAATCACAGCGGAATGAAGTCTCGCGATATCTCCCATAAGATAATAGAAACCATTGCCGGCCACCTTTCTGGCGCTCTCCAGATCAATGCCGTTGAATCTTTCCATGATATCTGTGTGGTACGGAATCTCAAAGTCCGGAACTACCGGATCGCCGTATTTCTGTATCTCAACATTTTCACTGTCGTCTTTTCCAATCGGAACACTTGGATCAATGATATTTGGAATCCGCATCATAATGGAGGTCACTTTTTCTCCGATTTCCGCTTCCTGTGCTTCCAGTTCAGCCAGGCGTTCTGCATTTTTTGTGACCTGCTGCTTCACTTCTTCTGCTTCTTCCTTTTTGCCCTGAGCCATCAGGGCTCCGATCTGTTTGGAAATCTTTTTTCTGCTGGCTCTTAACTCATCGGCCTCCTGCTGTGTCTGTCTTCTCTTCACATCCAGAGCGATAACCTCGTCCACCAGCGGAAGCTTCTCATCCTGAAACTTATTTCTTATATTCTGTTTAACGATTTCCGGATTTTCTCTAACAAATTTTAAATCTAACATACTTTCCTCCAGAGGGTAAATTTACATGTATTATAATAGTCTATTCTCCGGCGATTTGCAAGTTTTATGTTCTTTCACGGCAAGAAATCATTGCTCTTTCTGCGGAGGTATCACGATCCGCACGGCCTTCGGAATCAGCTCCAGATCTAGAGGAAAACTGTCCATGAGCTGCTCGCCATCATAATCTACATTAATTTCCTGATCATCCATATTTTCAATCTGCATATGATTAGTTTGAAAATACTCCACTGCCGGATGATTGACATGATCGCCCTGCAAGATAGACAATAACAGCGGCGTCACTTGAAAAATATCCATTTTTTTGATGATAACCACATCAAACTTTCCATCCGAAGTGGAAGCCAACGGCGCAATTTCCCTGAATCCTCCCACACTTTGACTGTTGGCTACCATAAAAAGAAGAATCTCCTCCTCGAGACTCTTATCATCGCAGGTAAATCTAAGCTTTAATGTTCTGCCAAACTGTTTAGGAAGATCAATGGCCCCTTCCAGATAATAGGCAAGCTTACCCATAGCAGCTTTTTTATCTTTGGCCACCTTAAATCCTATATCTGATAACATCCCGGCAGCTACCACATTGATAAAATACCTGTCGTTCACTCTGCCCGCGTCCACCTGCTTCAGATTAAATTCTTTGATCATCTCACAGAACTCCTTCGGCGTCTGCGGAAGTTTCAGATAATTGGCAAAATCATTGACCGTACCCGCTGAGATCACTGCCACAGGAATATCACTTTTGCTGAGAATAATCCCATTGACTACCTCGTTTAATGTTCCGTCACCGCCTACGGCAACCACAAAATCATATTCTCCGGTTTTCAGCTTCTGCGCCCTGTTGAGAGCGTCATCCTGTTTTTCCGTATAGAAAACATCTATCGTATTGCATATCTGATCCATGATCAGATTACCTGCAATCTCTTTTATTTTATCGTGAAAATTCTGTCTGCCGGATGACGGATTAATAATAAACAACCCTTTCATACTCATCTCTCCTGTAAAGTCTCTGCAAAAATCATTATTTATTGGAGCACGCCTTCTCTGGCGAGAGATTCTATCTCTTCCATGGAATACCCTAATGCCATAAGAACTTCTTCTGTGTCCGCCTGTTCCAGAGTTCTGCCTGCAAATTTGTACTCCACAGGTGATTCTGAGAATTTAAACGGACTTCCAATCTGGCGAATCGTTTTTCCCTCCGCTGCAGGTACATCCACAACCATATTTCTTTCTCTGGCAAGCTCGCCGTTTAAGGCCTCCGAAAGCGATAATACCGGTTCAAAACATGCGTCGGCCTCCCAAAAGATGGACATCCACTCATCTCTGGTTTTCGTTTTCATAATCTCCCGCACTTCATTTTTAATCTCATCGCCGGCCTGGACTCCCTTTTCTATCCATTCCTCTCTGTGTATGACTCTGCAGAAATCAGCAAAGAACTTCGGTTCCAGACCTCCGAAGCTTACATATTCGCCGTCTTTCGTCTCATAGAAATCATACAGTGAACCGCCGTTTAACAGCTCTCCTTCCCGCTTCGGATTCTCTCCTGTCGCCAGTACTCCGGGTCCGCTCATGGCGTTAAGAGCAAACACCCCATCGGTCATGGACACGTCCAGATATTGTCCCCTGCCTGTATTGTTTCTGTAAATTACCGCAGCCAGGATGCTGATTATCGTATTATTGGTTCCGGAAGCAATATCCGCTATCTGGATTCCCATCAACGACGGCCCGTCTTTTTTCCTTCCGGCATAGCTCATCATACCGCTTAAAGACAGATAATTAATATCATGTCCTGCCTTTACAGCCATAGGGCCATCCTGACCATATCCCGTTAAGGAGCAATAGATAATCCCTGGATTAATTGCAGACAGCGTCTCGTAGTCCATCCCCAGCTTTTTCATGACGCCCGGTCTGAACTGCTCTAAAACGATGTCATATTCTCTGATTAATTCCTTTATGATCTGAACCGCCCGGGAATCTTTCAGATTCAATGTGATCACTTTTTTATTTCTTCCGATCTGGGCGGCTGTGGCGGAAATATTCATTCCCGGTACATATGGAGGCATTGTCTGTACCAGATCCGCCCTTGTGCCGGAAGTGACACGAAGCACTTCCGCCCCCATATCCGCCAGATGCATTGTTGCAAGCGGTCCGGGCAGCAATGTAGAAAAATCAAGTATCTTTAATCCGCTCAATGCTCCAGCCATAATATTCTCCTTCTATAATATTGTCTCAAAATAACTCATCTGAAAACAGCCTGTTTACCAATTCTATCATTATACAAAGACATATACAAGTATTTCACACAATCTTTAAATTTTACTTACAAAGCCGCTGCATAACATTTTATATATTTTATAACAGATTTCTGTGAATAGTGTTCAGAATATTTCTGAGTTCCGCTGCGTCCATCTGTCCCGGCGCCGATGCCTGTCCGGCGCTTCCGAATGTAACAGCCGACCCGAAGACTTCTCCGCACAGGCGGCTGATCAAACCGGAACCGGACATGGACATGGTGATCACCGGCGTTTTCCCATGTATCCGGCACATTTCTTCAGTGGCCTGAAGCAAGGTCAGTACATCTTCTTTATTCTGCGGCATCACCGCAATTTTTGCAATGTCAGCTCCAGCCTCCTGCATTACGCACAATCGCTTTATGATGACATCTTTGGACGGCGTCTTCATAAAATCATGATTGGACGCAACTACCTTAACTCCGTGTGCGTGCGCCTCCCTGATCAGATTTGTTATTACTCCGTCTTTGACTTCCGCCATTTTCTTTGTCTCGATAAAAAGCTCCACATCGATCATATCCGCATATCCTGTTTCTATGACAAATCTGTTGAGAAGTTCATAGCTATGTACATCTAACTCTCTCTCTCCGCCTTCCTGCAGTGTCCTGAAAGTAAAAAGAAGAGGCGTTTCTTTTAGAATTTTTCTGAGCCCTGAGAGAATCTCTCTTACCTGCTGCTGTTCTGTGATATCTTTAAACCAATCTCCCCGCCATTCCACAATATCGACGGAAAGCTCCGCTATATTTTCCGCCTGCGCAAAGATCTCGTCTCTTGTTACTCCCACCACAGGCACACAGATTTTCGGCATTCCTTCGCCGATTTTTACTTTTCTGACTATTACTGGATTCATTTGCTTCCCTCCATCTATACTTCCTGCAGTTTCCCGACAATTTCCCGGCAAATTTCAGAGGCAGATTTTCCATCGGTAGCGATGATTATATCCGCTGCCGCCTCATATTTCGGTCTTCTTGCCTCCATCAGCTTAGTAATGTGCTCCACATTCTTAGATCCATTTAATAATGGGCGGTCATCACAGTCTTTCACTCTTTCCAGTATCGTTTCCGGAGATGCTGTCAGAAGGACTACCCGTCCATTCTTTTTCATTTCTCTCACATTTCTTTCTCTCAGAGCTACTCCGCCGCCGCAGGATATAATTACATTTTTTCTTTCCTGCAGATCAATGAGAAGCTGGGTCTCCAGATTCCTGAAATATTCTTCTCCATGTTTTTCAAAAATCTCCGGTATACTCATTCCTTGCTGCTCTACGATCACCTGATCCATCTCTATGATTTCCATGGAAAACGTCTTGTGCATATAGCTGGCAACAGTACTTTTCCCCGCCCCCATAAAACCGATCAGCACAATATTATAATCGAAAATATGAGGGTTGCTCAGCTTTTCATCTTTTCCGTGCATTTCCTTTTCTTTCATGTTCTGTCTCCTTTGCTTCGTCTATTCTAAATTTCCTGTGCAATCTTTGTATCGCTGGTATTTTATCACAAATTTCTTAATATCTGCAACGAAATGGGGCGACTGCACTCCTGACACTTTTTTAAAATTTAATACAAATGTGATGAAATGGTAATGCTTTTACGATATATTTTGGAAGTACTTATTGTTTATTTATGGAGGAAAATATGAAAAAAATACATAGAAATTTATCTGTATTACAATCTGTTCCGGAATATCTTATTTATTTCTTTTTATACTCTGTTCTGGGATGGGTTTATGAAGTAGTTTTGGAAGTATTTATTTATCGGTGGGGATATTCCGACCGTGGAGTACTGACTGGTCCTTACTGCATTATCTATGGTTTCGGCGCCCTGATTTTTCTTATTCTTCTTAAGAATTTAAAATCAAAAAGAATTGGCCCAAAGCAATTTAATCTGACGCCGGTTCTTGTTTTTTTCGCCATTATTTTTATTGCCACGGTTGTAGAACTGATTGGAAGCTATATCATGGAATTTACACAGGGAAGCTGGATGTGGGATTACTCCAATTATTTTGCCAACTTTCAGGGACGGATCGCCCTGAATCCAAGCATTCGTTTCGGAATCGGCGGTATGGTGATCCTTTATCTTTTGCAGCCGCTTTTTGAGAAATGCGTAGGAAAACTTTCCCGCAAAGCATTATACCGGGTCAGCGGAGTCATCGGACTGATTCTGGTTGTCGATTACTTACATATGACTCTCTCATAATACGCAAATACAAAATATTATCATTTTTTCTCACAAAAAACCGGAGCAGTTTGGGCTCCGGTTTTCTTAACTTTATTTCTAATCTATTTTCCTGCACGTACCTCTTCAAATTCTCTCTGCATTTCCTCTGACGGCGGCGCCGTGAGAAGGGAAACCACAACAATACACAGACAGGAGATAACAAATGCCGGCAGCAGTTCATAGATATCCCAGATACCTCCCATTGGACGAATAAGAAGGTTCCAAACGAATACCATACATCCGCCGCTGATCATTCCGGCAATGGCGCCGGCACGGTTAATTCTTTTCCAGAACAGTGAAAGCAGCATCAACGGACCGAAGGTTGCTCCGAATCCTGCCCACGCAAAACTTACAATGGTAAAAATAACACTGTTTTCATCAAGCGCGATCACAATGGCTATCACTGTGATTGCAAGAAGCGCAAAGCGGGAAATCCATAAAACCTCTTTATCCGATGCCTTTTTGTGGAACAGGCCCTGATAGATATTCTTGGCAAATGCAGATGCAGCAATCAGCAGATAAGAATCGGAAGAACTGATAGTTGCAGCAAGAATACCTGCCATCACCAGTCCGGCAAGAATCGGCGGAAGCAGATTCGTCGCCAGCAGGATAAACACATTTTCTGACGTAGCTTCTGTTGTCAGAGCAGTAGGATATAAGGTTCTTCCGATAACTCCGATAAAAACAGATACTGTGAGTGAAATCAGAACCCACACTGTTGCGATCCGTCGGGACATCTTCAGTTCTCCTTCTTTTCTGATAGCCATAAAACGGAGAAGAACCTGAGGCATACCAAAATATCCAAGTCCCCATGCCACATTGGACAAGATACTCATAATACTGTAAGTACCGGCTTCACCAAAAACAGGAGCTCCATTCACAACCTGCTGCGTTCCGTCAGTCACAACCGGAGTGGCAATTCCAAAGAAATCAAGGAAGCCTGGAATAGACTGTGCATTTGAGATGACTGCATCAAGTCCTCCGGCTGCCACAGTACCGGTCACTACGATAATAACAAGAGCAACGATCATAACGATGGCCTGCATAAAATCAGAAGCGCTCTCTGCCAGAAATCCTCCGATGATCGTATACACAAGAACGAATACGGCTCCTATGATCATCATCGGCACGTAATCAAATCCAAACAATGTAGAAAATAATTTGCCGCAGGTCACCAGACAGCTCGCTGCATATACCGTGAAGAATATCAGGATAAACAGCGCTGCGATCGTCATGATCACTTTCTTCTCTTCATGGAAACGATTGGAGAAAAATTCCGGCAGCGTAATCGCCTCTGCCTTTTCGCTGTAGCGTCTCAGTCTCTTTGATGTGATCAGCCAGTTAATATAGGTTCCCACTGCCAGTCCGATGGCCGTCCATGCCGCGTCGGCAATTCCGCACCAATAGGCAACTCCCGGCAGTCCCATCAGCAGCCATCCGGACATATCTGAAGCTTCCGCACTCATGGCTGTGACCCATGGTCCCAAAGTACGACCGCCAAGGAAATAATCTTCCGAGCTCTTATTGGCTCTTCTGGCAAACGCCAGACCGATTCCAATGACAATCAACATGTAGATAATCATTGTAATCATAATCTGCATGGTATCATTCATACTTTCTCTTATCCTCCTAAACACAAAAATATTTTTCAGTATAGCAGAAACAGCCGCTCTTTTCAAGATTTCGCCTGGTTTTTATGCTACAATTTGCATTTTTATTGATGAAATCTTGCATATTTATTCATTTTTTTTAAATGTGTAATAATACATATCAGCGCAAGTATTTTTTATTTATAACCCTGATAAAGTTCTCATAACCAAATCTACATCTGTGTTCTCCAGTTCCTGAATAATATGCAGATATATTTTTTGTGTCGTCGTCATACTGGCATGTCCCAACCTGCGTGCCACGCTCGCAATGGATACACCTGCAAATAATAACAAAGATGCATGGGTATGTCTAAGCCCATGCATGGAAATCTCTGATATACCGCTTTTTTTACAATGTCTTGTAAGTACGCCATTAACAGTAGAATTATATATTTTTGATCCACCTACAAAAATAGGTTTACCCTCTGGTATTTCTTTTGTCAGCTCAGCAAATTTTACTACAACCTGCCAGTCAATCTGAATTTTTCTTACCGATGATTTGTTTTTTGTAGGTAAAAAGCCCCCGTCTCCTTTATAATCCCATGTTTTATTTATAGAGAGAGTCTGCCTTGCAAAATCAAAATCCCCGGGAGTAATTGCCAGAGCTTCAGAAAATCTCATACCGGTTTTTGCAACCAGAAGAATAAACCAATCCCAATTTGGCTCCCCTTTTAAATTCAAATCATCAATCAGCTTACGCAATTCAAATTGATTCAGATATTTTATCTTTTTTACTCCAGGTGGCTTTCCTTTAATAATTGCCTTTCGAGTCGGGTCTCTTTCTATCAATCCTTCATCTACCGCATCTAGAATAGCCCCTTTGAGCTGATGATGAAAATCCAGCGTAGTTTGTTTTTCATGTTCTTCTGCGTAATTATTCAAAAGCTGCTGGTACTTCATCCTCGTCAACTCTGACATTTTCAGATCCGGAACCAGTCGCTCTACCCATTTCTGAGTCATCCTATATTTTGCCATAGTTGCTTCCCGGATCGCTCCTTTTTTATATATGTCTACCCACTGCTTATAATACTCACAAAAAAGAAGTGCCTCATTCTTGTTCTTCACCATAATACGCCTTTCTTTTCAAAAATCACTTACGCTGATATGATTATTCAGAATTTCAGCACTTGTTATAAATATATTATGAATGACTGATTAGTGGTTTTATCTCTTCCTCCAATATTTTTTTCAATTCTGTTAAACATTGCGTATAATACTTAAATTTCGGCAATGCCTTTTCCTGCGTTTTTTTATAACTTGCATAATCAATGGTGGATTTGATTACACTTTCATTAGGTATTTCTTCATTTCTATAATGTGTTGCCGCATACATTACATCATCCTTTGATGCATACCATTTCACACAAAAATCAGAAATGACTTTGTCTATGCATGTATTTTTCATTTTTTCGACAATATTTAAAATGGACTGTCCTTTATATTTATTCTCGTCCTGTTCTATTTCTGATATCAGATTAGACATAATATCAGCAATCTTGGGGTTCTCTTTTCTGAGCTCTCCCACGTACTGCTTCACTTCATCAATCTGTTTTTGCCTTTCTCCCGGTGTAATGTCAGATGCATCCTCGTCCGGAGTCACAATATTCTGAATCAAGTTGATAATATATTCATAATCGATCTTTGTATTGCTATATGCCATTAATTCATAATCCGGATCAAGCTCAATCTCTTCTATCTCTTCCTCTTCACCACTTTCCTGATTCTCCCGATCTGCTTTAATTTCTTCCATTACATTCTGATAATGTCCGGCATAATCCTCATATTCTTCCTGTGTAATTCCATATTGTTCCAGCATACTATCATCATACTGTGAAAATGATTGAAGCTGCGCAAACGAGCGGTCAAAATTCTGAAATACTTTTACAAATACCTTTTTTTCCTTCAAAGACATTCCCGGTACTTCAGAAGGTGTCTTTGCAGAAATGCGAAGGGCCGCAAGCGCTTTTTTAAACGCCTTTTCAATCTCATCCCATTCCGCCAGAATAGATTCATTGGTTCCTCCGGCAGAATACAATTTAATGGCGTCATCAACACATTTCTTAAACATCTGCGGAGCCTGAAAAGTAACAATTTGGCCGAACATTTTATTATCATCAAAGATTCGATTAGTTCTTGAAAATGCCTGAATCAAATCATGGGGTCCCATAGGCTGCCTGTCTATATACAAGGTGGACATACATGGAGCATCGAAACCTGTGAGCAGACGGTCTACCACAATCACCAAATCAAGCTGCTCATTTCTTCTCTTATATTTTGCATCTTTTCTGGCAAGTCTCTTATTCAGATTTCCATTATATCCTTGTATCTGACTTAGTTCATATTTCGTCCCAAACATTTTATTGTAATCATCCAATGCTCTCTGCATTTTCTGTTGATTGACCTGAGAGCCTTCTGCATTTTCTGTTATGGAATATGTAATAGCGAACTTGGGAAAGTCCGGAAGTACCTGTTTTATCTTCTCATCAATCTTTAGAGCAGTTTCCCCATTCTTTATTTTAGAGAGTAAATCATAATATTTCTGAGCCATCGGAATGGAACTTGTGGTAAGTAATGCCTCATATGTCTTGCCTTTTCCATTTTGAAATCCTAATTTATGATATGATTTATTCAAAATGATATCCAGAACCTGCAGCATATGAGTTTCATTTTCATATTCACTGCAATCAGCCTCATCAGATATATTTTTCGGGCCATTATGTTCTACCTGAAATCCCAGCACTGCTTTATCATGGATTGCATTCTGTATCGTGTATTTATGCAGACATTTTCCATATAATTCTTCTGTTGTACGCGGCAAATCACCCATCTGAGGATAAGGATTCTCTGAGAATCTTGGCGTTCCGGTAAATCCATACCATAATGCATTGCCAAAAAATCTCTCCAATTCTCTCTTTGTCCCCGGCGATACCGCCCTGTGACACTCATCTACCACAAAAGCAATCTTTAATCCTCTAATCCTACTGTATTCCGAAGTTCCTTCCTTCAGCCTTTTCGTGACCAATCTCTGTAATTTTTGAATAGTTGTGACAATAACCTGTCGGTCGTCCGCCTTCAGTTTTTTCTTTAAGTCGTTGACATTCTCTGTATCATTGACATCAATTAAATCGTTATTAGCATATGCCTGAAAGGCCATGGTCGTCTGGGTGTCCAAATCCTTTCGGTCAATCAGAAAAATAGCCTTGTCTATCGAAGGAATATCCATTAACAGATTTCTCGTTGCCTTATAAGATGTTAAAGTCTTACCCGAGCCAGTCGTATGCCACACAAAACCAGACTGACCAACCTTTGAAGCCGCCCGAATCGCTTCAATGGCATGAATCTGATACGGACGAAGCAAGATTAATTTTTTTGCTTCCTTGTCCAATACCGTATACCTGGCTATCATCTCATGAGCCTGTGGTATGCGAAGTACCTTTTTTGCAAAGTCAATATAATCTGACACCGGATTATTTTCCTCATCCAACCATCCACTGACAAAATTTGAATTCAGCTCTGTATCACTGGCAGCAGAAAAATACTTCGTGTCAACTCCATTACTGACCACAAACATTTGCACTGCAGAAAAAATTCCCGTAAACTTTCCCTCTCCAATATATTTCTTAATCTGACGGAATGCCTCCATATAAGAATGCTGTCTGTTTTTCAATTCAATATGTATCATCGGCAATCCGTTAATCAGCAGCGTAACATCAAATCTCCTGTTGCGCCCGGCATCTTTACCGTCTTCTTCGGTTTTCAATGCACTGTACTGATTAATCACTTCATACACACTGCTTCCTCCCGCAATATGCTCATGATTCATCACCACAAGATGCAGCCTCTCCATATCCCGCTGCACATGAACCTGTACCTTTCCATTTTCTCCCACCAGCCATTCTCCTGCCTTATAAAAGGATGAAAACTGTAATTGATTTTTTACCTGCTCAAATTCCTGGTCAGAAAGAGACTGCCCGTTCAATCGGTCTTTATTATTCTGCTCCAATATATATCTGAAATTCTTCCATAAATCTTCTTCCGTTTTCAAATCTGGCCGATATGTCCACTGGGAATCCCCATAGGCTAACTGCTCGATTAATTTATTTTCAATCATCGATTCCAATTCAGGCATCTCTTTAGTCTCCTTTCCTATTGTTACTAAGCCAGTTCTTATGTAATTGAGAATGTTTCGGGTATGAAAAAACTTACGCTGGTGAAGGGTGATGAGGTTGTCAAGATTTCTGAAATAATCTCCAATTTTCTTCTGTTCTTCAAATACTGTGCAAGAAATAGGAATTTTTTGGCATGTTTCTTTATTAAGCTTTGGCATTGCCATACCCGTATTATATTGAGTATAATCTTTCCTTTCTAACGAATTACAAATGAAATTATTTTCATTTCCTTTCTTTGCGCGAAGGACGTGGGCATGGTTGTTTACCCAGTACTTTCCAGTTGCAAGGAAACATACTGGATAATTCCTGTCTGTAATATTTGCACCATCCTCACTTAACAATACTAGTTCTTCACTAAACAAATATCCATCTACATAATCAACAATTCCAGAAGCTCCATAATATGGATATGGACCTGAAACACGTTTAGCACTGTCTAAAGGTTTTCTCATTGTATCAAGAAATTCGACTACATCACCTAGCTTACGCTGTTCCCAAGTTATAGCATTTTCTTATCTTCCTACCAAGCACTTTTCCCTGTCTTGATTAAACTATCAATATCCATATAAGCATTTTCTATACGTTCCGTATGGTAAATCCAATAATTATCATATATTTTTTTTAGGATTCCACACTTCTCCCAGATTTTAAATACATCTCCAGTTTTTTTATTTTTATAAGCAGAATAATACTCCAACAAATACATAAAAAATTTCATTTCTTCTGACATATTATTCCTCCCTTATATACACAGAATTTCTCGGATCTCCTGTGATTTTTTCGCATTCCCATATCTCAAAAATTGCTTCCGCCCCAAATTCTGTCATGCCACATTCTTCATTTTCAAGCATCTCATGGGTTTTAGAGCATACAAACATTTTTAATGCTTCCATCTGACTTACCCCATATTTTTCTGATATCATCATTACTACTTCATTATCATAATAGTCAATGATTTCAGGCTCTAATCTCTTCATACTTGCTTCACCTCATCAAATTTCAAAAAGGAAAGTGCTTTTTCTGTTTTCAAAACATACTGGTCTTTTAACTTTTGTGGCAACAATAACTGAATTGCAATATCTTCCGTAAAATATCCTTTCAGATAATTATTAACAGTACGAATCGCCTGGTCATTTGCCACCGGACCAATGACAATATCATAGTTATCTCTAGCTGATTTATCCGTTCTATTCACAGAAACATACCGAAGCCATTCTTTGTCTGCTCTATTAAAGTTCAATACATTTAATTCATCAAATTTATTTTCATCGATATTATATATTGTAATTGTAGGGACTCCTTCTTCCCGTCTGGCAGTAGTTCGGATTGCCCATTTCTTTGCCTGCTCATAATCGCTGGTAAGATAGAATCCTGTTCCAAAATCCAATAATCTTTTTGCCTTTATAATTTTAGGACTTCTTACTTCCACATTGCTGCCATGATATAAAATCATTAACCTTCCCCTTTCATATTTTTCTCAGATATGATTTTACGATTTTTGTCTTTCTAATTTTGCAGAAACATATTTTGAAGCATAAATTTTTTCACTTTTTTCAGTTTATCACACTTACGCTGGTGAAGAGTGATGAGCTGATCGAGGTTAGTAAAATAGTCTCCTATTTTCTGTTGCTCTTTCTCCGATGGAATCATAAACTCCATTTTTGAGAACATATAACCAGTGATCTGATTAATAGTTGCTCCCATATTCTTTGCAATTTCTTTTTCAAATGCCGATGTATCAAGTAAGGCATTTACAAAAGAAGATTGTTCAGATCGAAGTCCAGTCATAAACGCACCAATCACTGTATTAGGCATAAACGCCTTAATTTGTGCGTGTTTTCCAATAAGTGCACGAGAACCATTTCTTACAACAACAATTATATCTCCTTTTTGCACATTTTCAGATATAGCAACTTTATCACTCACATATACATTATCCGCATCTACTATTTCTCCATTTTTTACATTTGATGATCTCAGAACTAATGTTCCTGTATCTTGAACATCATCTGGAGTATATGTCAAGCCATTAAAAAACGAAACAAATTCAGGAAACTTACGCTGTTCCCAAGCATCAGTAAAACCTTTAAATCTTATCTCTGGTTTATTCTTTCCTTTATTAGGAAACATTTTCTGGAGCATATATTTTTTCAATATTTTTGCTTCCTCATATTTTCGTTGATAAATGCTTATAAGGTGATCAAGATTCTGAAAATAATAACCAATTTTCTTTTGTTCACTTAGTGATGGACATAAAACAATAGTTTTTCTTATTTGTTCCAAACTTAATTGAGGCATAGACAATCCAGTTTTAATTAACTGATATTTTCTTTGCTGTCCTTCCGTACACAATGATTGATATATAAAATATGGATCTGACTCTTTAGTAACTCTTACTCTGGCTATATGTTGATTAATATTTCCTTTTTCTATACTTTTTGGTATAATTCCTACCTTTCCAATATCTCCAGTAATAGCTACAAGAATATCATTAGCATATATTTCTGAACGCTTTAATGCCTCATTAGCTTTTTCGGAAATATAAGAATAATCTCCATAAACAAATTGATTATTCTTTATTGCATCATTCCTAAAAAATGGTATACCAGATAATTGCCATTCAAATCCATAAGTAGTAGGAGTTGCACCTTTTGTAATAAACTCAGACACCTCTTCCAACTTCTTCTCTTCCCACTCATCCGTATATCCCCCAAATCTTATCTTTGGCTTTCCCATATCAGTCACTCCTCCATCTTTTCAATCAAATCCTGTAACGACGCCATAATTTTTTCATCTGGTGAGGTTAAGTCTTTGAGTAGTGACAAAAATTCCTGCTGTGTTTTTTCCAATTCTTCATCTGTTTTTTTCATATCTGTCAGCAGAGCGTTTAAATCCACCTCTTCTTCTTTTTCAAATGTATCGACATATCGAGGTATATTTAAGTTAAAATCATTTTTCTCGATGTCTTCAAAGCTGGCGAGGAAGGATTCTTTTTCTACGTTTTCTCTGTTCATGTACAGATTGATGATTGTGTCAATATGTTCATCTGTCATACTGTTCTGCTTTTTGCCTTTTTCAAACTTTTTTGATGCATCAATAAACAACACGTCTCTTCCTTCTCTGTGCTTTTTTAATACGAGGATACAGGTAGGAATTGATGTATTATAAAATAAGTTTGCCGGCAGACCTATGACTGCATAGATATTGCCTGAACGGAGTAACTTTTCTCTTATTTTTCCCTCAGAGGCACCCCGAAATAATACTCCATGGGGCAATACGATTGCCATGGTTCCGCTACTTTTTAAATGATACAGCCCATGAAGTAAAAATGCGTAATCTGCTTTTGACTTAGGAGCCAGCACTCCGTAATCACTAAACCTTTCATCCTGCAAAAATCCTGCCGCTGCGCTCCATTTAGCAGAATACGGTGGGTTCATAAGTACCATATCAAAATCTGTCTCTTCTCCGGTTGGCCAGTCTTCATCCAGCGTATCGCCATTTCGAAGTTTTTGGTTTTCAGGAGCTATTCCATGAAGAAACATGTTCATTCTCGCCAGATTATAAGTTGATGTCATCAGTTCCTGACCAAAATATCGGATATATTGTGGCTCCTTTGCATATTTTTTTGCATTCAGCAAAAGAGAACCGGACCCCATACACGGATCATATACCAGTAATCCTCTCTTATCTTCCTGACCAGCGATGGCGATCCTTGTAAGGATTTTAGATACTGGCTGTGGCGTATAGAATTCTCCGGCCTTCTTTCCTGTTTCAGAGGCAAACTGTCCAATCAAATATTCATAAGCATTTCCAAGAATATCCGCATCTGTATTAAGGAGATCTGCTTTATCAATTTCTTTTATCAGACTTGAAACAGTATCGCTTTGTTTTTGGTCGCCTGTTCCCAGTCGGTTTGAATACAAATCAATGTCTGTAAATAAATCTGCAAATAGCGGATCACTCTGTTCGATATTATTAAAAGCTTTCTGCAATTGTTCTCTGTTAAATGCATTATTTCTTGCTGTTTCTGCAAAATATGTATACGTTAATTCCGGCTCAATGATATAGTGACATTCTGATTTAAGCTGATCTTTTAATTCTTCAGCACTCTCATCTTCCAACGCTTCCTTATATGCATCCAAAGCAACTTTCAGATTTTCCGGCTTTTCATCAAAGAGCAAGTCATATACTTTAATCAAAAATGAATCAGATAAATATTTATAAAAAACAATTCCTAATAAATAATCTTTATACTCATTGGCATCCATTTTTGAACGGAGAATATCCGCCCCGCTCCATAATACGCTTATCAAATCTTTGCTATTTTCCATTTCCGCCATTTTCGCTGCCTCCATCACATTTTATAAACATTTTCCACCATAATAATTGACCACATTATACCATAAAATCAACTAATCCTTTTCTTTATTTGAATATCCTTCCTCCAGCTCATGCAGCCTGCGGACGCCTTCCGGATTCTGCTTTATGAGTCTTCGCTCCAGTATGGCCTGTTTTTCTTTCAGATGTTCCTTTACATTTGGATGTTCTTTCAGCAGCTTATCTCTGAGTATTCGTCTTCTCCTCTCAATGAGGCTGACAACCAGTGTGCTCTTCTCTCTTACTTCCGCCGGAAAATCATCAATATGTAATTCCAGCCTCCGCAAAAGCTCATCTTCATCCAGAGGCCCCAGTGAATGCCAGAATTTCAATTTTTCTTCCAGACCTGCCTCTGCAAGTTCTTCCAGATCCGAAATGCCATGAATCTGTTCCACCACGTACTTTACAAAGTTTTCAATTTCCCGAACCGCATCCGTTCCAAATGCCCAGGCAAATTCCTCCATAGTGTTTTCTTCTTCCGGCGTCAGCGCATAAAAACTTTTCCGCAGCGCTTTCTTTTTTTCATCTTCTGATATTTCCAGCGGAAACGGTTCCTGCAGCCCCAGATCATGCAGCGCTGCCGATATTGTTCTCCGCACCATCCCTTCTTTGATCAGATGACCGATTCCCAGATTTCTCATTTGCTCGTTTATATTTTCTGCATGTTCTGTTATATAAAACCGGATATTCTTTTTCTTAAGACTTTCCGCCAGTTTTTCAAGTCCGTCCGCCGCCGTAATATCCAGGCTGTTAATCGCTCCGGCGTCCAGAATAACAGCCCTGGTATCTTCGCTGAGACTGTTCTCTATGTCATTTTGGAGAATCTTGATATTAGCGAAAAACAGATTTTCATTGAAGCGGTAGATTACTACATTTTTTACAGGACAGGCAAAATGATTTTTATTTATATTATAAAAGTCTGCCTTTCCCGGTATCATCCCCAGAAAACTTCTCGGCGGATTGGTTGCTTTAAGAATCACGGCAATGAAAGAAAGCAGGATACCTGCCACCACGCCGTATATAGTTCCCAGTATAAGTACTGTTACACAGGCCGCCATAAAAATAAAGAATTCCTGACGACTCACTTTAAAAAGACGAACAGCAAGATGTACTTCTACAATATTCAGTAAAGCAGAAATTACAATGGCCGTCAGCACAGGCACAGGAAGATATCCGATAAATCCCGTGGCGCACAGCAGAATCACTGCCATGACAAGACCTGCCGTCACCGAGACAGCCTGTGTTTTTCCTCCATACTGCTCATTCATGGAAGTTCTTGAAATGCTTCCGTTGACCGGACAGGAGCCGATGGCGGCAGACGCCAGATTACCTGCGGCGCATGCCAGAATTTCCTGCCTGTCATTAAGTTTGTATCCGTTTTTGGATGCAAAGTTATTTTCGCTGAGCAGTGTCTCCGCCATGATAACTACCGCAACCATGAGCCCTCTTCCCGCTGCCTGTGTAAGATTGATCTGAGTTATATCCGGGACAAAGAATCCCGGCAATCCAGTCTCTACTTGCGAAAGAAGGCTGACTCCATAATCCTGTATATGAAATACAATCGTCAAAAATGCTCCCGCTGCCATGACTGCCACCGACATAGGGAATCTTGGAATAAACCGTTTTCCTGCCAGAAGAACAGCCAGGGACAACAATCCCAAAAACACAGACGGCACATTGATCTGCCGCATTGCTTCCATCAGATGATGGAGTAATTCCGGAAGCTCCCCTGTTCCCGCAGTGCTTCCCAGAATTTTAGGAATCTGCATAAGGATAATTGTTATGGCTATACCGCTTATGAATCCTCCCATTACCGGCATCGATATAAAATCCACAATCCGGTCCGCATGGAGTAGATAAAAAAGCAGAAGCCACAGGCCCGCAAATAAAGCAATGCAGGGAACATACTGCAATGCGGCCTCACTTTCATTTATAATACCCAGACTGGATAACGCGGCTCCCACAATGGCTGCGGGAGCGGCATCCACTCCGAATATGAACTGTTTCGATGTGGAAAACAGTGCAAAAAATAAGATTGGCCAGACAGATCCATACAAGCCGTACACTGCCGGCAGCCCCGCTATCTGCGCGTATCCCATTGAAATCGGTATGGAAACAGCGGCAATAATAATCCCTGAAAAAATATCTTTTAAAAGAAATTCTTTTTTATATTCTCTCAGAGTTGGAAATAATGCAGCTTTCATTACTTTCTTTACACTTCCTCTCCTTTTATGGCGTCTATTCTTTTAGAAAGAACAGACGCCATATGATATCCGTTATTACACAGCATCATTTTCTATTTTTCTATAATATGAAAAAAGCGGAAAATGATTCAGTTATCTCTGATAATCATTCCCGCTTTTTACGCCCGTCCCCGAGAGGATTTGAACCTCCGACCCCTCGCTTAGGAGAGCTCTGTGGTTCTGTCAATCCCTGTCAAGAACTGATATGTTTAGCCTTTTATTATCAAGGACTTTTTTTATTTTCAAATCAAATTCTGGTAATCTGAATATCCTTTCTGTTAAGTCCAGATAAGCCCTGAAAATTAGCAGGTTCTTTGCAGCTGCTAACATCCGGGGAAAGCTCTGTTGTTACTAACAGATATCATCTTCCGGCTACCATCCCCTTACAAGCGGGAATGATAAACAATATTCAATTGACCAGATTTCTATTATTACTATACAACGTTATTGTCAATTTGTCTATGGGGTTTCGACCACGACAGCCGATTTAAATACGAACATATCCAGTTGCCGGCCCGGCACCTACTTTTGCAATATATCCACTTTTAACCAGTTCCGTCAGGGTCCTTTCTACAGTTACCTTGCTTATATCCGGACATAACTCCATGATTTCTTTTTTGGTAATTTTTCCTACCTTATTATCAATCACTGCCTTTATACGATCCGGCTTTGAAAGGCTTCTGTTCTTCAGGTGCTCTACACGCCCCTCAAACTCACTGTATGCTTTCAGTATAATTCCCAGATAATATTTTACAAATGACTCATAATTGTTTTCATTTTCGTGCCATCCATTAGAACTTTCCTGTAATGCCTCATAATAAGTTTCTTTTGTCTTTTCAATCAGCATTTCAACACTGACATACTTTCCGACAATATAGCCGGCTTTATAAAACAAAAGAAGTGTTAACAGGCGGCTCATTCGCCCATTTCCATCATTAAATGGATGGATACACAGAAAGTCAAGAATAAACATAGGGATAAGAATCAACTTATCTATTCGATCTGCTTCCCATGCTTCCAGAAAATTTGTACAAAGTTCATTCATAGCTTCTGGAGTCTGAAATGCCGGCACCGGGATAAAACGCGCTTTCTGATGACCTTCTGCATCTGTTTCTGCAATTACATTATCCGAATTTTTATAATTTCCACCAGCATTTCCTCCGGAATATGAGTATAAATCCCGATGCAATTGTAAAATAATATTGGGTCTCGGATTAATATACTCATAACTTTCATGGATAGTGGCAAGAACTTCCCGGTATCCGGATATTTCCTGTTCAGACCGGTTACGCGGTTCGGCTTTCTGTCTTACTAATTCTTCCAACCGTTTGTCGGTAGTATAAATACCTTCAATCCTGTTAGAAGCCCCTGTACTTTGAATCAAAGCAACTTCCAGCAGAGTTTTCAATTCGTCTATATTGGCTTCAAGGAACAATTCCTGCTTACCTTTATGCTCATGAATGCTTCCGACCATCTGAACAATTTCAGGTTTTAGCAATTGCTCCGGAGTTTTTATATAATCAAAACTTCTCATCGAAATCTCCTTCATTTTAATATTATCTCCATCATTTTACCATCAAATGACGGTGATATCAATTAGCATGATGGAGATATATTTTTAACATTCCTTTTAACGAAACCCGTTTTTCACTAAAATTACACTATTTTTCACTTCATTGTCTTCGCCAGTGACGTAAGAAGTGCTGCCATCTCAGGATTATTAAGGACCTTTGCAAGCAGCTCTGCATCCACGCCTTCCGGAACCGCTACCGTGTTTTGTGCTGTATTCGGATGCATCTGCGGATCCAGATCTTTTTTCTCATAAAATGCCTCTTCAAATAATTCTGCATTTTTCTTCCGGTCGTCATCCAGGATGTGGGAATATACATCCGTAACCATGCTGACCTGAGCATGTCCGGAGTCGCCCTGAACTGCCTTGATATCTCCACCATTCAGTTTCAGCTTATAGGTAACACTGCTGTGTCTGAGACTGTGGAAAACAACCGGTGGGAGATCATAGTCTTTAATCAACTGATTTAATGGCTTCCGGATCGCGCCATCCCCCAAAGGAAGACCAAACGTACTTGCCATGACCAGGTTATAGTCCATGTATTCATCTCCAAGAACTTCCTTTGTCTCATCCTGTTTTTCTTTCCATTCGATCAGCATCTTTGCGACAGACTTTGGAAGGAAAACCTTTCGAACACTGCTGTCTGTCTTCGGTGTTTTCAAAACACAGACTGTTTTATTGGTCTTGCTTTTTTCCGGAAATACCAACAGCACATCTTTTGCATCCAGCTCTTTTAAAGCGGATTTGCTCACTCGCTGGGATTCCTTATTGATAAACAGATATGCCCGGTTTTCCTCAATTGCTTCCTCCGAGATGTCCACACAATCCCAGGTAAGCCCCAGAAGCTCACTGATCCGGAGAGAGCAGGAGAAGGAAAGGTTCATTGCCAGCTTTAGCCGATCATCCTCACATACTTCCAGTGCGTACATCAGAGTTTCGGCAGTCCAGATTTCCCGTTTCTTTGTTTTATGTTTTGGTACGGTCGCATAGATACAAGGATTCTTCTCCATCAGCTCCCATTTGACAGCCTGTTTAAAACAGCTTCGGAGAAGTTTATGGATATCTCTGATGGTACTGGTAGATACATATTCATTCTTTCTTTTCCCAATTATAGGATTGACCACAGCCGGAGCTTTCAACAATCTCTGATAATATTTTTCAATAAAACGGGTATTGATCTCCGACAGTTTTTCATCCCCGATGATCGGAAGAATATAATTATTTATGAGAGAAACATTTCCATCATACGTGGATAATGCCCAGTTGTCCTTCCCATACAGAGCAACGTATTCTGCCAGAAGGTCCTTCATGGTTTTACACTGCGGGATTATCATGGACCCCATTTCTTCTTTATATTCAATTTCTTTCTTGCGTTTCTTTGCCTCTGCCTTTGTAGCATAAGTTTCCCATTTCTGCTTCCGTTTCCCGTCTGCATCAGTATAGGAATAGATTACATTAAATTTTCCATTTCGTTCCCTGATCGATGCCATAATTTAACAGCCCCTTTCTGTATTTCTCTTTTCCAGCCACGCTTCAAATTCTTTTCGTTTGATCCGAACATGGTTCCTTATTTTTACAACCGGAAAATATCCTTTTGTGTACCAGACATTTATCATGGACCGGCTGACCTTTGCCATAAAGGCTGCTTCATCTATAGTAAGATACTGCAGATTGCCATTCCTTCCTCGTTCCCCGGTCTGTGCCAGTTTCTTTCTCCGATAATTCGCCAGTGCCACATTTTCTTCCATTGCCAGTTCTTCATAATCGTTCGCCGGATCCAGATGATATTCATCCTGCCCTTCCAGAAACTTCTGAAAGCTTTCTTTCGTGATTCTTTTTCGATCAGCGATCGTGACGAACTCAAAGAAATGCTGATACTTTTGACTATTCAGGATGCCATATACCTGATTTCTGGTGATTCCCAGCTGTCTGGCCATTTCCGGCATAGTGAGAGTAGCGGCCTCCATTTCCGCGTCCCTCTTTTTATCCTCCTTCGTGCGGTATCTGGACTGTCCGTCATACCATTTCTGAAATGCAGCTTTTGGTACACGTTTCCAGTAGTCCACAATCACAACCTCAATCTTATTCTGCTTGATCAGGTCATAAATGACACCATCCGTAAGCTCCAGCATTTCTGCAAGTTCCGGAACAGAATAAGACCATTCTTTCAATTCCTTTCCCGGTTCTTCTCCGTTGACTTTATGATATTTAATCTGATTCGCATACCACTTTTCAAAACTCTCAATATTGACCCGCATCTTTCCGGCAATCTCTTTGGTCTCAAAAAAGTTTTTATGTACCAGCCAATACCGATCCGTCTTTTTAAGTCCCAGGAGCTCGCCCATCTCAGAAACACTCATCCATTTCTTTTTCGCAGAAGACAGCCTCTTGTATGGGCTGTTTGCTTTCACTTCCTTTATCAGTTCTTCGTATTCCTTGGTATTCATTTTTCCCTTCTCATCCATGAATCTTTCCTCCTTCTTCCCATACCATACCGCACTTTTTCAAAAAAATTTAGGATGTCGATTTTTCATCCGGATAGGAGATTAGTTAGAAGATTCCGGCAACTTATCCAGCCAGTCATCAAAGCTTTTTTTGGAAATACGGTACTTTCCGCCATCCAGCTGGATCCACCGGAACTCATTTTTCTTCAGAAGGTTATATATTGTCGGTCTGCTGACTCCAAGAATTTCCTGTAACTCTTTTACTGTATAACATCTTTTCTCTGACATATGTCATTACCTCACATTTCATTATTTTGGAGGCGGCATTCCAAATACTCCCGCAAGTGACGGGGCATTTGGCTCTCGCGGCAGTCGCCAAATGGACATGCAAGCATGTCCGCTTGGCTTGTTGCTCGCGGATATAAATGTCCCTCTATATATCCAAAGTTTCAGAGGGGCTTATACAACATGTTTTAGTAAAAAAATGTCAAGATGAGAAAAAGGGCAAAAAGAAACCTCCGTATGAATTGAATCATACGAAGGATCAATATACTTATCATCATCAATTATCCTGAATGGGATATATTACAAAATGGAAAACTAACTGCTATTATTTCCAATCCTAATATAATTACATGATTGGATATCTTTTCAATCGGATTAAACAGAAGGAGTAATGCTAGCGTAATTCGTACGAAAAATCCTATCATTGGTATAACACAATTATTATTTCTACAAAAGAACTGCCTAATTGCCCCATTCAATGATTTAGATGCCTTTCTAATACCGATAATTGCCCAAGTAATTCCTAATGCCTCCAACGAACGGGATCCTTTCAGTAGAAATGCAATCCCCATAATAAACATCATAATACTATATGCTAATTCATCGGACTGCTTTTCAAAAAACTTTTTTTCCTTAAAATAGCTTACTAACATCAGAGTACCTACAAGTACCATAGCACTTCCTAATAAATAAGGTAACAGAAGAGTTACTCTATCAGAAAACAATATACAGATTAATCCTAGAGATGGAAATAATATACTCTTGACTTTTAATATTCTATTCATTTTTCTCATTTCTCTCCCGCTCTTTTAGTCATATAGTGTTTCAAGACTACAGTTCCGCCAGAAACCAAAATTCTTAATAATAATACCATGATAAATTCTATTGAAAACGGATTGCTCAACTTAGTTCCAAGCAAAGTAGTAGTAACAATACTGAGCAAAGAACCGCTTATTCCTGCTGTCAGATAAGTGCTGAATTTCGCTCCACAAGCGCCAAAATACAGGCTGACAATGTCACCTGGCAAAAATCCAACAATTCTGGTTATAAAGCATACAAAAAAAGCATTTTCATTCTGATATCCTGCCAATTGTTGAACCTTGGGATATCTAGTCCCAATATACTGTATAATATCCTCACCGCTGTATCTTCCGATCCAATAAGGAATTGTAATGGTTGTCGCCAATCCAACCATACTTACCATCACAGCTATAAATGGTGTAAACAGAACTCCACTGCTCAAATATAAAATCGACAATGGAAACATAATTGTAAGGCTTTTGAGAGCAAAGAACAAAACTAAAACACACGCAGCCAAAATCATATTTTCAGGTGTATACCTCAATATCGTTTTTACAGACAAAGGTTCTTCTGATTTTCTTACAATCACAAAAAGAATCAATGTCATCAGAATAATTGCTGCTAAAGGAGTGAGTTTCTTTAACTTCATTTCTGACTTTTTCTCACTCTTTTGTTTTTTTTCTTTGTTTCTGATTTTCGTCCAACTTTTCTCATTCATAATTATAATCATAAAGTACTTCTTATATCTATTCGTCTATTATATTTCCATTTACTTCATCAAACACATTCTTCATTTCAAGAGCATATTTTTTACCTATTTTGCTCAATCGGTATAATATAAAAATGTCAATAATACCATTTAAAATGAAGATAATTCCTGCCATTAATGCAGCGGCTGAAACTGTATCCGGTGAAAAGAACATCATACTAATTCCAACCAGAATAATAATACATGATAGAATAACATATGATGTACAGCGCACATGAAATATGTCTTTCATGCAAACAGCCGTCTCCATACAGATTACTCCATTGATTATGATGACAATACTAAACACATAAGAAAACAACACTATTGTAATTCCCCCATGTGTGATGATAAAGATTCCAAAAATACATTTCAAAATGCCTTCAAATAACGTTCCATATGTAAAATAAGTATTTCGTCGTAATTTTGAATCACAAACCAGATCAAAAATCCCACTGCACAAAATCAGAATACCTGCAATTATCGCAATTACTTTTAAGGAATCATGTGGTTTTATTATGAATAATACACCAATCAATACCGTCATGATTGCATTTGTCCACATATCCAGCTTTATTTTTTTCAACGTTTTCATATTTTACTCCTCCCAGTTTTAGTAAACTCTCACATTCATCAATAATATTTACTATTTCTGCTTTTTATAGCAAATGTCGAAACGGAATAATTAAAATGCGCAGGATTCCATAAAAAATCCTTTTTCCTACACTCTGTTCTATTATTTGATAATTTTCTTCATGCCATCAACTAATATCTGAACTTTTACACCTCTATCTGCAGCATTTAATAGTGCAGCCATCATATCCTGACCACTGTTATCGTCACGAAAATCAAAAGTTGCAAGCACGATATTTTCTTTTGCCGATTCGATTAAACGGAGCCGCCACACCAACGCATCCACATTATTTTCTATATTTAATATCCTCTCCTGTCCAGCCATATTTAACGCCCTTTCACACTCTCTGTTTTCTTCATCAGCTCGTTTGTGATACAGCGGCGGGATCACCAGACATACTATCAAATAAAAGAACCATATTCTCAAAATACCTTTTATCATCTTTCCGAATTTTTTCATTATTCTACACCATTGTATCCTTCGACATTTTATGCTACGATATAAAAAAACAAAAAGCGAGTTGATATATATGAACCATACAAAATCTGCCATCATAGATGCTTTCTGGCAGTTGTTGGAAGAACGTCCCTACACCAAGATTACTGTAAGGGATATCGTAGAACTCTGCCAAGTCAATCGAAACACCTTTTACTATCATTTTCATGACATTCCTGAGCTTCTGAAAACTACGATAAAATCTGATGTAGATCAAATCATCCAGACTAACGGACATTTTGGTTCACCGACGGATTGCTTGATTCCAATTGTTGAGCGTTGCTTAAAACGTAAAAAAGCCATGCTCCATATATACCGTTCTGTGAAACGAGATATATTCCAAAGCGAATTAGAAAGAATCATACTCTACACAGTAACTCAATATGTACATACTGTTACCAAAGATTTGAATATTCCTTCTGAAGATAAAACTATCCTAATACAGTACTATAAATGTTGCCTTCTTGGATACACATTAGATTGGCTGGACAAAAACATGAACTTTGACCTTTTGAAGTCAGTTACTCGTATTACTGATTTGATTGGAGATTCTCTGAAGCAGGCATTTCTTGAATTGTCCGAATCTTCAAGGACATAATACCCGATTAGATTGAGCACCGCTTCAACTTGACGGTGCTCTTTACATTAGTGGGGCAAATATTCTCAAGATTTCCTGAAATACCCTTATTGGCAACCTTTCTATACACTCTTCTAATGTAATCTGCGTGCACTCATTCAATGTATCAAAATAATCTTTTTTAATTTGTAATACTGCCTTACTGTTATACATCCATACTCCACATTCGAAATGCAGATAGAGGCTTCTAAAATCTAAATTCGTTGTTCCTACAGTCGCTATCTGGTCATCGGAAACAAATATTTTAGAATGCATAAATCCTTTTGAATATTCATATATTTTCACACCACCATATATCAATTCCCTGTAAAATGATCGTGTAGTCAAATGAATCAAGGCCTTGTCATAAATATGAGGAGTGATAATCCGCACATCTACACCGCTTTTAGCCGCTAAGCACAATGCAGATACCATGCTGTCATCGACAATCAAATATGGCGTACAGATATAATACTTGTACTCGTCTCAAGAGCAATGCTCTAAACCATGAACGCTTCATTTGATTCCCCACTTATTCTAAATTCAAATTTTTCTACTTATCCCCATACCGAAAGCCCCTGGCCCCACATGACAGCTGATACTGAATGTCAGCGGATCGTATTTAACATCTTCCCAAGGAAACATCTCTTGGGCCATTTCCATCCATTCCTGATGTTCTTCTTTTTTTCCGAAGCTCCCTGCGACGCCCACATATATCTCATCACTATTTTTATGAAATTCATCTGCAATTGTATTCATTTCCATAAGCAGACGCTTTTTACAGCTTTTTGTTCCACGAACTTTTGCATAGGCATCTAAACGTTCTCCAGCAATTACGAGCAGTGGTTTTATACTTAATAATGTGCCCATGGCAGCTCCCGCCGGAGTAACACGTCCTCCCTTTTTCAAATATTCTAAGGTTTCCACGCCTACATAGATAATGGATTCATAAGCAGTTTGTTCTAAAGCTTCTTTTATTTCTTTTGCAGAACACCCTTTTTCTTTCAGCACCAGTGCATCCAACACAGACTGCCTCTGGGTAACAGAAATACGATGATTATCAACCACCTGTACTTTTTCTTCATAATCCTGCGCCAGGGCCTGAGCTGTCTGATAGGATCCACTGAGTCCACTGGACATTGGAATATATACAATTTCATCATATTCAGATAATAGCAGCTTATCCCACATGTCTGTCACTTCTGCCGGCGAAGGCTGTGAACTAAAAACTTCTCTGTTTTCCTCAAGGCATTGATAAAACTCCTCATGAATTAAATCAATGCCTTCATAATATGTTTTCCCTTCCAGAATCACCGGCATTGGAATGACATGGACACCTAGAATCTTTCCTTCTTGTTCAAAGATCCCACTGTTGCTGTCTGTTACAATCGCAACGTTCATCTCATAATCCTCCTGTGCCATTTTTATACTATTACAAATATTTCTTTAATTCATTTACTTTATCCAGCCTTTCCCATGGAAGATCCAAATCTTCTCTTCCAAAATGTCCATAAGCAGCTGTCTGTCTGTAAATAGGTCTTCTTAAAGTCAATTCTTTGATAATACCAGCTGGGCGGAAATCAAAGTTCTCTCTTACAATCTCCGTAATTCTCTCATCTGAAAGTTTTCCTGTTCCAAACGTGTCCACCATAATTGAGGTAGGCTGTGCTACACCAATAGCATAGGAAAGCTGCACCTCACATTTTTCAGCCAACCCTGACGCTACAATGTTTTTTGCCGCATAACGGGCCGCATATGATGCAGAGCGATCTACCTTAGTACAGTCCTTTCCCGAAAAAGCTCCACCACCATGCCGCGCATATCCTCCATATGTATCTACAATAATCTTACGGCCTGTCAATCCACTGTCTCCATGCGGTCCACCTATTACAAAACGGCCTGTTGGATTGATATAGAATTTTGTATTCTCGTCCACCATTCCACCAGGCAGGATTTCGTCAAACACATATTTTTTAATATCCAACTGAATCTGTTCCTGTGTTATTTCCGGATCATGCTGTGTAGAAAGCACTACGGCATCCAGTCTGAGTGGTTTGTCCTTTTCATCATATTCTACAGTTACCTTGGTTTTTCCATCTGGTCTCAAATATGGAAGTATTCCTTCTTTTCGTACTTTTGTCAGCTGCAATGCCAGCTTATGTGCAAGCTCAATGGGATAGGGCATATACGTCTTAGTCTCATTCGTCGCATATCCAAACATCATCCCCTGATCTCCGGCTCCGATGGCTTCAATCTCTTCATCCGACAAATTATGTTCTTTTGCCTCAAGAGCCTTATCCACACCCATTGCTATATCTGCCGACTGTTCATCAATGGCTGTTAACACACCACAGGTATCTGCATCAAAACCATACTCTGCATTTGTATATCCAATTTCCCTGATTGTATCTCGAACCACCTTCTGGATATCTACATATGCATTGGAAGTAATTTCTCCCATTACCATAACAAGACCCGTAGTCGTTACCGTCTCACACGCCACCCGGCTCATAGGATCCTGCTTCAACAATTCATCCAGCACGGCATCTGAAATAGCATCACACATTTTATCTGGATGCCCTTCTGTGACAGACTCCGATGTAAAAAATCGTTTACTTTTATTCATTTTTCATTTCCTTTCATCTTTTTTCCGATTACCTGAATAAATACTTTGATATTCAAATTCATAGTTGTTTCTTTAATTTGCGATTCCCTTTTTCGCTCTGTTCTCTTTCCAAAGTTCATCTGCAACTGGCTTCCAATTCTTCGCATACTGGTCACATTTTGCACAAAGATGTTCTGCTGTTTCTGGAGATTGAAGATCTGTTGAGTGAGCTCCTGATTTTTCAACCATTGCGCGAAGCTTGTCAGGATTTTCCAGCATAGGACACGGACGAAGCATATTATCATTAAATGGCTGATTATCATGGTAAGCCATCATCATCGGTGACTGCAGTGCTTCCAGAAGCGTCTTTTCCCGAATATTAGAATCTGAATAATGGATAAATACGCAAGGATCGATATCACCGTTAGCATTAATATGTAAGTAGCGATGACCACCAGCGATACATCCACCAACATATTCTGCATCATTCTGAAAATCCAGTGCAAATAATGGCTTTGTGGCACGATAACGACGGATTTTCTCATAAACTCCGGTACGCTGCTGCGGTGTAGGCATCAACTCTGGAACAGCATCGTTTCCTACCGGCATATAATGGAAATACCATACAAAATAGGCGCCCATTTCAATCAATGTATCATAGAATTCCTCTGATGTAATTGAATCATAATTGGCACTGGTATAGCAGCAAGAAATTCCATAAATCAGTTTCTTTCTTCTGAGAAGTTCCATGGCTTTACGTACTTTCTGATATACACCAGCTCCACGTCGTCCATCAGTTGCCTCTTCAAATCCTTCCAGAGAAATGGCTGGTACAAAATTACCTACACGGAGCATTTCATCCGCAAATTCTTCGTCAATCAATGTTGAATTTGTAAAGCAAAGGAATACGCAATCCGAATGCTTTTCACAGATCCGAATCAAGTCTTTTTTACGGACCAGCGGCTCCCCACCAGTGTAAATGTACAAATAAACGCCCAATTCTTTTCCCTGGCAGATAATATCATCAATCTCATCATAAGTAAGATTTAATTTGTGTCCATATTCCGCTGCCCAACAACCAGTACAGTGCAGATTACAGGCCGATGTGGGATCCAGAAGGATAGCCCATGGAATATTACAGTTATACTTCTTTCTCAGTTCTTCTTCCTTTTTCCAGCCAACCAGACTGGCATTAATAAAAAGATTCACGGCAAGTGTCTTAGTCACATTGGGATCTACCTCTTTAAAAAGACGGCGGATATAGCTATAATAAGGATGTTCCGGATCTGTAATTGCTTCCCGAATTATTTTTCTCTGAGAAATAAATTCACCATCAGCAAATTTATCCGCCCAGTCCATCATCTTCGGCATATGCTTATCCGGATCCTTGTAAATATAATTGAATGTCTGCTCGATTCCCAGTTTCTTTAAAGTATTTGATGCGTTCATAATAGAATTCCTCCCTATAATTTTATATTTGTTAATAATAAGTTTTACTTAAACATTTTATTCTTCCCAGTCAGTATCTTCCTCGTTCTTTTCCTGTCCTTGGATTTGTTTTGAAATCTTCACCGTCTCCTTGACTGTGAGATGATTCATGAGACCTTCTGCAAAAAAACCGCTTCCGATAATGACATGACTGATCTGACTTTCCTGAAACGGCTTTATTATAATTAAGATCCCAAAAGCAGCTACAATGATGGAAAGTGTCAATATCCATTTCCATATTTCAAGTCCAAATACTTTTGCGTCTTTTGCAGTCTGAACTTTTAATACAGCGTCAAGCAAAATCAACAATCCTAGTCCTGGGGAAAGATATGAACGGATACGCAAATTACATCCAAGCACTATCACTCCTAGCACTATCAGGAATATTCCACAGGCCAGATCATATTGGAAAGCCAGATCATACAAATCATCTGAAAGATATCCAATAATCTTAACAATTCCATAGGCAACTAATATGATGCCCCCTGTGATACATAGCACCAGTGGGGATATAGATGGTATTGTCATACATACGATTCCAGCTATATAGAAAATAATTGAAATCAAAACATACCCATCTCTTGCCATACGAATCTTTTTCAATATTTTCACCTCCATTCTCTTTTTCTTGCCTAAATTCTACATACTATTTCATTCTTCTTCTATGGGCAAACGTCTTCTATATATCCAAAAACTAGGCAATCTTAACATGTTTGTCTGGATTCATTCAAAGTTCAAGATCAATAAAAGCTTCCCATTGCCGACATAAATGTCGACAACGGAAAGCTTTTGCTTATTTGTTTATCATGGAAAAGAATATGATTATTTCAATTTTTTCAAACTCAAATAACATGATATTCTTTCAGCAGTTTTTCCACATCTGTGTTTTTGATAAAGTCTAAAGCCTTTTTAACAGCAATCTTTTCCTTGATTCCCAGCTTCATCTGAGTCAGTGGTTCTCCATCACGCAATTTGACAGTCGCATTCAAAAGATCCCTCACATCATATGTGCTGCACCAAACCTCCGGAACTCCACGGTCTACATTAAGCAAGGTATAAACAGCTTCCATACCGGTACGCATGGAATACTCTGTTGTAAAAATAGTATCCCTTGCGGTCTCGGCAAACTGGCCAATAAATGCAAAGTTTACTGCTCCATCAGGCACAACTTTTGGACGATCCGTATCATTACGAGGCATGAAAAAGGCATCAATATAAGGCATCATAACTGGAACTGTATTTGCACTGTTCTCAGCCAGTTCTTCGATCTCGTTTTCCGGCACACCAATATGGTACAGCCATTCCATACAGATCTCTTTTCCTGTACAATCTCTCATTGGCTTTTTGACATAGTCACCAGGTCTGTCATTAAAGAGCGCATATACCCAAACGAGACAATGGTCTTTTGGCTGGGAACGGAACTGTGGCTGACGGTTAATCGTCCAACTCAAAAGCCAGCTGGAATCTTTTACAGATACAATACCGCCGGTGACCACTTTACCAGTAAACGGATCTCGTTTACAGATATTTGTGATATATGGAATAATTCTTTGATCAAGTGTCTCCACAGTGGCACTCATCCAGTTGCACAGCTCACTGTCATAACAGAATTTATCCGGATTTCCAAAGTCAGGGCTTTGGGCGGCAATACGTCTCCACATATCCCATCCGCCACCTGGCTTGATTTCCGGATTATATGGAGCCGGCGTATTCTGGGATCCCATTGCAGAGTTTTCCACACATCCACCATTTGTGATGAACACAAGATCATCCTCTGTGAAGTCTACGAAACGTGTTTCACCTTCCGTCTCAATTTCAATACGGGTAGCCTGCTTTCTGTTGGATGTAACATCAAACTCAACATTTACAACCTTTGTATTATAGTGGAATACGACACCGGCATTTTCCAGATATCTTACCATCGGAAGGATCATACTCTCATACTGATTATATTTTGTAAAGCGCAGAGCGGTGAAATCAGGAAGCCCTCCAATATGGTGAATATACCGCTTAATGTAACGCTTCATTTCCAGTGCGCTGTGCCAGTTTTCAAACGCAAACATCGTCCGCCAGTACAGCCAGAAGTTTGAATCAAATACTTCATCGTCAAAATATTCATCAATACGTTTATCATACAATTCTTCATCCGGCGTGAAAAACAGCCTCATGATCTCCATCTGTGCTTTGTCTGAAACTGCAAATTTCTTATCTGTATGTGCATCCTGTCCCCGGTTGACAGTAGCACGGCAAAGGGAGTAATTCGGATCTTCTTTATTGAGCCAATAATACTCATCCAGTACACTGACTCCCTCAGTTTCAATAGATGGGATAGAATGGAACAAATCCCACATAACTTCAAAATGGTTATCCATTTCACGTCCGCCACGCATTACATAACCTACACCAGGATATTCAAACCCATCACAGGCACCACCAGGAATCGGATCTTTTTCAAAAATGTGTATACGTTCACCTTTCATCTGACCATCACGGACAAGGTAACATGCGGCTGAAAGTGCTGCCAGCCCTGTACCAATAATATAAGCTGACTTGTGATCTACTCCTTCTGGTTTCTTCGGATGAGCAAAAGCTTCATAGTTTCCACTTGAATAATACATAATCATACCTCCTGAATTTCAATTCGTTATATATGTTTTTCAATTACATCCTCAATATACATTGTATGATAACTACTCTCAATCAACAGAATAGCCCCATCATCGAATTCTTCGATGACAGGGCTATATTGTTGTTTTTTTCGACAAACTCCATCATTTGTTGATATTATCATATGGCTTATCAATCCGGCATTTTTCAAGCATACGAATGATATCTCCCTCTATTAAATTACTCAGTCTGAAAATCATCTTTTCCGGTGATGGTTTCATGTCCTGCCGTATCCAGTCCAGCATCATACCTACAAAAGCATACTTGTAAAAATCGGCAATAAATTTTTTATCCTCCTCCCTGACACTCATGCCTTGTGCACATTCTTCAACAACGTTAATAATCAATTGATAAACAACCCTGTACAGATATTGAATAATCTGTTCCTGACTCACATGACGGTAAACATTAAGTATAAAAGGCTTGTTTTCTTCTACGGCTTGAAAAATATACAGAAATCCCTGTTCCCATGTATCATATGTAGTATTTCCATTTGCTGCTATGCGGGAATCCTCCTCACAGGACCATTCAATGAGGTCATAAATATCTTTGAAATGATAATAAAAAGTTGCACGGTTGACACCGCAGTCTTCTGTAATATCACTAATTGTAATTTTGGTAACCGGTTTTTTCAGTAACATCTTTTTAAGAGATGCCTCTAATGCTCTTTTTGTAATATCCGACACTTATCAATCCCTCCTATTCTGTATATCATTCCATTCGTTTGAAAAATATTATACTAAACTCGCATATTTTCCACAATGAACAAAAAATAAATCAAATTACAAATGACAAATCAGCCAATGCCTGATATCGTCATAAACGTCTTCTTTGTCTGTCTCATTGATCAATTCATGTCTGTCATTTTTATAAAGTTTTATCGAAATATCCTTAATTCCTGCTTTTTTGTAGATTTCATAAACATTTTTAACTGCTTTTCCATAATTACCAACAGGGTCTTCTTCTCCTGCAATCAAAAATACAGAAAGGTTCTTCGGTATTTTTGCAATATTATTTGAATTCTGTATGAATGACAGCACGTCCAATAAAGTACGGTATCCATTTACCGTGAAGGAATATGTACAATACTTATCTGTGTTATATCTATCAACAATAGTTTCATCCTTTGTAAGCCAATCATTTGATGTCCTGACGTTTGGAATATGATTATTAAATTTGCTGAAAAACATATTTTTCAGCATCTTGGATCTATAGCGGTCTCCCTTAAAGAATTTAGTCAGCGATACCATTATTTTACCAGCTTTCAGTACACTTCCAGACTGGTTGCCTGTTCCGGAAATAATCACTCCATCCAACTCATTTCCATATGTCATTATATAGCGCCTTGCCATAAATGACCCCATACTGTGTCCAAACAAGAAGTAAGGAACATTAGGGTAATTTTTCTTTGCAAAACGGGTTACTTCATATAAATCTGCAACGACAGTTTCACTCATGTTGCTTGGACAAAAATACCCCAAATCGTCATCTATTTTTGCCGTTTCTCCATGACCAAGATGGTCATTCCCAATTACAAGAATACCATATTGGTTTAAGTACCTTGCAAATTCATCATAGCGTTTTATGTATTCAATCATTCCATGAGAAATCTGAACAATTCCAATTACTGTAATATTGGGTTCCCAAATAACAACATGCAACTGATTCTTTCCATCTGAGGATGGTATATATAATTCCTTCATTATACTGCCTCCTTGTTTCTTATCTCTAGAAATATACTTTTAAATTTCCTATGCATTATTTCAAGTATCCTCTATTTCAGCATATCAGATATCCTCCCAACGACAATAGGCAAACACCTTTGCAATGCCCAAGAACAGGTACTCCAACAAAGTAGCTCTAATAAGTAAACTTTTTAATACATGAATTTTCATTGTAACAAATTGATCCACTCCGTTTCTAATTCCGCAAAGCCAATATTTTTGACTATTTCAACAAAATCATATTTCTACCATAGCGAGGTTTTTCCATTTCCATGTTGTATAAGGTGGTCTCTATTCCCATATATATTGAGAGGTTCTTTTTCGAAGAGCAAGATCCACCCGTGTTTAACAGTAGTGCCATTTTGGCAACTGTTGCACTTACGGATTTTCATCTTGATGGGGATTCCGTTTCCCCATGCCCTCGTTTTTGACATCACAGATGTCTTTTGGCTTCCACTGAAAAAGTGGTCGCAGCAACAATGGTACAAATGGAAGGGACAGCCATTTATACCTATGTTGGCATCACAATGTGATGAATGATTCCGTTGGAAGGGAGGAATATGGAGAGAAGAAATAAAAGAAAAGAAGTTACACATCCACATTTTGTAGCTGTAAGACTTACCGATGCAGAGATGCCTGATATCTGATTGCTGTAACTCGACAGCACCATATTCCTTTTCATATTCTTCTACAGATAACGCCTCCGATGAATGATGTCCGGAAACAATATTTGACAGTCCAATATCACTAATATAATTAAAGGCGTTGATCAGTGATGCTTCAGCTGCAAATGCCTCCGCTTCAGTCAAATTAGAATTAATGATTATTTTTTCTACATCAAGTCCTTTCGATTTGATATCTGCAATAGTCTTTAATTTTAACTTTTCACTATCCGGATTTACTATACTTTCTCTTTCGTGTTCGAAAACCCTGTTGCCAGTTCCTTTTCCAATATAGAAAATTTGCTTATTTCTCGGATCAATTAACCCATATACATAATAATCGCCTAATGACAAAAGGCTTTTTTCTGAAAAATTATTCATGATTGTATCTCCATTAATGCAACAATACTTTAACCTTCCTCTCCCCGGATCGGAGCATAGAAGATCAGCAAATCTATATATTTTTCTCCGTCTCCCTGTTCTCTATAATCATACCGGATCATATAATCCCGAATACTATATCCCCGATACGGATCAGATAGGGTATAAAGTTCTCCTGTTGTAAAATCAATTAGTGAGTACCCTGTGCTTTCCAGATATTCATCATTATCACTGTTTACCTGATCTTCATAAAATTCACACACCTTATCCAGACAATCCTGACACAATTGATCTTTGAGAGTTTCACAGTCTATCGTATCTTTCTCTCCAAGGTGTATATTGGGTTCCGCAATACATCTATCCGGTTGAGAGTGTGTCATAATAGAACCATAATCCTCTCCAAAAGAATTTACCATTGTGCTCATATGCCCAGAATCAATCTTTTCATTTCCATCATCATCATATTCTCGGATCCGGGTGTCAGTGACTGACATATCGGCCCAATGGATAATCCCAATTGAATCGAATTTTCTATAATATTCCAGAAGTCCACCAGCCGGTGTTCCGCAAATAAAGCATTGTTCTTTACCGATTGATGATTGAAGAGACAGTTCAAAGTCATCATCAGATTCATACTCCGTCTGATCCACCTGTTGTTTTGTTGTTGATGTTTTTGCAGGCTGCGTCTGACAACCACAAAGAGTAATCCCTAATATAAGTACAAAGCATAAAATATTACTTCTTTTCATAAAAACCCCCGAAGCTGAAATAAGGACGTACTATGCCATCCCTCAGCACAGACGTCCTTATTTTCTAATAATGCCCTGTATATACGCTTTTACCAGCTCTTTTTGATGTTCGTCCATCGCATTCCAGTCAGAAAGCAGCTGTTTCTGATCTGCTGTTAAATCAGGAGTTTCTTCATCACCTGCAAAAAACTGGGCAAGGGTGATATCGAATCCCTCACATATTTTCTCAAGCGTCTGAATCGTTGGAACACTCTTCCTGTTTAGCAATGTAGAAATAGATGACTGGGCAATTCCAGATTTCTGAGCGAGTCTGTACCTACTAAATTTCTTTTTTTCACACAACTGCTCAATCCTGGCAATAATATAGTTCTCAGCTTGCAAGTATTCTACACCTCATTTCCGATATGATACCCTTATTGTACTTATAATTAAGGAAACTTATCAGATTGTATATTCCAATGCAAAATACTTAGGTATAACGAAGTATACAGGTAAAAAAATAAGGAACTACATTAGTATATCATATTTATTCCCAGTTCTGCATCAATTTACTCATGATGGTCCACGACAAACGCATGAATGTGTTTCCCAACTAAACCTATCGATTTTTAAAATTTTTACAAGTTCATAAGTTCATCCAGATATTTTTCCGGATTTGTTCCTATCGCATACCGTTTCTT